>JBKJUA010000170.1:0-9629 GCA_046590305.1 Bradyrhizobium sp.
AAATGGTCACAAAAAAACCGGCCTGGAAAAAATTCCACAAGCCGGGATCACACATGTCCCCGGCCTGTTTAGCGACTTGTTTAACGTGGCTGCAAGCCGGCCGGCTCAAATCACCACGGGATAAGTCATGCTGATATTCCCTTGCGCCCTTTCCGTCAAGGCGGCCATCGGATAACCGGTAAAAGTCCGCATTTTCAGCGTCTGGATGGCCGGAAAGCCCGGCCACTCCTGAGGACCCCCATCGTGACCTTCACGCTTTCGCCCGACGCCAATGGCATTCTGCCCGATCGCATGATCGCGGCGATGGCGGATGCCGGCCTCATTCTGCCGGCCTATCCCTTTGTCGAAAGCCAGATCCAGCCGGCGAGCCTAGATCTGCGGCTCGGCGACATCGCCTACCGCGTTCGCGCGAGTTTCCTGCCAGGTCCCGGCGCCACGGTGGCCGAGCGCATCGACGAGTTGAAGCTGCATGAAATCGATTTGACCGACGGCGCGGTGCTGGAGACCAACTGCGTCTACATCGTGCCGCTTTTGGAGAGTCTCGCGCTGCCGCCGGAAATCGTTGCCGCCGCCAATCCCAAAAGCTCGACCGGGCGGCTCGATGTGTTCACCCGCGTGATCGCCGACGGCACAAGACGCTTCGACATGATCGGCGCAGGCTATCACGGCCCGCTCTATGCCGAGATCAGCCCGAAGACCTTTCCGGTGCTGCTGCGCGAGGGCTCGCGGCTGTCACAGGTGCGCTTCCGCACCGGCGACGCCATCCTCAACGCCGACGAACTCGACGCGCTGCATGATCTGGAGCGGCTGGTCGATGTCGACGACGCCGACCTCGTCAACGGCGTCGCGCTCAGCGTCGACTTGTCAGGCGAAAACTCCGACGGCTTCGTCGGCTATCGCGCCAAGCGTCACACCGGCGTGGTCGACATCGACCGCCGCGGCGGCTACGCCGTCGGCGAATTCTGGGAACCGATCGCAGCAAGGCCCGACGGCAGCCTCATTCTCGATCCCGGCGAGTTCTATATCCTGGCCTCCAAAGAGGCCGTCCAGGTGCCGCCGGATTACGCCGCGGAGATGGTGCCGTTCGATCCGCTGGTCGGCGAATTCCGCGTGCATTATGCCGGCTTCTTCGATCCCGGCTTTGGCTACGCCGGCGCTGGCGGACAGGGCTCGCGCGCCGTGCTGGAAGTGCGCTCGCGCGAAGTGCCCTTCATCCTCGAACATGGCCAGATCGTCGGCCGCCTCGTCTACGAGAAAATGCTGGCCCGCCCCGACGCCATGTACGGCCAGCGCATCGGCTCGAACTACCAGGCCCAGGGCCTGAAGCTGAGCAAGCATTTTCGGGCGTGACTAGCCAGGCGCCTACCGCATCAGCAGCGCGCCGGCCCAGGCCGCGACGGCGACCAGGACCAGGCCGGGAATCAGGCGTAGCGCGAAGGCCCGGCTGCCGCTGCTCCCGGCAAACACGATCTTGCTGACGGTATTGGTGGTGAGCGCGGCGAGGATGGGAAGCACCGCATCGGCGGCGCTCATCTTTCCGGAGGCCACCAGCGAAGCGACCGCGATGGCGGCGGAGTGGGTGTCGACGAAGCCGGCGGCCGCGGCGGCTACGATGACTCCGGTCTCGCCGAACCAGTCGCGCAGCGCGGCCGAGGCAATCAGCATCGCCGAAAGCGTCAGCGCGAATATCAGCGCCACCGGGAGGCTGAACGCCTGTCCCGGCTGGGGATCCGGCATATCCTTTTCGCGCAAGGTCCGGATCGTGAAGCCAATGCCGTAGGCTGTCGCGGCAATGCCGGCGCAGAGCAGCGGGATGGCAAGCGCGCGCAGCGTGGCGATGCTGGTGGCTGCGAGTACCAGCGACATCAGGACGATGGTTGCGACGGTCGACAGCGCCGCGCCGGCGGTCGCCGCGGTCATGATGCCCGGATTCTTCCGGACCCGCGTTGCCATGGCGCCGATGGTCGCGGTGCTGGAGATGAAGCCCGCCGCAAGACCGGCGATCGGAAGGCCGAAACGCGCCCCGAGCAGCCGGATCAGAATGTATCCGGCGGCGCTGATCGCCATCACCAGGATGACGACGATCCAGACCGCGTGCGGATTGAGCGCATCGTAAGGTCCCATCGCGCGATTGGGCAGCAGCGGGAGAACCACCAGGGTCGCGCCGGCGAAGATCAGCGCATCGCGCACTTCTGCCTCGGTCAGCACCGAACGGACGAAATGATGCAGCGGCGCGCGCGCCGCGAGCAGGGTGGCAAGCGCCACGGCGATGCCGGCCGCCAGGGCCGGTTGTTGCATCGCAAGGCCGCCGAGCAGCGCAGTCAGCACCAGCGCAATCTCGGTGGTAAGGCCGGGATCTTCGTCGCGCGACCTGAAATAGGCGATGGTGGTCAGCGCCGCCACGCCCGCGACCGTGACGGCCAGCACCAGCGCGCCGCCCGCCGTCACGCTGATGGCCCCGGCCAGCGAGACGACGGAGAATGTGCGGATTCCCGCCGGCGCGCGCGCAGGGCCTTGCCCCTTGCGGCGCTCCCGCTCGGCGCCGATCAGAAGCCCGATACCGAGCGCTACCGCGAGGTTCAAGAGCAGTGGAGGAAGATCGAGCATTTTATTCCTGTGCGTCAGATCACGTTAGGCGTGGCCGGTCGCCCGCCGTCGCCATTGTCCGTCCAACGTCCATCATGGTCGCAATCGCCCGATATTGATGCAGATCATTGCCGAATGCGCGGCTCTTTGGGAAGCTGTCGCCTCCGCGACGCAACGGTTCGCGCCACATCAGGATCGATGCATGAGTCGTCTCCATCGCGAAAACCACCTTGTCGAGCGCATCGGCTGGCTGCGGGCGGCCGTGCTCGGCGCCAATGACGGGATCATCTCCACCGCGAGTCTGATACTGGGCGTGGCCGCAGCGGCTGCCTCGCAAAGCGATGTGCTGCTGACCGGCGTGGCCGGGCTGGTCGCCGGCGCAATGTCGATGGCGGCCGGCGAGTATGTTTCGGTCAGTTCGCAGTCCGATACCGAGCACGCCGACCTCGCCCGCGAGAAGAAAGAACTTGTGGACGATCCGGTGTTCGAGCGGGAAGAACTGGCACAGGTCTATGTCGCGCGGGGCGTCGAGGCCGAACTCGCCCGCGAGGTCGCGAAGCAGCTGATGACGAAGGACGCGCTGGGCGCGCATGCCCGGGACGAACTCGGCATCTCCGAGGTGACGACCGCGCGTCCGGTGCAGGCGGCGCTGGCTTCGGCCGCGACCTTCTCCGTCGGGGCGATGGCGCCGCTGGTGCTGGTGCTGATCTCGCCCTTCAGCGTCCTGATCCCGGTGGTGTCGGCAGGATCGTTGCTGTTCCTCGCTTTGCTTGGCGCGATCGGCGCGAAGGCCGGCGGCGCCGGGCTGCTGAGGCCGACCATCCGCGTGACCTTCTGGGGTGCCTTCGCGATGGCCCTGACGGCCGGCATTGGCGCTGTCTTCGGCAAGGTGGTTTGAACGCGGTTCGCTTCGATGCTACCGCGCCGCCGATTTCCCCGCCGGCGTCACCCGCCAGATCGCATTGCCGACATCGTCGGCCACCAGCAGCGCGCCCCGTTTGTCGAGCGCGACGCCGACCGGGCGGCCTTGTGCTTCGCCGCCGTCATTGAGGAAGCCGGTCAGCACGTCCTGCGGCTTGCCCGACGGCTTGCCATCCGTGAACGGCACGAAGATCACCTTGTAGCCGGAGCGCGGTTTTCTGTTCCACGAACCATGCTGGCCGATGAAGGCGCCGCCGGCCATCTCCTGCGGAAACAAATTGCCGGTGTTGAAGGCGAGCCCCAGTGCGGCAGTATGCGCGCCGAGCGCATAGTCCGGCGCAATGGCCTTCGCCACCAGATCGGGCCGCTGCGGTTCGACACGGGTATCGACCTTCTGGCCGAAATAGCTGTAGGGCCAGCCATAGAACGCGCCGTCCTTCACCGAGGTCATGTAATCCGGCACCAGATCGTCGCCGAGTTCGTCGCGCTCGTTGACGACGACCCACAGCGCGCCTGATTTCGGCTCCCAGGCCGGCCCGTTCGGATTGCGCAGGCCGGCGCCGAACACCCGCCACTTGCCGGAGGCGCGATCGACTTCGAGCACGGCGGCGCGATTGATTTCCTCCTCCATGCCGTTTTCGCCGATATTGCTGTTGGAGCCGACGGTCGCGTAAAGCTTCGTCCCGTCGGGGCTGGCGATGAGGTCCTTGGTCCAGTGATGGTTGCGGCCCGCCGGCAGGTCCGCCAGTTTCACACCCGGTGCGGTGATTTTGGTGTCGCCGGCGCGGTAGGGAAATTTCACGATGGCGTCGGCATTGGCGACATAAAATTCCTCGCCGACCAGCGCCATGCCGAACGGCGAGAACAGGTTTTCGAGGAAGACGCTCTTTACCTCGGCGACGCCGTCACCATCGGCATCGCGCAGCAGCATGATGCGGTTGGCGCTCGGCACCCCGGCGCCGGCGCGGCTCATGATCATTTTGGTGATCCAGCCCTTAATGCCGCCGGAATCGGTCTTCGGCGGCGCGTTGCTCTCGGCCACCAGCACGTCGCCATTCGGCAGCACATGGACCGTGCGCGGATGATCAAGCCTGGTTGCGAAGGCATTGACCGCCATGCCGCTGGCCGCCCTGGGCTTGGCACCGGCAGGCCAGCCGGTGGCGGTCGCGATGTTGACCGTCGGCAGCCAGGATTTTTCGGGAGCCGGCAGGGTCGGGGAGGGGCCAAAAGTTTGCTCGGCGACGGCGGTATTGGCGGGCTCGTTGCAGGCGGCGAGCGGAAGCGTCAACGCTCCGATACAGATGACGCGCAGGATTGCGTTGCGCATGATGGCTCCTTGGCAATTGCCCTGTACAATACGGCAGACCTGCCGTTGTTCACGACTTCCGCCATGAATTTCGTGTGATGGAAAACCGTGCCAAACCAACACCTTGCTTACTGTACATGGGGTTGTTTTCAATGTTTTGGTCCGGAGCGGCACCCTGTCGGCCTCGGATTGGACTTTGGGGCTGGGGAAGCGCTTGGGCAAAACAGGGCTTTGGGAGATCGCCATGAACGGGACGACGGACGGCGTGCGCGAGGCGCAATGGCTGAAATGGCGCAGCGTCGCCGATCTCTATCACGCTTTTTTCACCGGGCTCATTCTGACCGTGGTGACGCGGCGCGGCACGGCCGATGCCGCGGAATTCGTGTTCCGGGTGTTTCGCCGCCAGCAGCAGGAGCGCTTCCTGCCCGGCCTGGAGAAACTGGGTCTCAGCCATCTGCCGCCGGCGGTGGCGGCGGCGCAGTATCATTATCTCTCCAACTGGATCGGCGGCGTCCATGTCGAATACATGTACGAGAACGACCGCAAGGCCTGGATCCGCTATCCGCCGCCGCGCTGGATCTGGAAGGGCACCGCGATCTGCGGCGTGCCCGGCGAAGTGTCGCGCGCGATGCTGCGCGGCTGGCACGCCAACAATGGCGCCGCCCTCGGCGATCTCCGGCTCGGCTTCGTCTGCACCAAGCAGAGCGTCGATGGCCAGGACGGGCTGGAAGGCTACTACTGCGAATACGACCGTCCGCTCGAGATCGATCAGCGCATGGTGTTCGCGCGCCACCTCGAAGCACCGTTGTTCGATCCTGCCACCGCGCCGGCGCTGCCGGTCGCAAGCTGGCCGAAACCGCGGCTGGAAAAAGCCTACCGCAACTACGCGATGGAGTATGTGCGGACCGCAGCACCCGTGATGGTGCAGGTGTTCGGTCCCGAGGATGCCGGCTACCTGCTGCATCTCGCCGGCAAGCTGATCGGCATGCAGTATTTCGACGAGATCGCGCGCGGCCTCTCCGGCAGGCGAGGTTCGGCAAAGGATTTCGCGGCGTTCCTGCGCGCGCTGTTCGAGGCGCAGGACGATGTCGCCGAGGTGAGCGAGTCCGGCGGCGCCTTCGAAATCCGGCAGCAGAGCTGGAAGCTGATGGCCGATGTCGGCGATTACCACCCGGCCTGCGCCCGGGTGCTCGAAGGATTGTTCGAGGGTCTCGCGGCCGGCTGCGGTCGTCACATCCCGGTTCATTTGAAACCGACACCGGGCGGCAAGCCGCCCTTCGTGTGGTCGATCGGCTGAGCGCGCTGCCGCTCCGGCGCAGCGACGCCGAGGTGCTGGCGCAGGCGGCCCATGCGCCCGGCGCGCATGGAATCATGCCGGATCGGTGCTAGGAAGCGGCCAGCACGGCAGGTGGATCGGGCTGCAGCGCGGTTAGCGCGCGGGAGATGAAATGTCCGATATCGGTGTCGCCGAGATCCCCGTTGACGACGACGAACGCCCGCTTCCGCCGCCGGAAGCGCCGGTGAAGAACGCGCTGGTCGAGGGGCCGATTCTGCGCACGCTGTTGTGGCTGGCATGGCCGAACGTGATCGCGCTCTCGGCCGGCACCTGCGTGGTGATTGCGGAGACCTCCTATATTGGCCGGCTCGGCGTCGAGTCGCTGGCGGCGATGGCGCTGGTGTTTCCGTTCGTGATCCTGACCATGACCATGTCCGGCGGCGCGATGGGCGGCGGCGTGGCCTCGGCGATCGCGCGCGCGATCGGCGCCGGCGATATCGACCGCGCCTCGACGCTGGCGTCGCATGCGATGCTGATCGGCATCAGCCTTGGCCTCGTCTTCATGCTGGGCATGCTGATCTTCGGCCCCACGCTGCTGGAATTGCTCGGCGGCCGTGGCAACGTGCTGGCCCAGGCCATCGGCTATGTGCAGATTTTCTTCGGCGGCGCGGTGGTGCCGTGGCTGATGAACACGTTTGCGGGAATTTTGCGCGGCACCGGCAACATGAAACTGCCGTCGATGCTGATGCTGTCGTCCGCCACCTGCCAGATCATTCTCGGCGGTACGCTCGGCCTCGGCCTCGGCCCGATCCCGTCCTTCGGCATGCAGGGCGTCGCCGCAGGCTCGCTGGTCGCCTATGTCATCAGCGTTTCCGTGATGGCCTGGTACATCTTTTCCGGGCGTGCCCGCGTGGTTCCCAAGATCAGGGGACTGCGGATTCAGTGGGCGATGTTCTTCGATATCCTGAAGGTCGGGGCCATCTCCTGCTTCTCGCCGCTGCAGTCGGTACTGACCGTCGCTATCTTCACCCACATGCTGGCGCAGTTCGGCACCGAAATCCTGGCCGGCTACGGCGTCGGCGCCCGGCTAGAATTCATGCTGACCTCGATCGCGTTCGCGGTCGGCATCGCCTCGGTGCCGATGGTCGGGATGGCGATCGGCGCGCAGCGAGTGGCGCGGGCGCGGCGGATCGCCTGGATCGCGGGCTGCGTCGCCTTCGTGTCGGTCGGCGTGGTCGCCACCGTGATCGCGATATTTCCCGATCTGTGGGTCAACATTTTCACCGACGATCCCAGCGTGCGCGCCGCCAGCCGGCAGTATCTGTCGATCGCGGCACCGATGTACGCCTTCATCGGGCTGTCGATCTCGATGTATTTTTCCTCGCAGGGTGCTGCGAAGGTGCTGGGCCCGGTGCTGGCGCAAACCGCGCGGCTGGTGTTCGTCGCTATCGGCGGCTGGTGGCTGGCGACGTTCGATGCGTCAGCGGCGAACTATTTTGCGCTGGCGGCAGCCTCCATGGTCGTACTCGGCGTGCTGTCCGCCGCCAGCGTCGTCTTCACGCGCTGGGGACCGAAGGGCGGCCCGGCGCCGGGCATCCGCCCCGCTTTGTCCTAGCCGGTACTGCAGAGCTTCATGCCGCGCTGCGCCGCAGCGCTTTCTGTACGGCGAGCGCGCCGAGATCCATCTGCACATCGACATAGGGCGCGATCTCGTTGGGCAGGATGTCGACGATCCAGATCAACCGGCTGCGCGTATCGCCATCGGAAAGCACCTGCACCGAGCCACTGCTGATCGCATAGAAAAGCCGCCGCCGCGCCTCGTCGCAATCCACCAGTTGCTCGCGCGCCACTATGCCGTTGGCAAATGTGACGATCCGCGTATCGCCGTCGATCCGCGCGTCGGTGACAAAATCCGGCGCCAGCCGGGTATGTACCGCGCCAAAATCGCGCACCACGGACCAGACATCGTCGGATGGGCGTCCAACGGAATGTCTTTGTGATGGAAGCCATGGGATGTAGTCCTTCTTGCTCTGTCGCCATTGCCAGGAGCAAAGCGACGAAGCAATCCAGCTTGCTGCGGCAAAGCTGGATTGCTTCGCTTCGCTCACAATGATGGTGGTTGGAGCGGTGCGATCCGTCTTACGCACACACCGCCTCGACATTATTGCCGTCGGGGTCGATCAGGAACGCGGCATAATAAGTCGGGCTGTAGTCGGCGCGCGGGCCGGCGCCGCCATTGTCTTGGCCGCCGGCTTTCAATCCCTCGCTGTGAAACTTCTCGACCGCGGCGTGATCGGGCGCGCGGAAGGCGACATGGGCGCCGCCATTGGCCGGCCCCTTGTGCAGATGCAGCCAGAGCGCCGGCTCGCCCTTGGGGCCGAAGCCGGCGCCGCTGTCGTCGCGCGAGCACAGCACGAACCCGAGCGGCGCTAGTGCGGCGGTGTAAAAGCGCACGCTCGCGTCGAGACTTTTAACCTTGAATCCGATGTGGTCGTACATGGCGATCTCCTTCAAGGCGCGCTGGAACGCGCGCTGTTCGGAGACAACCCTACTTAGCGCAAGGCGAGGCGTTCTTGGAAAATCTTGCGGTCGCCGCGCGATGCTGCACGGAACCGGCGCGGCGAGACGCCGGCGGCACGGTGGAAGGTGCGGACGAAATTGGAGAGATCGGCGAAACCGACGTCGTAGGCGACGTCGGTGACGGAGATTTCGTCGTCGGCCAATAGGCGCGCGGCATGGCGCAGCCGCGAGCGCACCAGATACTGGTGCGGGGTAACGCCGAGCACGTTCGAAAACAGCCGCAGGAAGTGGAACGGGCTGAGCCCAGCCTGGGCCGCGGCCTGCTCCAGATCGATATTTTCAGCCGAATGCGCGTCGATCCACAGCGCGCTTTCCACCGCGCGACGGCGGTCCTTAGGAGCCGTCGCCGCGGGCTTCTGCGGCCGTCCGGAAACCGCCTCGACGAACCGGCTGGCGAACAGCGCCCCGGCCTCGTCGAGGCCGATATCGCTGCGGCCGTCGGCGGCGGCCTGCGCCAGCTCGCCGAGCACCATCAATTCCGGCAGCGGCGGTGCGGCGCCGATCTGCCAGATCTCGGTGCGGTCGCCGATCGCCTCTACCAGTTCTGGGCCGAGAAAGAACGACAGGCACTCGTCGCCGCAGACATGGTCGTGGGTGCACATGTATTCGTCGCCGGGATGGCCGACTAGCACCGATCCCGCCACCAGTTCGAAACTCCGGCCGCGGCTGCGGCAGCCGAAACTGCCCTTGCGGACGAAGGAAACCGAGTGACCGATATGCTGCTCCATGAACGGCGTGTCCGCCGGACCCGCGGTGCAGCGGAAATCGAATACCGAGATGGAATCGCGCTTTAACAGTGGTCTTGCCGTCATGCGGCGATTCTAGCCCTGCAGGCGCGGCGGAGCAACGGGCAGCAGCACGTCGAACAGGGTTTTGCTGCTGACCGCGCTGCGGGCGCCCTCGATCGAAAGCAGCCTGCGCTTGGAAATACTGCCACCGTGCGGCGACATCCTGTCGGCA
>JBKJUA010000317.1:0-8492 GCA_046590305.1 Bradyrhizobium sp.
GGTCGCGCTTGGCCAGGCCAAGGACGGCCGTCTGCACATCCTCGGCGAAATGGCGAAGGCGCTGACCACCGCGCGCGCCGAACTCGGCGAACACGCGCCGCGCATCGAGATGTTCAAGATCCCGACCGACAAGATCCGTGAAGTGATCGGCACCGGCGGCAAGGTGATCCGCGAGATCGTCGAAAAGACCGGCGCCAAGATCAACATCGAGGACGACGGTTCGGTGAAGGTGGCTTCGTCCAGCGGCGACGCCATCAAGGCGGCGATCAACTGGATCAAGTCGATCGCGTCGGATCCGGAAGTCGGCCTGATCTATGACGGCACCGTGGTCAAGGTCATGGACTTCGGCGCCTTCGTGAACTTCTTCGGCGCCAAGGACGGCCTCGTCCACATCTCGCAGCTCTCCGCGCAGCGCGTGCAGAAGAGCAGCGACGTCGTCAAGGAAGGCGACAAGGTCAAGGTCAAGCTGCTCGGCTTCGACGATCGCGGCAAGACGCGCTTGTCGATGAAGGCGGTCGACCAGACCACCGGCGAGGACCTCGAAGCCAGCCAGAAGACCGAGGCTCCGGCGCGCGAAGCCGCCGGCGAGTAATCCCGCAACGGAAATTGACAACGAAGGGCGGCTTTTCAGCCGCCCTTTTTGTTTGCGTCCAGGAGAAGCGATCACATTTCGAGGATCGGCATGCGCGATTCCGCCGCAGTATCAACGAAACTGCCGGCGCTCGCGGCACGTAACTTGAACTCGGGCGTTCTCCCGGCTACGGCCGGCAGTCCAAGAACGAAATTTAGCTTCAACCCGACCCCGTTCGTAACCAAGTTCCTAATCGAGCAACCATGCTCGCCACAGCCCAGGGAGACTTCTCATGTCCGCACTATCCCGTCGTCATCTCGTCACGATGGCCGCAGCCATCGCTGCCGTCGCCGCCGCGCCACGCGCTGTGTTTGCCCAGGCGCCCGCCGCGGCTCCCGCTGCTGCGCCCGCCGCAGCCGGCCCGTTCATGCTCCCGCCGCTAACCTATCCATTCAATGCGCTGGAACCCCACATCGATGCCAAGACCATGGAAATCCACCATGGCCGGCATCATCAGGCGTTCATCACCAATCTCAACAATTTGGCCAAGACCAATCCGCAGCTCGGCACTGCGGCCATTCCGGACGTGCTCGGCAACATCAACGCGCTGAACGACGACATCAAATTCGCCGTTCGCAACAACCTCGGCGGCCATGCCAACCACACCATGTTCTGGGAGATCATGGGACCGAACGGCGGCAAGCCCGAGGGCGAGGTGCTGGCGGCGATCGACAAGGACCTCGGCGGCCTGGAAAAATTCCAGAACGATTTTAATGCCGCGGGCGGCCGCCAGTTCGGCTCGGGCTGGGTGTTCCTCATCGTCTCCAAGGAAGGCAAGCTCGCGATCGAGACCCGTCCGAACCAGGACAATCCGATCATGGACGGCAAGCGCGCCTTGATGGGCAACGACGTCTGGGAGCACGCCTATTATCTCAACTACCAGAACCGCCGCGCCGATTACCTCAAGGCATGGTGGAACACGGTGAACTGGACGAAGATCGCCGAGCGCTACGCCGCCGCGAAGGCCGGCACGCTGGCGGTTTGAGCGGGTTGCATTCGACACGAAAGGGCGGCTTTAAGCCGCCCTTTTTGTTTGATGAACTCCTGTCCCGGACGCGGCGCAGCGTTCTCCCGGCGATGCGAGGCATCGTCCGGTACGATGCACCGCTGAGCCGGGACCCACGCAGCCATGGGCCCCGGCTCAGCGGCGCAACGTTTGACGCTGCGCCGCGTCCGGGGCACGAGTCTCGCCCACACTCTCCTTCACCACCTCGCCGAGCGCGGCAAAATCCGCCTTGCGCGGCGAGGTGCGGCGGAACACGAGGCCGATGCTACGGCCGGGCTGCGGGTTTTCCAGGCGCAGGAATTTCACGCGGGCGTCGCGCCGTTCGACATCGGCGGCGATCTGCGGAATCAGCGTAACGCCGTAGCCGCCCGCGACCATCTGCATCACGGTGTTCAGGCTGCTGGCGCCGAACACGGTGCCCCCGCCAACACCGCTGCGGACGCGCGTCGCGGTGGCGCAGAACGCCAGCGCCTGGTCGCGCAGGCAGTGGCCGTCCTCGAGCAGGATTAGCCGGCTCTGGTCGATATCATCCGCGGCCACCCGCGCGGTCTCCAGGCGCGGATCGCTCGCGGGCACCGCCAGCAGAAACAGATCCTCGAACAGCGCAATCGTATCGATGTCGGGCTCAGCCACCGGCAGAGCAAGCATGGCGGCATCGAGCGCGCCGCTCTTGATATCCTCGATCAACTGCCTTGTCTGGGTTTCCCGCAGCTCCAGCTGCAATTCCGGAAACCGGGACTGCAACAGGGGAAGAATCCGCGGCAGCAGATAGGGCGCCAGCGAAGGAATAACGCCGAGCGTCAGCCGCCCGGTCAAGAGGCCGCTGCGGTGGCGGGCGAAGTCGACCAGATCGCGCGAGGCCGTCAGCACGTCCTCCGCCCGCCGCGCGATCTCGCGCCCGACATCGGTCAGCATGACATCGCCGGGCCGCCGCTCCACCACGGCGACGCCGAGAGTCCGTTCCAGATCGCGGATCTGCATCGACAGCGCGGGCTGGGTCACGGCGCAGGCTTCGGCGGCGCGGCCGAAATGGCCGTGTTTGGCCAGGGCCGAGAGATAACGAAGCTGTCGGAGCGTGATCATGATCATCAGATAAACTGATCGAGAGCTCAAGACAATTCGACTGGACCTGATCTTAGATATCTTCCAAGGTGGGGATGCAGCAAATTTGACTGAAGGCACCGAACACCCCTGCGGATCCGGATGACGTGGTTGCGCCAGGTCAATGCGCCCGCGGCCTCGGCCTTGGTCAAATGCGGGCTCCGCCCCACCTGCCGGAAGGAACAACAGCCATGGCTGACCGCCCCCGATAATCACCGGCGCCGGCAACCGATGCCGGCAACCAGAACCCATCACCCGTCGCTCCACAGGGAACGACTCGATAAAATTGCACAGCACGATCGGAGAGAAACATGGACGCAAAGACTGACGACAGCGCGGGCAAATGCCCGTTCACCGGCGGCAGCCGCGGGCACAGCAACCGCGACTGGTGGCCAGAACACCTCGATATCGGCGTGCTCCATGCGCGCCACCCTTCCGCCGATCCGATGGGCAAAGGGTTCGACTACGCCAAGGAATTTGAAAGCCTCGACCTCGACGCCGTGATCAAGGACCTGCATGCCCTGATGACGGAATCGCAGGAGTGGTGGCCGGCCGATTTCGGTCATTACGGCGGACTGTTCGTCCGTCTGGCCTGGCACAGCGCCGGCACCTACCGCACCACCGACGGCCGTGGCGGCGCCGGCGCCGGCCAGCAGCGCTTCGCGCCGCTCAACTCGTGGCCCGACAACGCCAACCTCGATAAAGCACGCCGGCTGCTGTGGCCGATCAAGCAGAAGTACGGCAGCAAGCTGTCCTGGGCGGATCTGTTCGTCCTCGTCGGCAACGTCGCGCTGGAATCGATGAGCTTCAAGACGTTCGGATTCGCCGGCGGCCGCGCCGATGTGTGGGAGCCTGAAGAACTGTACTGGGGTCCCGAGGGCACCTGGCTCGGCGATGAACGCTACAGCGGCGAGCGCGAGCTCTCCGAACCGCTCGGCGCGGTGCAGATGGGCCTGATCTACGTCAATCCGGAAGGCCCGAACGGCAATCCCGATCCGGTCAAATCCGCGAAGGACATCCGCGAGACCTTCTTCCGCATGGCGATGAACGACGAAGAGACCGTGGCGCTGATCGCCGGCGGCCACACCTTCGGCAAGACGCACGGCGCCGGCGATCCGTCGCTGATCGGTGCGGATCCGGAAGGCGGCGCCATCGAGGATCAGGGCCTCGGCTGGAAGAGCAAGCATGGCACCGGCTTCGGCGCCGACGCCATCACCGGCGGTCCTGAAGTGACCTGGTCGCAGACGCCGACGAAGTGGAGCAACCACTTCTTCGAGAACCTGTTCAACTTCGAATGGGAGCTGACCAAGAGCCCGGCCGGTGCACAACAATGGAAGGCGAAGGGTGCCGAGCCCACGATTCCGGACGCGTTCGACAAGTCGAAGAAGCACCTTCCGACCATGCTGACGACGGACCTCGCTTTGCGCTTCGACCCTGCCTACGAGAAGATCTCGCGGCGCTTCCTCGAGAATCCGGATCAATTCGCCGATGCGTTCGCGCGCGCCTGGTACAAGCTCACGCATCGCGACATGGGGCCGGCCGTGCGCTATCGCGGCAAGCTGGTGCCGAAGGAAACGCTGATCTGGCAGGACCCGATTCCCTCGGTCGATCATCCCCTGATCGACGCCACGGACATCGCTGCGCTGAAGGCGAAGATCCTCGCCTCCGGCCTCACCGTGTCGCAGCTGGTCTCGACCGCATGGGCGTCGGCTTCGACGTTCCGCGGCTCCGACAAGCGCGGCGGCGCCAACGGTGCGCGGATTCGCCTGAGCCCGCAGAAGGATTGGGAAGTCAACAATCCGCCGGAACTGGCGAAGGTCCTCTCTAGCCTCGAAGCGATCCAGAAGGGGTTCGGCAAGAAAGTGTCACTCGCCGATCTGATCGTGCTCGGCGGCGGCGCCGCGATCGAGAAGGCGGCAAAGGATGCCGGCCTGACCGTGACGGTCCCGTTCACGCCCGGCCGCATGGACGCATCACAGGATCAGACCGACGCCGCCTCCTTCGCGCCGCTCGAACCCCGTGCCGACGGCTTCCGCAACTACATCAGCGCCAGGACGCAGTTCATGAAGCCGGAGGAAGCTCTGGTGGATCGGGCCCAGCTGTTGACGCTGACGGCCCCCGAGATGACCGTGCTGGTGGGCGGCCTGCGCGTGCTCGGCGCCAATGCCCGCAACTCCAGGCATGGCGCATTCACCAAGAAGCCGGAAACGCTGACCAACGACTTCTTCGTCAACCTGCTCGACATGAGCACGGAATGGCAGCCGGCCGGCTCCGGTGACGGGTATGAAGGGCGCGACCGCAAGACCAAGGCAGTGAAGTGGACCGGCAGCCGCGTCGACCTGATCTTCGGCTCGCACTCCCAGCTCCGCGCCCTCGCGGAAGTCTATGGAAGCGCCGACGCCAAGGAGAAGTTCGCAAGGGACTTCGTGGCGGCATGGACCAAGGTCATGAATACCGATCGCTTCGATCTGGCGCCGCAACTGCAAGCGGCGGAATAGCCGGCGCGGCGATTAACAAAGAGTGATTGGGGGCGGCCGAAAGGCCGCCCCTTTTTCTTGCCAGGAATTTGCCTGTAAAAAACGACACAGGTCGAACCGATTGTTGGGTTCGTCAAGTATCGATGGAAGAAGCAGGGAATTATCCGATGATGAAACTGTACTGGGCGCCACGCACGCGATCATTCACCGCGCTCTGGCTGATGGAAGAAGCCGGGCGGCCTTACGAGCGCGTGCTGACGGACATCACCACCGGCGCGCAGAAGACATCGGAGTACCTCGCGATCAATCCGATGGGTAAGGTGCCGGCCCTGGGAGATGGCGACGCCACGCTGGCGGAGGCCGCGGCGATCTGCGCCTATGTCGCTGAGCGCTATCCGCAAGCCAAGCTGGCGCCGCCACTCGGCGATCCCCTGCGCGCAAAATATCTGTACTGGCTGTCGAGCCCGCGATCGTGCAGCTCGCGACCAGGATCGAGATGAATCCGGTCGCCGCCGGCTGGGGCGAGGCGCAGCGTGTGTTCGATGTGCTCGACGCGGCGGTAACCAAGGGCCCGTGGATTCTTGGGCAAACCTTCTCAGCCGCGGATATCGTCATCGGGTCGGGGCTGAATTTCGCGGTGCGGATGTTCAAGATGGCGCCGTCGCGCCCGTCCTTCGACGCCTATCTCGATCGCTGCGCCGCGCGCCCGGCGTTTCAACGCGCGGAGAAGCTGGCGGCGGGGTAGAAGAAGCGCATAAAGCGGAGGGTGGGCAAAGACGCACTTGCGCCGTGCCCACCATAATTTGCGCGGAGGAAGAACGGTGGGCAAGGCGCGAAGGGCGCGCCTTTGCCCACCCGCGCGGGTCTACTCTCCCAGGTTCTTCAATTCTTCCGGCCGCGGCATCGAGATAATGTTGTAGCCGGAATCGACGTAGTGGATTTCGCCGGTGACGCCGCCCGACAATTCCGACAGGAGATAGAGCGCCGAGCCGCCGAGTTCATCCAGCGTCACGCCGCGGCCGAGCGGCGAGTGCTTCTGCTGGAACGCGAACATCGCGCGCGCATCGCCGATGCCCGATCCCGCCAGGGTGCGGATCGGTCCGGCCGAGATCGCGTTGATGCGAATGCCGCGCGAACCGAAATCGGCGGCGAGATAGCGCACGGAGGCTTCCAGCGCGGCCTTGGCGACGCCCATCACGTTGTAATTCGGCATTACGCGCATCGAGCCGCCGAAGGTCAGCGTGATCATCGCGCCGCCGGATTCGGGCATCAACTCCGCCGCGCGTTTGGCCAGTTCCGTGAAGGAGAAGCACGAAATCACCATGGTGCGGGAAAAGTTCTCGCGGCTGGTGTCGGCGTAGCGGCCCCTCAGCTCGTTCTTGTCGGAAGCGCCGATGGCGTGAACCAGGAAATCCAGCTGACCCCATCTTTCCCGCAGCGTGGCGAAGACCGCATCGACGCTGGCAATGTCCTCGACATCGCAGGGCAGCACCAGGGGAACGCCGAGCTGCTCGGCCAGCGGCCTGACGCGCTTTCCGAGCGCATCGCCCTGATAGGTAAAGGCAAGCTCCGCGCCCTGCGCCGCCAGCGCCTGAGCAATACCCCACGCAATCGAATGATCATTGGCGACGCCCATGATCAGCCCGCGCTTGCCCTTCATCAGGTCCTGCATTGTCGACACTTTCTCTTTCGTCATGCCCGGGCATAGCCGTTTGAAGAACGGCGTCGCTTTCGCTCGCCTATGCCCGGGCATCTACGTCTTCTGACTTCACATGGATCAAGACGTGGATGGCCGGGACAAGCCCGGCCATGACGGTGAATTCAGGTAATCAGCAGGCGCAATCTCACGCATCCATCCGCTTGAACACCAGCGTGGCGTTGGTGCCGCCGAAGCCGAAGGAATTCGACAGCACGGTGCCGAGTTTCACATTGTCGATCCGCTTGCGCACGATCGGCATGTCGGCGAACACCGGATCGAGCTCGGTGATGTTGGCGCTTTCGCAGATGAAGCCGTTCTGCATCATCAGCAGCGAATAGATCGCCTCCTGCACGCCGGTGGCGCCGAGCGAATGTCCGGTCAGCGCCTTGGTCGCCGAGATCGGCGGGCACTTGTCGCCGACGCCGAATACCTTGCGGATCGCCTCGATCTCCGGCGGATCGCCGGCCGGCGTCGAGGTGGCGTGCGGGTTGATGTAGTCGATCGGGGTTCTCACATGCTCCATCGCCATCCGCATGCAGCGTTCCGCGCCCTCGCCAGAGGGCGCCACCATGTCGTAGCCGTCGGAGGTGGCGCCGTAGCCGATGATTTCGCCATAGATCCTGGCGCCGCGCGCCTTGGCGTGCTCGAGTTCTTCCAGCACCACGACGCCGGCGCCGCCGGCGATGACGAAGCCGTCGCGGCTGACGTCATAGGGACGCGACGCGGTCGCGGGCGTGTCGTTGTATTTCGACGACATCGCGCCCATGGCGTCGAACAGCACCGACAGCGACCATTCGAGTTCTTCGCAGCCGCCGGCGAAGATGACATCCTGCTTGCCGATCTGAATGGTCTCGTAGGCGTTGCCGATGCAATGGTTCGACGTCGCGCAGGCCGACGAGATCGAATAGTTGACGCCCTTGATCTTGAACCAGGTGGCGAGCGTCGCCGACGCCGTCGAGGACATCGCCTTCGGCACCGCAAACGGTCCGACCCGCTTCGGCCCCTTGGTGCGGGTGATATCGGCGGCTTCCACGATGGTGCGGGCCGACGGGCCGCCGGAGCCCATGATGATGCCGGTGCGAATGTTGGAAACGTCAGTCGGCTCCAGCCCGGAATCCTTAATCGCCTGTTCCATCGCGATGTGATTCCACGCCGCGCCCTCGCCGAGGAAGCGCATCGCGCGCCGGTCGATGACGCCGGCCGGATCGAGCGTGGGAGCGCCCTGCACCTGGGAGCGGAAACCGAGCTCGGCATATTTGTCCGCGCGCGTGATTCCGGACTTCGCCTCGTGGAGGCTCGCCAGTACTTCCTGGGTGTTGTTTCCGATGGACGAGACGATGCCCATCCCCGTGATGACAACCCGCCTCATGATCGCCTCGCCCTGTCGTTGCGGTTTTGTGTGTTAGCCGTGTAAAAACCCGATGCCGCTCGGCCGGGGCAGCCTTAGGCGCCCGGCTGAGGTTCGGCGTCCTGCTTGAACAGCCCGACCTTCAGATCCTTCGCGCGATAGATAATATCACCGTCGGTGGAAAGCCACCCGTCGGCGATGCCCAGCACCAGCTTTGAGCGCATCACGCG
>JBKJUA010000325.1:0-2508 GCA_046590305.1 Bradyrhizobium sp.
CGCCCGCGATCAGCCCAATCTCGCGCTGTTTCAGCGCTGGTTCGCCGAGACCGAAGGCGGATTGCCGGACAAGGTCGAGGCCATCTTTCGCAACCTCGCCCGCTCGGCGCGGCATCCGAAATGGAAGGGCTGCGGTTTCCTGCGCACGTCCGCCGAACTCGCCAACATGCCCGGACATCCCGCGATCAAGATCGGCGCCGCGCACAAGAAGAAGTTCGAGGACTGGCTGCGCGTGACCTTCGCGGCCGGAGGGATCGGGGAGGGATTGCTGCTGGCCCGGCAGATACTGCTGCTGTTGGACGGATCATTCGCCGTCGTTCTGCTGCATCGCGATCCCTCCTATATGGAGACGGCCGGCAAAGCCGCCCGTTCCCTGACGGAGCTGGCGTTGGCCGCGCGACGGGTGCGCGCTGTCGCCGGTCCATGACCGATGGCAGCCAGCGCGCGATCCTGACGCCGTCAGCCCTTTGGAAACCCCACCGTCTGCGACAGCAGCACCTGATGGTCGTGGCCGAGGCCCAGCGCGTTGGCGATCGCCTCGCGGTCGATCCAGGCGCGGATGACGGCAGAAAGTCCGTTGCCGGCGGCGAACAGATAGACGTTTTGCGAGATCGCGCCGGCCGCGGCGGACGCAAAACTCTCGCGGCTGGCGACCGGCACCAGCATCATGCGGCCGTGGTCGGCGATGTAGACGAGGTCGAGCGGCGCCTCGTCGACGAAGTCCTGATAACCGGTCACGCGCCGCAGATCGCTGCCCGCGACCAGCTGCAGTTCGTTCGCGGCGGCGTCGTAGAGATAGGCGCCGGAGGGCAGTGCGACATAGATGTCGATCTCCTGCGCATGCATCGCCGAAGGCGCAGTGCGTCCGCCATCCGGGCGGTTGACGCCATTGGCGGCCCACAACAGGCTGGAGAGCATTGGCAGCGGCAATTCCTTGCGGGCGAACTCCCGCTCCGATCGCCGCTTCGCAATCGCCTCCATCAGCGGCATGCCGCCGGCCTTGTCGGGAGCAGGCAGCGCAATCTTCGGCACGGCTTGGCCTTGCGCCGGTTTGGGGCGCAACCGCCCCATCGCGCCGAGCGCGAGTTTTGTCAGGGTATTCATCGTGGCGATCTCCTGCCGCGAGCCGTCGGGACGGAGGCCTGGGTCGGGGCATCGGAGTCCAGATTGGCCTCGATCAGCGCAGCATTGCCCTCATTGATCATGGTTATCGCGCCAGCGGCGTCGGCTGCCCGCGCCTCGAACAACGCGCATTCCTCGACCTCGCCATCGATCATCATTTGCTGGGCGGTCCTGAAGCGGGCAAGCGCGGCGTCGCCCGAGGCGAACGCCTTGAAATCGAAATCCTCATCGGGCCGTTTGAGGCGGACCACGAACATGATGATCTCCCGGCTCCGCGAGCATGCAGTAATGACGTTGATGAAGCGCCAAAACAGCAGAAAGGTCTTGCTCTAGATCAAGCCGGCGGGGTGCCGGGCGCCATTTTCCGCAAGCAATTCCGGCACAGGCAATCGCTGCCGTCGACCGGCATCGGCAGGCGCACGGTCTCCTCGCTGCACCAGCACGGCCCCGACAGGCTGCACGAAAATTCCGTGCCGCAGCCGGCGCAGGCGAGGCGGCGCGAGGACGGAGCGGGTTTCTCGACCGAATTTGTCATGAATCGGATCGCTTGGTGATCAGGTTCTGATGCGCGGAACGCGACATCAACGGACGCAAACATACGCTCAGAAAAGTCCAACAGATAGTCCGGGGGAATGCGAACTCATTTACTTCGTAATCCCGTCGATCTCCGCGATCTCTTCCGCGCTCAGCGTCCAGCCGATCGCCTTGACGTTCTGCTCGACCTGCTCGACGCGGGTCGCGCCGGCGATCACGCTGGATACCTGCGGCCGCGACGCCAGCCAGGAGAACGCCAGTTCGAGCAGGCTGTGGCCGCGCGTGTCGGCAAAGGCCTGCAGCTTCTCGACGATGTCCTCGTTGCGCGGCGTGACGTAGCGGTCGCGCAGCGCGGGCGCCTTGGCAAAGCGGGTGTCGGCGGGCGCCGCGGCGCCGCGCTGGTACTTGCCGGTCAAAAGGCCGCTGGCCAGCGGGAAGAACGGCAACAGCCCGAGGCTGTATTCCTGCGCCGCCGGCAGCAGATCCTTTTCGATGTCACGCATCACCAGGCTGTATTCGTCCTGGCACGACACGAACCGGTTGACGCCCATCTGCCGCGCCAGCAGTTCGGCCTCGGCGATGCGCCAGGCCGGAAAATTCGAGTTGCCGAGGTAGCGTACCTTGCCCTGCCGCACCAGGTCGTCGAGCGCCCGCAGGCTTTCCTCGATCGGCGTCAGCGGATCGTAATCGTGCTGCTGGTAAAGGTCGATGTAGTCGGTCTTCAGCCGCTTCAGACTGGCCTCGACCGCGGACATGATGTAGCGCCGCGAGGCGCCCTGTTTGGTGCCGTCATTGCTCATGGCCTTGGAGTATTTGGTCGCCAGCACGATGTCCTTGCGGCGGTCGCCGAGC
>JBKJUA010000085.1:0-11166 GCA_046590305.1 Bradyrhizobium sp.
GTCGCCGGCGGCGTGTTGCGGCTGCGCGTCGTGCGGACGATGCCGTCGATGATGGTCATGCCGATGCCGGGGAGGTCGCCGAGCTGTACGCTGTCGAGGATGGTTTTGCCGGCGGAATGCTGCGCCTTGTCCATGATGACGAAGTCGGCGGATCGGCCGACCTCGATCAGGCCGCAGTCCAGTTCGCGCATCCGCGCGGTATTGCCGGTGGCGAAGCAGAATGCCAGTTCGGCCGGCACGTCGCCGAGCGACGACAGCATCGACACCATGCGCAGGATGCCCAGCGGCTGCACGCCGGAGCCGGCCGGTGAATCGGTGCCGAGGATGACGCGGTTGAGGTCCCCCATCTCGCGCGCGATCCGCAGCGTGTAGAGCGCCGAACGCTCGTTTCCGTTATGCACCAGTTCGAGGCCGCGCTTGCAGCCCTCGCAGATGCAGCGAATCTCTTCGTCGGGCAAAGCGGTGTGGCCGCCATTGATATGGCCGATCACGTCGGTGTCGGCCTCCAGCACTACATCCGCGCCGATCAGGCCGGAGCCGGGGATCGAGGGGCCCCCGGTGTGGATGGTGCTCTGGATGCCGTATTTGCGCGCCCATCCCACCATCTTGCGCGCGGTCGGGCCGTCCTTGACGCCGCCGAGCCCGACTTCGCCCAATAGTTTGACGCCGGCCGCGGCCAATTCCCTGAAATCCTCCTCGACCATCTCGCATTCGATGACAGGCGCGCCGGCATGCACCTTCACGCCGCCGGGACGCAGCGTCCAGAACGAACGCTGCGCGAAGATCGCCATCGCCTTGAGGCCGACCACGTCGCGCGGCCGGCCGGGCATGTGAACCTCGCCCGCCGAAATCATGGTGGTGACGCCGCCGTGCAGAAAACTGTCGATCCAGCCGATCTGGTTCTGCCGCGGGGTCCAGTCGCCGGCGACGGGATGGACATGGCTGTCGATCAGGCCGGGCGCGACCGTGGTGCCCATGGCATCGATAACAGTGGTGGCGCCCTCGGTGTCGACGTCCTTGGCGCGGCCGATGGCGGTGATCCTGCCGTTGACGGCGACGATGGTGTCGGCATCCAGGATCGGCTTTTCCAGCGCGCCCGAGAGCAGCAGGCCGATATTACGGATCACCAGTTTGGTCGGGCCGGCGGCCTGGGGGGCGTCGTGAGCCATGGTTTTTCCTTTTCGTTCAATGCCTTCGCTGGGCCGCTTCCGCCATCTTGCCCGCGCCTTGACGCCGGGATCAAGCCGGATTATTCATTCGTATACGAATGAATGTACACAAATGAATTGGGCGGCCGCACAATCGGCCCTCCAGCGCGGGATCGGCAAGATGAGCAACTTCAATCAGGAGAGCGTCCTCAGCGTCCATCACTGGACCGACACGCTGTTCTCCTTCACCACCACCCGCGATCCCTCGTTCCGTTTCCGCAACGGCGAGTTCACCATGATCGGGCTCAAGGTCGGCGAGAAGCCGCTGCTGCGCGCCTACAGCGTCGCCAGCGCCAATTACGAGGACCGGCTGGAATTCTTCTCGATCAAGGTGCCGGATGGCCCGCTGACCTCGCGGCTGCAGCACCTGAAAGAGGGCGACGAGATCATCGTCAGCCGCAAGGCAACCGGCACGCTTGTCATCGACAATCTGGAAGACGGCCGCAATCTCTATCTGATCGGCACCGGCACGGGCCTCGCGCCGTTCCTCAGCGTGATCAAGGACCCCGAAACCTACGAACGGTTCGAGAAGGTGGTGCTGCTGCACGGCTGTCGCCGCGTCGCCGAACTCGCCTATGGCGAAATGATCACGGAGCAACTGCCGAACGACGAGCTGATCGGCGAACTCGTCCGCAGCCAACTGATCTATTACCCCACCGTGACCCGCGACCCCTTCCGCAACCGCGGCCGGATCACCGACCTGATCGGTTCGGGCAGACTGTTCAGCGATATCGGCCTCGCCGCGCTGGACGCCGCGCATGACCGCATCATGATCTGCGGCAGCCCGGCGCTGGTGACCGACACCCGCGCGCTGCTGTCGGCCAAAGGCTTTGCCGAGGGCAATCACGGCGAGCCGGGCCAGTTCGTGGTCGAGAAGGCGTTCGCAGAGCGGTAGGATCCTGCTTACCTCGCCCCGCTTGCAAGAGGTCGGCGTACTATATCTTGTGGCGAGACAAATCTCGCCCGTCTAGCCCTTCTGTACATGGGGTTGTTTTCGAGATTTTGATTCAGGCCCCTGCCGCCGTCATTGCAATGACGGCCTCAAGGCCGTCTCAATCCTTCCGCTTCTCCGACAGTTTGTAGATCTCCAGCGCATCGGCATCCGCGCCGCGCGCGGCCTTCGCCATTCTGAACAATTGCGCGGCCAGCGCCGTCATCGGCACCGGCGTCGAGGTGTCGTGCGCCACCTCGACCACGGTATCGAGGTCCTTCAGGATGCTCGCGATATGGCCCAGCGGCGGCGAGTGAATGCCCTGCGCCATGCGCGGCACGAACAATTGCAACGGTATGGAATCGGCAAAGCCGCCGGCCAGCGCCTCCGGCAATTTTGAAGCGTCGATCCCGGCATTGCTTGCGAGTCGCGTCGCCTCCGCCAGCACCGCCATGCTGCAGCCGGAAATGATCTGGTTGCACAGCTTGGTGGTCTGACCGGCACCGGTCGGCCCCATATGCGTCAGCCGGCGCGCCATCGCCAGCACATAGGGCCGCACCCGCTCGATATCGGCGGCGTCGCCGCCGGCCATGACAGCCAGCGTGCCTTCCTCGGCGCCCCTGGTGCCGCCGGAAACCGGCGCGTCGATCCAGCCCATGCCGTTCGCTTCTTTCAGCCGTTTCGCGATCGTGCGCGCCGCATCGGGATGGATTGAGGAGAAGTCGACCGCGAGTTTGCCGGCGCCGTCAGCCGTTGCCAGTCCGTCGGGACCAAACACCACTTGCTCCACCGCGGAAGCATCGAGGAGGCACATGAAAACAATGTCGGCTTTCGTGGCGACCTCGCGCGGCGTAGCGGCGAGCGCCGCGCCGGCCTCGACCAGCCCGGCGGCTTTGCCGGGTGAGCGATTCCAGACCGTGACGTCACGGCCCGCGTTCAGCAGCCGCCGCGTCATCGGAATTCCCATCAGGCCGAGCCCGAGATAACCGAGTTTTTCCCGTCCGTCCGTTGCGCCCGTGCTGGCCATCCCGTTGCTCCCTGCTTTACCGCGCGACAAGCTTTGCCCGGTTCGCCGCTCTACCATGGATCCCCGCCTCGCAGGCAAGGCGCAGCACTTGCCTGTTTCCGGCGGCTTGCCTGATCATTTGAACCATGAAAGGCTTGCCGCAGTGAGTGGCGGCTGCCATCGGAAACATGGAGTGGGCATGATGCGGGCATCTTCGAAATGGATCTTGGCGGCGGGCGCCGTGGCGGCCGTAGTGGCCGGCGTCAGCGCAGCCCAGGCGCAAACCACCATCCGCGTCGGCTGGACCATCCCGGCCGAGGAGTCGAAATACTGGATGATGCGCCGGCCGGCGGAATTTCCCAGCCTCGGCAAGGACTACAAGGTCGAATGGACGCAATTCCAGGGCACCGCGCCGATGACGCAGGCGCTGGCCGCCGGCGCGCTCGACTGCGCCACCCAGGCGGTGCTGTCGCTGTCGAACGGCGTGGTCGGCGGTGGCCTGAAGGCCTACATCGTGGCCCAGCACGTGTTCGAAAAGCCCGGCGGTTTCTCGGTGTATTGGGCGGTCAAGGACGACTCCCCGATCAAGACCATCGCCGATCTCAAGGGCAAGACGATTGGTATTTCCGTAATCGGCGGCGGCACCCAGGGGCCGTTCAACATGCTCTTGAAGAAGAACGGGATCGACCCGGCCAAGGACGTCAAGCTGGTCGAGGTCGGCTTCGCGGTGTCCGAGGACGCGCTGCGCCAGGGCCGGGTCGATGCCGTCAACATGAACCAGCCCTTCGCGGCGCGCGCCGAGGCCAAGGGCGGCACAAGAAAACTGTTTGCGCTGTCCGAGGCGATGCCGAACATCGTGCACATTCTGGAGGCCTGCCGGGCCGATTTCGTCGACAAGAATCCGGATGCCGTCAAGGCCTATGTCCGCGACATCACCGCCGGCATGAAGAAGGTGCTGGCCAATCGCGACGAAACGCTGAAGGTCGTCTCCGAACAGCTGAAGGCGCCGATTCCGGTCCTGGAAACCTATTTGCTCAAGGACAATGATTTCGGCAGGGATCCCGGCGCCGCGCCAAACTTCCCGGCGATGCAGAAGATGCTCGACATCTATGCCGAGACCGGAATGCTGCCCAAGCTCGACGTCATGCAGTTCAAGCACCCGACCATCGTCGCGCCGCTGCAGTAGACGCGGAACCATCCACTTGTCGTCCCCGCCTAGTGCGCAATTGCGCACGTGGCGCGGGGACCCATACGCCGTGACCCGGCGTTAAGGCACCGTGGGAGAGACCTTTCGTCACAACTGAACTCCGGGATTATGGGTCCCTGCGCCCCGTGCGCAATTGCGCACTAGGCAGGGACGACAGTGAGCGAGACGTAAACACATGAAAAAACCACGATCCCGCATCACGACCGATGGGCTCGATCGTGCGCCGCACCGCGCCTTCATGCGGGCGATGGGGCTCGACGACGCGGCGATTGCAAAACCGATGATCGGCGTGGTCAGCATGAAGGGCGAGCAGACGCCCTGCAACATGACTCATGATTTCCAGGTCGACGCCGCCAAGGCCGGAATCGCCGAAGCCGGCGGCACGCCGCGCGAGTTCACCACCATTTCGGTTTCCGACGGCATCAGCATGAATCATGAGGGCATGAAGTTCTCGCTGGTGTCGCGCGAGCTGATCGCGGATTCGATCGAGGCCGTGGTCCATGGTCTGGCCTACGACGCCCTGATCGGTTTCGGCGGTTGCGACAAGACGCTTCCCGGCGTCATGATGGGCATGATCCGCTGCAACGTACCGTCGATCTTCATCTATGGCGGCAGCGCGCTGCCGGGCCGTTTTGAGGGCAAAACCCTCACGGTGCTGGATTCCTACGAGGCGGTCGGCGGTTTCATGACCGGCGAGATCGATGCGGCGACGCTGGAAGGCATCGAGCGAAGTTGCCTGCCGACCGTCGGCGCCTGCGCCGGCCAGTTCACCGCCAACACCATGGCGATGGTGTCGGAGGCGATGGGGCTGACCATGCCCAATGTCTCGATGGTGCCGGGCGTCTATGCCGAGCGCGCGCGGATCGCGCGCCAGGCCGGGCGGCTGGTGATGCAGATGCTGGCGCGCGGCGGACCGCTGCCCCGCGAGATCGTGACGCGGAAGGCGCTGGAGAACGGTGCGGCCATCGTCGCCGCCACCGGCGGATCGACCAACGCCGCGCTGCATCTGCCGGCGCTGGCCAACGAGGCCGGCATCGCTTTCACGCTGGACGATGTCGGTGAGGTGTTTGCCCGCACGCCGCTGATCGGCAATCTGCGTCCCGGCGGCAAATACACCGCCAAGGACGTCCATGATATCGGCGGCACCGCGGTGGTGATCCGCGCGCTGGTCGAAAGCGGCCACATCGACGGTTCCTGCCTGACGATTTCAGGCCGCACCATCGCGGAAGAATATGGCGGGGCCAACGCGCCCGACGGCGAGATCATCTACAGCACGGCCAGGCCGATCATGCCCGACGGCGGCGTCGCGGTGCTCAAGGGCAATCTCTGCCCCGACGGCGCGGTCATCAAGGTGGCCGGCCTGAAGAACCTGGTGTTTGAAGGAACGGCGCGGGTGTTCGAGGATGAGGAACATTGCGTCGACGCCGTCCGCAACCGGAAATACGCCGCGGGCGATGTCCTGGTGATCCGCAACGAAGGCCCGGTCGGCGGGCCCGGCATGCGCGAGATGCTCGGCGTCACCGCGCTGATCTACGGGCAGGGCATGGGCGAGAAGGTCGCCCTCATCACCGACGGCCGGTTTTCCGGTGCGACGCGCGGCATGTGCATCGGCTATGTCTCGCCCGAAGCTTTTATTGGCGGCCCGCTGGCGCTGGTGCGCGAAGGCGACCGCATCCGGATCGACGCCGCCACGCGCCGCATGGATCTCGTGATCGACGACACCGAATTTACGGCGCGGCGGCAGGCGTGGAAGCAGCGTCCGCCGCGACACCGCGCCGGAACACTCGCGAAATATGCCCGCCTGGTCGGCCAGGCCCCCGGCGGCGCCGTCACCCATGATGGCGGGGCGGAATGGCCGTGGTTCGATTAGGCCCTGGCGGCTTGAGCTTTCAGCGCTGACGCCTGTAGCGTTTATGTGGATGTGTGATAGAAATCACAGAGACGACCGAATATTGCGATCATTGAATCGAATGTGAGGGTCTGGTTGTCGATTTGGAATTTCATGATGCGCCGCATTCTGGGGGGCTTCATCTTAGGGTTTTGGTTGACCGCGTTTTTCAGCCTGCCTGCGTTGGCTGAGAAGCGCGTTGCGCTGGTGATCGGTATCTCAAAATATCAGTCGGTCCCTCGATTGGCGAATCCAGCGCGAGACGCGGACGCTATGAGAGCGTTGTTCAAGCAAGCTGGCTTTGATGTCATTGAAAGTGGTCGCGATCTCGGAATTTCCGAGTTGCGCAGGTCCATTCGCCAGTTCTCCGACGTTTCCCGCGATGCTGATATCTCGGTCGTCTATTACGCCGGACATGGAATCGAGGTTGACGGTACGAATTACCTTGTGCCGGCAGATGCAAAGCTGGTGAGCGATTTCGACGTCGAGGATGAAACGATGTCCCTCGACCGCGTTTTGAAAGCCCTCGATGGCGCGAAGCGACTGAAGCTGGTCATTCTCGATGCCTGCCGCGATAACCCGTTTGCAAAGACCATGAAACGGAGCGTGAGTACCCGTTCTATCGGACGCGGACTTGCGAAGATCGAACCTTCAATGTCCGATACGCTCGTCGCGTTCGCAGCCAAGGCAGGCGCCGTGGCAAACGATGGCGAAGGAGAAAACAGCCCGTTCGCTTCCGCGCTGGTCAAATACATCGCCGAGCCGGGACTGGATCTCCGGCTGGCGTTTGGCCGCGTCCGCGATGACGTCCTGAAGAGCACCGCGTATCGCCAGGAACCTTTCGTTTACGGTTCATTGGGCGGGGAGACAGTGTCCCTGGTGCCGCAAAAATCGAAGCCCGTCGATCCCGAAGCCGCCGCCCGGACCGACTATGAACTCGCAGCCCAGATCGGCACCCGTCAGGCATGGGATTCGTTCCTGGCCGCCCACGGCAGCGGATTATACGCCGACTTGGCGCGTGCGCAGACCAGCAAGCTGATCGCAGCGGAGCAGACGCGCGCCAGGGCCGACGATGCGCGACGGGACGCCGAGGCACAGGCTGCCAGGAAGGCCGAGGAATTCCGCAGTCAGTTGGAGGAGCAAACCGCGCGTCAAACCTCCGAAGCGAAGCAGAAAATCTCGGAGCAGGCCAAGAAGGAACTGGACGAGGCGCGGCGTCAGGTTGCGGAGCAGGCAAAAAAGCAGTTGGAAGAGGCCAAACGTCAGGTGGAGATCGCCCGGCAGGATGCGGAAGCCGCGCGGCGTCAGGTCGAGGAAGCCAAACGCCAGGCCGTTACCGATGCGCAAAAGCAGGTCGAGCAGGCCAAGCGCGAGGCTGCATTGGAGCGCGACAAGATCGCCGCGCTGTCACCGCCCGCCACGGCTCCCGGCAATGCCGTCGTGCCGACCGTCCCGCCAATGGATCAAGCCGATATTGCGCGGCTGCTGCAGGCCCATCTCAAGCGTGTGGGATGCAATCCGGGTAATGTCGATGGAAGCTGGAACGATGCCTCAAAAGCCGCTCTCGAGATGTTCAACAAGAATGCTCAAGCCAAACTGAACGTCCAGGTGGCGAGTTTGGATGCTCTCGATTCGGTCCGCAGCAAGACCGAGCGGGTATGTCCGCTCGCTTGCAAGAAAGGCCAGCGCGCCGATGGCGACCGATGTATTCAAATCAGCTGCGACAGCGGTTCGTTCCTGAACTCCAGCGGCGCTTGCGAGAAAAAGCCTGAGGCCGCCGCAAGGCCGCAGACCGCGACGCGCCGAGAGCCGGTGGTTCGCGAGCCCGCGCCGCGACGGCCCGCCTCGGGTGGTGGTGGGGGCAAGTGCTTTACATTCAGCGGCAAGACCTATTGTGAATGAATCAGCCAGTGGAATGGCTATTGTGGCGATACTTCCGCTGGTCACAACTCTGGCTGAAATCAGACGAGCCCATACTGTTCGAGTTTCTTGCGTAACCTCGAGAATGTCATGAAAGTCAGCTCGCAATTTCGTACCTGTGTGATCGCTGCAATGCTTTCCATGAGCCCGACTTCGTTGCTTTATGCACAAGTTGCCGACGTCTGCGTCTACGAGAGCAAGCGGTATTCCGAAGGTGCCTCGATCTGCCTGCGGTCAACCCTGATGCTGAGTTGCCGGCTCGAAGGCGCACGCATGGTCTGGAATATTGTGACGGACCAGGACACCAGTCGTTTGTGTTCGCCGCCGTCGGTTTCAAAACCCCACAGGAAGCCGGCGAGAACGGTATTGAAGGCAGCTTTGCCGCATTCGCGACCAGCGGTCGGTGCCGCGAAATGCTTCCAGTTTAACGGTCGAACATACTGCGAATAGTCGGGGCGCGGTTGACGTTACACGCAGGGAGCGATCTCGGGAGCGCTTCAGGGGCGCGATAGGCTGTTGCACCCGAACGGCCCCGGTCCGTTGCAAATCTGAAGTCCGACCGGTAGATTATTTCTTCATTGGAGTTGAATGGAGCATTTCATGGTGCGAGTTACATCTTGCATAACGTTTCTGATGACCGCTTTGGGAACCAGTCCGGCGCTATGTGCGCCACAAGGTCTGTTGGACAAGACTGTCACGATGTCGTGGAGCACCTCGGGTACCGGAACGAAGGCCGACGGTACGGCCATCAGTTTTTCCAACATCAATACGCGCGTGGTTTACGTCAGCACCGCTGGCCGCACTTTTTTGCGCATGGAGGTTAAGTCTTCCGGGCGCAGGGGCGGCGTGCGCAGCGCTGACAAGGGCCCCGGAGAAGGAAGCTCAAAGGGCGCAATACGCCTCGACGGCAATCGTCTCGTCGGAACGGAATCCTTCGCCAGCGGTGCACGGCAATACGTCGCAACATTCGATTCCGGGTTTTCGAGTTGCACATTGTCCGTGATCGACGCCAAAGCAGGTGGCGCCAGGATAAGCCGCCGCGGACCGGATGGTATGATGACTGTCATCGATTCAGTCAGCACTGGTTCGCCAACGTGCTCGATCCGGAATGGCAATGCTTTTTCGGGTAACTAGACTCGATGGTTGGTGATGAGACGCCGGGAAGGCAGGTTACTGGCATCGAAACGGGCTTTACAGTCTGATTGATGGCCCTCGGCTGCGGCCTGGCTGGCCGTGGCTTGACACTCCGAGCCGACCTCAAAGGAACTTCGAGGCATCTTGACCGGCGTGCAGCTACAGCGACGATTGGCGGCGGTGCTGGCGGCGGATGTCGCCGGCTATGACCCGCCTGATGGCTGCCGATGACGAAGGCACGCTGGCCCGGCTGAAGGCCGTCCGGAAGGCCCTGGTCGAGCCCGCCATGTCAGCGCATCACAGCCGCACCATCAAGGCTAGCGGCGACCGTCTGCTGGTCGAGTTTGCCAGCGCCGTCGATGCGTTGCGCAGTGCCGTCGAACTGCAGCGTGGAATGGCCGGACAAAATGCCGCCGTGCCGCCGGATCGGAAGATCGAGTTCCGCATCGGCATCCATGTCGGCGACATCATTATCGACGAGAACGACATCTTCGGCGACAGCGTCAATATCGCCGTGCGGCTGCAGAGCATTGCCGAACCAGGCGGCATCTGCCTGTCGGAGAGTGCCTGCCGGGAAACCCGCGGCAAGTTCGAAACCGCCTGCGACGACCTTGGGCCGCAGCTCCTGAAGAACATCGCCGAACCGGTTCGGGCCTGGCGGGTCAGGCTTGGCGCTGAGGGCGTGGCGAGCCAGGCCCAGGCGCCTGTGCTTCCCGACAGGCCCTCGATCGCGGTGCTGCCGTTCGAGAACATGAGCGGCGATCCCGAGCAGGAGTATTTTGCCGACGGTCTGGTGGAGGACATCACGACCGCGCTGGCGCGCTTCAAGTCGCTGTTCGTGATCGCGCGCAACTCCTCGTTTACCTACAAGGGCAGGGCTGTCGACATCCGGCAGGTCGGACGCGAACTCGGCGTGCGCTACGTGCTGGAAGGCAGCGTGCGAAAGGCCGGCTCGACGCTGCGGATCACCGGGCAGCTGATCGAGGCTGAGACCGGCTCGCATTTGTGGGCCGAGAAATTCGATGGCCCGATGGACGACGTGTTCGAGCTGCAGGACAAGGTCGCTTCCAGCGTGGCGGGGGTGATCGATCCCCTGCTGCTGGATACCGAAATCATGCGCGCCCTGGAGCGTCCCACCGCGGACCTGACGTCGTACGATTTGTATCTGCGCGCGCTGCCGCTGATACGCGCGTGGGCGCGCGAGCCGATCGCACGCGCCATCGTCCTGCTCGAGCAGGCGGTCGAACGCGATCCAAAGTATGGGCCGGCGCTGGCGTCGCTGGCGCTTTGTCATTCTCAGAATTTCCTCAACGGCTGGGGCGACGCGGCGGTCGAAAGCGAGCAGGGCAGGACGCTGGCGCGACGGGCCCGCGAGGCCGCCCCCGGCGATCCCATGAGCGTCACCAGTGCCGCCGGCGCCTTGCTGAATCTCGGCGAAGACGCCAACCTCCTGAAGCCGTGGGTCGATAGCGCGCTGGCCCGTAATCCGAGCCACGCCTTTGGCTGGCTATGGAGCGGCTGGATCCGGACCGTCACCGGTGAAGCCGATGTGGCGATCGAGCATTTCGAGATGTCGCTGCGGCTCGACCCCCGCGCCTCGCGGCGGGCCTTTCATCTGACCGGCATCGGCATTTGCCATTTCTGGCAACGGCGCTTCGATCAGGCGGCCTCCGCCCTGGAGGCCTCGTTCCACGAACTGCCGAGCTATGCGATGACGATCTGGTTCCTCGCTGCTTGCTACGCGCAGATGGGCCGCCTCAAGGACGCGCGTGATTTCGCGGCCCGCCACGGCATAGTTCCGGGCGGGCAGTGGTTGAAGATTGGATTGCTGTATGGCGATCCGGTGCAACGCGCGCTGCTGCTGTCCGGCCT
>JBKJUA010000097.1:0-3370 GCA_046590305.1 Bradyrhizobium sp.
GATGTATCAGCACTTCAAGGCGGTCAATGATGCCATCGGCATCCCGATCATCATCTACAACATACCGCCGCGCTCCGTCGTCGATATGTCCGTGGAGACCATGACCCGGTTGTTCGAGTTGAAGAACATCGCCGGTGTCAAGGACGCCACCGCCAATCTTGCCCGCGTGTCGCAGCAGCGCCACGCGATGGGACCGGATTTCATCCAGCTTTCCGGCGAGGACATGACGGCGCTGGCCTACATGGCGGCGGGCGGACATGGTTGCATCTCGGTTGTCGCCAATGTCGCGCCAAAACTGTGCGCCGACCTGATGACCGCCGTGCTGAAGGGCGATTACACCACCGGACTGAAGATTCAGGATCGCTTGACGCCGCTGCACGATGCCATCTTCAAGGAGCCGGGCCTTGCCGGGGCCAAGCATGGCCTCAAGCTGCTGGGGCGGCTCGAGGAAGAAGTGCGTCTGCCGCTGATGACAGTGACACCGCCAACCGGCAAGGTCATCCGCGACGCCATGGTGCATGCGGGCCTGATCAACTGAGCGTTGCCACCAAGAGTCTTGCGGCCATGAGTCTTCCGGTCCGTGAAGTCGAACAGATGGGGCTGCAGATGCTCAAGGAATTTCGCGAATTCGCCATGAAGGGCAACGTGGTCGACCTCGCGGTCGGCGTCATCATTGGTGCCGCTTTTGGCGCGATCGTGACCTCGCTGGTCGGCGACATCATCATGCCCATTATCGGTGCCGTTACCGGCGGCCTCGATTTCTCCAACTATTTCGCCGGCCTTTCGAAGGCGGTCACGGCAGGCAATCTGGCTGACGCAAAAAAGCAGGGCGCGGTGCTGGCGTGGGGCAATTTCCTGACGCTGACGCTGAATTTTGCCATCATTGCCTTCGTGCTGTTCATGATCATCAGAGCCATGAACAAGATGAAGCGCAAGGATGAAGCGGCTCCGGCGGCTCCGCCGAAGCCAACCCGGCAGGAAGAACTGCTGACCGAGATCCGCGATCTGCTTAAGAAGACTTGAAGCGCGATACCGACGACGTGGGCGTTGTCGCTGCTTTCCAGAGACAACGCCCAGAGGTTTTGAATGATGGCCGAAAAGAACGAGCGCGCGATCAAGGTCGTCGCTGAAAATCGCAAGGCCAGGTTCAACTATGCCATCGAGGACACGCTCGAGGCCGGCATTGCGCTGACCGGAACCGAGGTCAAGTCGATCCGCAACGGCAAGACCACCATCGCGGAATCCTATGCGGATACCAAGGATGGCGAGATCTGGCTGATCAACGCCAACATTCCGGAATATCTGCAGGCCAATCGCTTCAACCACGAGCCGAAGCGGCCCCGCAAATTGCTGCTGCACCGGAAGCAGATCAACAAGCTGATGGGCGCGGTCGACCGCGACGGCATGACGCTGATCCCGCTCAAACTCTATTTCAACGAACGCGGCCGCGCCAAGCTGTTGCTGGCGGTGGCCAAGGGCAAGAAACTGCACGACAAGCGCGAGAGCGAGAAGAAGCGCGACTGGGGCAGGGAGAAGGGCCGCCTGCTGCGGGCGCGGGGGTAGGGCGTTGTCAGGCCTCTCCGTCATTGCGAGCGAAGCGAAGCAATCCATCGTGCCGCAAGGGAAGAGTGGATTGCTTCGCTTCGCTCGCAAATGACGAACGGCGGAGAATTGCGGAATGAACCAGAAGAACCTGCTCGAAGTCGACTGGAGCAAGATCCCGGCGCCGTCGGACGATGGCGCCGCGGCGCATCTGGTGGGCATGACGATCCCGCCGCTCAGCCTGAGGGCGACCGATGATACCGCGGTGACGCTGTCGGCGCTGCCTGGACGCACCATCATGTTCGCCTATCCCCGAACCGGCGAGCCCGGCAAGATCAGCCTGGTCGACGACTGGGACATGATCCCGGGCGCCCGCGGCTGCACTCCGCAAGCCTGCTCCTTTCGCGACCTGTTCGCGGAGTTGAAGGCGGCCGGCGCCAAACAGGTGTTCGGCCTGTCGACGCAGAGCAACCTCTACCAGACCGAAATGGCGTCACGGCTGCATCTGCCGTTTGCGGTGTTGTCGGATGCCAAGCTGGCGCTGACGCGGGCGCTCAATCTGCCCACCATGGAAGTGGCGGGACACACCCTGATCAAGCGGCTGGCGCTGGTGATCGATAGCGCGCGCATCACCCACGTCTTCTATCCGGTGTTTCCGCCCGATCGAAACGCCGGCGACGTGGTGGCGTGGCTGAAGCAGAACCGGGTGTGAATTTGTAAGTGGGCAAAGCGCAGCGTGCCCACCACCTTACTTCCGCTCGTTAGGACGGTGGGCACGGCGCAACTGCGCCTTTGCCCACCTTACGACTCCAGATCCGTTCGCACTCTCGCAAACACGTTGCGAAACATCTCTGGCGTCAGCACCCGTGTGTTGGTGTTGTAACGCGAGCAATGATAGCTGTCGTAAAGCTTCAGGGCACCGGCGGCGTGGATCGCGCCGTGCGCAAACGGGGCCGCGGCGGCGCGAAGCGCCAGCACTTTCAGCATCGAATCATGCGCGACGCGGCCGAGCGCCACGATTGCGCGCAGTCGGGGCATCGCCGCGATCGTGGCGGACAGGAACTGGCGGCAGGTGTTGATCTCGATGGGCAACGGCTTGTTCTGCGGCGGCACGCAGCGCACCGCATTGCTGATCCGGCAATCCACCAGTTTCAGCCCGTCGTCGGGCCTGGCCTGAAAGACGCCCTTGGCAAACCCATATTCCAGCAGCGTCGCGTAGAGCAGGTCGCCGGCGAAATCGCCGGTAAACGGACGTCCGGTACGATTGGCGCCCTGCACGCCGGGCGCAAGGCCGACGATCAGCAGCGCGGCATCGGCATCGCCGAAGGACGGCACCGGCGAATTGAACCAATTTGGCTCGCGCGCGCGCAACCCGTCGCGATAGCTCGCGAGCCTCGGACACAGCGGGCAATTGCGGTCGGGTGCGGTGGGCAGCCTGTCGCCGCGCCGCGGATCAGTCTCAGTCCTCGAAATCGTCGTCATCCGCCCTCGGCGCCATCGTGGTCGCGCGCTGCAGGAATTGCGGCGCATGATGGCGCGGTTCGCGCGGGGCCGGACGCTCGGACGGATCGCGGCCGAGCTTGGATTGCAGTTCCACCAGATCGCTGAAGACATCGGCCTGGCGGCGCAGTTCGTCGGCGATCATCGGCGGCTGGCTCGAAATCGTCGAGACCACGGTGACGCGCACGCCGCGGCGTTGCACCGCCTCGACCAGCGAGCGGAAATCGCCGTCGCCGGAAAACAGCACGATCTGGTCGACATGCTCGGCCAGCTCCATGGCATCGACCGCGAGCTCGATATCCATGTTGCCCTTGACCTTGCGGCGGCC
>JBKJUA010000203.1:0-10102 GCA_046590305.1 Bradyrhizobium sp.
ACCGAAATCCAGTCGATTTCCCGGCGGACGAATTCATCGGGGTCATTGGCGCTCATCGGTCCGCCGAAAATCACCGCGCCGGCATGGTCATCGAGGGTTTCCGGCAGGCAATCGCCAAAGCGCGGGCGCCTGACATCGAGCCGGTGACCGAGCGCCCGCAGCGCATTGCCAACCCGGCCCGGCGTCGAGGTCTCCTGGTGCAGCACGACCAGCACCGGCAGCAGGGATTCGGCCGCGGCAGGCGCGAAATCGGCCGCTGCTGCTCCGCCGGGGAAGCGCAGGACATTTTCGTCCACAATTTGGTCCGACTGAGACATCGAATTTTTCTGTCCGGCGATCATCAAGCCAGAATCATACTTAAGTCGCCGTTAACTTCGGGTGCGTTCACGGGGAAATTGAGCAAATCGCGGGCCAAACGCCGCACGATGGCTTTGTCAGCGCCGGCGCAGCTGCAGGCGGGCGACCGCCGCCAGGATAAACCCGCGTGGAAACAGCCGGAGCAGGAACGGCACGATCTTGACGCCGAGGCCCGGGATCACCGTCCGCTTGTTGGCCATCAACCCGCGATACCCCTGCTTCGCGACATCCGCCGGGGTGACATTCAGGATCGCGGAATCGACTCCGGGCAGAAATCCCGCGCGCGACTGAAATTCCGACGGCACCGGCCCCGGGCACAGCGCGGTCACCCGCACGCCGTGCGGCGCCAGTTCCGCCCGCAACGCCTCGGTGAAAGACAGCACATAGGCCTTGGACGCGTAGTAGACGGCCATGCCGGGACCCGGCAGAAAGCTGGCAATCGACGCGAGATTGAGGATGCCGCCGCGGTGCCGGATCAGGCTTTCGGAAAACCGCAACGACAGTTCGGTCAGGGTCCGGACGTTGAGGTCGATCATGCCGAGCTGCTCGGCACGGTCGCGGTCAATCGCTCGGCCGAACATTCCGAATCCCGCATTGTTGACGACGTAGTCGACCTCGACGCCTTCGGCGGCCAGGACCGCGGCGATCTTGTCGCCGGCGCCGGCTTGCTCGAGACTGCAAGGAATCACAATCGGCGCCGCGCCGCCGGCGGCCACGATTTCCTCAGCCAGTTTTGCCAGACGATCGGCGCGCCGCGCCACCAGGACTACGCGATGGCCGTTCGCGGCGAAAACGCGCGCCAACTCGGTGCCAATGCCCGCCGAGGCACCGGTAATCAGCGTCACACGCTCGGTCACGATCAAATGCTCATAAATCAATTGCAGGAAAGGCAGCTAACACCCGGGACGAGAGCATAGGGTTGAGGGGAGATGCAAGTCACCTGCAAGCATATCGGCACGTGCAAACGTACAATGCTGCCCATTGAAACGCCGTATTTGAGGACTTATCGCACCCGGAGATGACCTGATGTCGGGCACGTTAAATTTTCGTCATGTCGGATACCGCAGCGTCGATAGCGCCGATGCGGCCCGGGCGGCCGCGCGTCACGTAGCCGCGTCTGCGACGTCCGAGCCGCCATTGACCGCCGCGGGTCGCCGCGCGGCCACACGGTGCTTGAGATCGATCCGGTCCCGTGAGGCCACGCCCAACAGATCCGCGGCACGCCAGACCACGTTGTCCTCGAACTCGCTGACCTGGCCGTCGGCATAGACCAGCTCCCACATCATTTCGACGATGCGAAGCCGGCCTTCCTCATCCACCGAACGCATGATGACACTGGTGAAATGATAGAGATCGACCGCCTCGCCCTCGACCAGCGTCGCGGACGCGATCAGGTGATCCGCCGCGCCGCGATCGAGCCCGAAGCGGCTTTCGATCAGGCTGTGGAGCTTGCGCTTTTCCGCTTCGGACGGCTCGCCGTCGATCGAAATGACGTGAATCAACAACGCCGTCGCCGCCAGACGATACCCGGTATCGTCGAACGCCCGATCCGCCAGCGCGGTGGGCGAAACAACGTCGGCAATAAATTGGCGCAGTCCGTCAAGCATTGGTTTTCCTACCGAAATCCAGGGGGTTATTCGGGCCTATTCGCGGCAAGCGGCGGTCGGCAAATATATGGTCGGAAAACCAACCCGCGCAATCCATGCCGGTTCCCGGCCTGCATTACGATTAGGCAATCTGCTCAGGGTATTTCGTACACCACGATCTTGTCGGCGATGCCGCGCAGTGCCGCCTGCTTCTGAATCGGCGTGATCGACTCCCGCCGCAGAATGGCGACCACCTCCGGCGCATCGTTGACCGGCCCGGTGATATGCATTTCCTGCGAGGTCGACAGGCTCTGAACCCGGGCTGCGATGTTGACGGTCTGGCCGAAATAATCCTGCCGCTCGTTAAGCATGACGGCGAGGCAAGGCCCTTCATGAATGCCGATCTTGACCACCAGATCCTGGGTACCGCGCTCGGCATTGAGCACATCCATGGCGGCACGCATCCGCAAGCCCGCGACGATCGCGTGCTCCGGTCGGACAAACGTCGCCATCACGGCATCGCCGATCGTCTTCACCACAGCGCCCTTCTCCGAGGAGATGATCTCCAGCAGCGCATGAAAATGCGCGCGCACCAGATCGAATGCGGCGAGGTCGCCGACCCTCTCATACAGCGCGGTCGAGCCCTTGAGGTCGGTGAACAGGAACGTCAGCGAGGTGATCTTGAGCCGCTGGTCGACATTGAGATTGTCGGCCTTGAAGACGTCGCGGAAGGTCTGGTTCGAGAGCATCCGCTTGGCGGTGAGGAACGGCTTGCGCTTGCCAATCAGGTGATGGAGCGCCTCGGCGGCGATGAATACCGACGGCAGCACCCGCACATCGGCCTGGTTGTCCAGCGCCAGCCGTAACGGGCCGGGACGCATCGTGATGGTCCCGCCGGTCGGCGTCGGATTTTTGTTGTAGAGCATCGACAGTTGCTGGCGCTCTTTTGTAGGCTCACCCTGGACGTCGATGAACTGGGCGGAGTGCGTCACCGGCTCGAACACGATGATGAATTGCGGCGGCAGTTGCAGCGACAACACCGCCTTCTCGCCGGCCGGCAATTCGAGTGCATCCAGCACGACGTCATTCGACAGCTCCGCGAACGACGCCTCGTTGAAGTCGACGCCGGAGCTCCAGAATACCTGCTTGTAATATTCCCAGAGCGGCAACGTGTTCGGGTCATGCGCCGCGATGCGCCGGACCCGGGGGCTAACGGTAAAGGCGACCTCGACCTGTTCGTCGACCGAGGCCTCGTAGCCGCAGGCGCATAATCCGCAATGATAGTCGTCATGGCGCAACGATTTCAGCGTCGAATGGGCATCAAGCACGCCGCCGCAGCCGGGACACAGTACATTCCAGGTGAGATCGAACAGCCCGAGCCGCGAGGCATGCAGGAAGCCGGAAATCACCCGCTCTTCGTCGAGCCCGCTCCGCGCCGAAAAATCCAGCACATTGATCCGGTTGAGCTGGTGGTCCTCCCCCTTCTCGATCAGATCCCGAATCGCATCGGCCACCGCCGGATCGGCGGTCTGTTTCAGCACGGAAAACTGGGCCTCGGTGTTACTCATATCAACTCCGCTCGAAAATATTCGTCACCGCGGCGTGATCCTGAACATCGGCGAGCGATCGGGCTGCGTCGTCACCACGCCGACCGGCATCACGGGCGCCTTGTCGATGAGCTCGACATTGAACGCACCGATCAGCTTGGCCAGCGCCAGGGTGGCCTCGACCAGCGCGAAATGCGCGCCGATGCAGACCCGGGCGCCGACGCCGAACGGCAAATAGGCAAAGCGATCGGGCGGCGGCGAAGGCGGCATGAAGCGGGACGGGATGAAAGCATTCGGATCGCGCCAGAGCTTTTCGTGCCGGTGCAGCAGCCACGGCGCGATCAGCACGATGTCGCTTTTCTTCACCGGCATGCCGCCGATGGTATCTGCCGCTCCGGCCGCGCGGGCGATCAGGAACGCCGGCGGGTAGAGCCGCATGGTTTCATCGACCACCGCGCGGGTGAACTTCAGCCGATCGATATCGAGCACGCCGCCAGCGGTCGCACCCTTCACTTCGGCGGCCAACTGGTCCTGGGTGTCGGGATCGAGCGCAAGCAGATACAGCGACCAGAACAAGGCCGTGGCGGTGGTCTCGTGGCCGGCGAGAATCATCGTCGCCACCTGGTCGCCGAGTTGCTCGTCGGTAAAGGCGTCGCCGGTTTCGGGATCGCGCGCGGCGCCCATCAGATCGAACAGGTCGCTCGGCGGCGCGCCTTCGTTCTTGCCGGCGGCGCGGCGTTCCGCCATCAGCATGGCGACGAATTGCGTCCAGCGCTTGCGGAAGCGGGCGCGGGCGAAATCCTGCGGGCTCGGCCAGCTCAGCGGCAACAGCAAATCGAAAACATGCGGCCGCGCCAGCCGCTCGCCATACTCCATCACGAAGTCCCGCAGCGCAGCGCCATGGCGGTCCATGCCGAACGAAAACATCGTGCGCCCGGCGATCTCGAGCGTCATGCGCTGCATCGCCTCGCGCAGATCAACCGGCGTGTTGCTGGCGGCCCGGAGTTTGGCGATGGTTTGATCGGTCGCGACCAGCATGTGCGGAACGAGCGGCATGACGGCGCGCGGCGTAAAGGCCGGCGCCAGCGTTCGGCGCTGATGCTTCCAGGTGCGGCCCTCCGCGATCAGCAGGCCTTCGCCGAGGATCGGACGCAGCACTCGGATCGCGGCCGGCGTCCGCACGTAATTCTCGTAATTGTCAACCAGCACATGCTTGATCGAATCCGGCGTGTTGAGGATGAAGCTGGAACGCCCGAAGAAGCGGCCCCGGACGATGTCCTCTTCGTAAGCGCGCTGACTCCAGGCGCTGATCGCGCTGTTGCGCATGGCCATCACCCGCCCGAGGGCGGTCATGTTGTCGGGCGCGCGCGGCGGCGCCGGCGGCACCAGCGGCGCCCGCGTGACCGGCGGATCCCAGGCTTCGGCTATGCTCACTTTCGGCCTCGCAGTTCTCAGGGACGGGTCTGCCCGTCCGGCGTCACCCGATCAGGTCCGGAAATCCGGGCGCCATGAAGGCGGGTAAACAGGGACACCGCCCAACAGCTAGTAAGTCAGCTCGGCGATCGCAATCCTGTTTTCCGATGCCGGCCAGGCGCGGGCGACGATTCGCTCCTCGTTGAACTGCGCGACGACGGCGCGCCCGGCCTCCGCGGCCGGTAGCCGCAACGTGGAGATCGAATCGGTCGGCACGCCGGTTTTGACATCCGCCGGCTCCTTGCCGTCGAGCAGCACCACGTCGCGGGGAAGGCCGAAATAGCCACGCGGCCGCGACAGGATGACGACCGCGCCGGCGGTCGCATCGGCGGGTCCGAGCGGGCGCGCGGCGCGCAGATGCACGATGTCGGAGGAACGCGGAAATGGCGAGCGGTAGAGATGCGTGGTGGTCGAGCCGGGCGAAGTGAGCACGAACTCGAGGTACCAGGTGGGATCGACCGACGCCGGACCCCAGCGCCCGTCCGCGCCGGTTTGCGACTTATAGATCGGATCCCCCAGCCGTTCACCGGTGTCGGGCGATACGCGATGCAGTTCGACCGAGGCCCCCGCCACCGGGCGATTGGTTTGAACGCCGCCTGGCGTGCCCGTCACGAGGCCGCTCAGTTTGACTTCCGCTTCCGGCGTAATGGCGATTTGGGCCGGTTCGCGGCCGGCGATGAACTTGAAGATCTCGCGGAACGCGCGCGGATGAAACGCCGTCTCGCGGTGGTCGATGGCGCCGAGCACCAGATTGGTGGCGCCCTTGAGCGCCGGGCCATCAAAGGTGATGCCGGTCGGCGTGCCCGGCTTGCCGACGAAACGGCCGTCGGGCTGGGCGAATTTGTCGATGCCGTCGCTGCGCAAGGTCAGGAACGCGGTGCCTGGCGTCACCTCGCTGTCGCCCTCGTTCAGTCCGCGCAGGAACGGACCGCGACCGTTGAACTCGCTGCCGGGCATATCGTCCCAATCGAACACGCCATGGTTGGGAACGCCGCACAGCACCGCGTGGCTGACATCGGCGCCGCCGCCGTTCTTGATGTAGCTGCGAATCGAATTGCCGCCGCGTGAATTGCCGACCAGTGCCACGCGTGCCGCCCCGGTGCGGCGTTTCAATTCCTTGATCGCCTCGCCGAGTTCGCGGCGCTGGTCTTCGGTCGAGGACCGGTTGGGCTGCGCCACCGCATCGTCGGATCGTGCCAGCGGATCGGTGAAATTGATCGCCATCATCCGGTCGCGCGCAACCCCGTTGGATTCCATCCGCCACAGCGTAGTGATCCACAGCCCGGCCTGGTCGCCATTACCATGCACGAACAGAATGGGCGGAACTTGTGCCGCCGGGGCCGTTGGCGCCGTCTGCGCGAGGGCCGACAGGCCAAAGGTGCCGGCGACCAGGGGCAAGGCGCTGGCGCCCTTCAATAGCATCCGCCGCGATAGGCTCATGTGGTGACCTCCCGTTGTTGATGAGTCTTTTAGCCGCCCTGTGTGACCGCTGATAGCGGCCTAAACACTGGACAGCCAAGGACTTTCGCAGGCATCACTGAAAACTGCAGGGAATCAGGGGCCGCGACCGGCCCGTCGGAAGGGTCAATGAAGGAACCACCGAAACGCTCGATGTTCGCAGGGGACGGTGTGGCGGCCCCGCTTCGGCATGCGGTGTTCCGGCGGATCTGGCTCGCCAGCCTGCTCTCTAACCTCGGCCTCCTGATCCAGGGCGTCGGCGCCGCCTGGGCGATGACGCAGATGACGTCGTCGGCCGACAAGGTCGCTCTGGTGCAGACCGCGCTGATGCTGCCGATCATGCTGATCTCGATGCCGGCCGGCGCCATCGCCGACATGTACGACCGGCGCGTCGTGGCACTGGGTTCGCTCTGTTTCGCGCTGACCGGCGCAACGGCGCTGGCCGTCATGGCATGGCTCAATCTCGTGACGCCGAACATCCTGCTGGCGTTCTGTTTCGTCGTCGGCTGCGGCATGGCGCTGTTCGGACCGGCGTGGCAATCCTCGGTCAGTGAGCAGGTGCCGGCGGAGAATTTGCCGGCGGCGGTGGCGCTGAACGGCATCAGCTACAACATCGCGCGAAGCTTTGGCCCGGCGATCGGCGGCGTCATCGTCGCCACCGCCGGCGCGGTCGCGGCCTTCGCCGCCAACGCGCTGCTCTATATTCCGCTGTTGATCGTGCTGTTTCTCTGGCGCCGCAACAGCGAGCCGTCACGGCTGCCGCGCGAACGTCTCAACCGCGCCATCGTGTCGGGTGTGCGCTATATCGCCAACTCGCCTTCGATCCGCATCGTGCTGACGCGCACGCTGGTGACCGGCATCATCGGCGGCTCGGTGATGGCGCTGATGCCGCTGATCGCCCGCGATCTGCTGAATGGCGGCGCGCAGACCTACGGCATCATGCTCGGCGCCTTCGGCATGGGCGCGGTGATCGGCGCGCTCAACATCGGCACCTTGCGCAAACAGATGAGCGGCGAGGCCGCGATCCGCGCCTGCACGATATCGATGGCGGGCGCCATCGCGGCGGTGGCGTTGAGCCGGCAGCCGGTGCTGACCGCCGCCGCGCTGGTGGTGGCCGGCGCGGTCTGGATGGCGGCGGTGGCGCTGTTCAATATCGGCGTCCAGCTGTCCGCGCCGCGCTGGGTCGCCGGCCGCTCGCTGGCGGCGTTCCAGGCCTCGATCGCCGGCGGCATCGCGATCGGCAGCTGGGGATGGGGATATCTGACCGACCAGGCCGGTGTGCAGACCGCGCTGCTGGTTTCCGCCGCCATGATGCTGGTTTCGCCGCTGCTCGGCCTGTGGCTGCGGATGCCGCCGGTCGGCGCGCGCAACGAGGATGCGGAGGTGCTGGCCGACCCCGAGGTGCGGCTGTCGCTGACCGGCCGCAGCGGGCCGCTGGTGGTCGAGATCGAATACCGCGTCGATCAGGAAAGCGCCCGCGCATTCCACAATGTGATGCAGGAAGTGCAACTCAGCCGGCAACGCAACGGCGCCTATGGCTGGTCGATCGCGCGCGACATCGCCGATCCCGAGCTATGGACCGAACGCTACCACTGCCCGACCTGGCTGGACTATCTGCGCCAGCGCAACCGCTCGACGCAATCCGAGCGCGCACTGCATCAGCGCGCGATGGATTTTCACCTCGGGCCCGATCCGGTGCGGGTCCGCCGCATGCTGGAGCGGCCGTTCGGATCGGTGCGCTGGAAGGAAGACACGCCGGACCGCGCCGCGAACGAGGTGTTGCCGGTGACGACGGCCGCAGGCAGCGGCACGTAATTTCGCTCTGCCGTCATTCCGGAGCGCGCGAAGCGCGAACCCGGAATCTCTACTTCTGGATTCCGGGTTCATCGCTGCGCGATGCCCCGGAATGACGAGAAGCTACTGCCCGTGCCGCGTCAGCAGATCCTGGCAGCCCTTGCTGAGCCGGGCGCGGTTTTGCTTCAGGCAGGCCAGCACGACCTGGTCGCCTTCCTCCAGATACTTGCGGCAGAACCGCGAGGCGTCGCGGGCGCAGACGTCCTGGCTCTGTGCCGAGGCCGCTGAAGTCATCAGAACGAACGGAACAATCAAAAGAAGTCTGGTCATGTCGATGCGCCTACCCGGTCATGATCTGGGCGCGTTCTAATGCGCTCAAACCGGCGCCGCAACGTCTTTTGGGTAACGTTGCGGCGATTGAATTGGCAGGCGAGGTAGCCGGATCACTGCGCGGCGACCTTGTTCGACTTCTGCGCCAGGTCGCGGTCCATCACGGCCCGGCAGCCGGTGCTGAGGCTGGCGCGCTTCTTCATCATGCAGGCGGTGATTTTCGAGATGTTCGGGATCTCGTCGCTGCAGAGCCGGAAGGCGTCGCCGGTGCACATCTGCTGTGCTTCGGAGCTGTAAGCGAGGCTCGGGGTCGCCGACAGGGCGGCGAAGGAAACCGCGAAAGCCAGTACGATACCGGCTTGGCGGATGGTGCTGGTCAAATAGGCGGTCATGGCTGGCTCCCTTTGGCCCGGCTCGGCGGGCCCGTTGTTGATGACCGGACAGTGCCTGAACGATGGCGTCGCCGCTGTGACGTCGGTCACACAGCGAAAATTGCCTCTTTTTGACTGGCCCCCTCGCAAAAATAATCGGCCGGAGCCGCCTTCGTTGGTGGGGCGTTAAGAACTCGTTTGCATTAATGGGGCCTGTACGGGTTGTGGTGAATTTTGTGGAAAGTGCAACGATGCGTAATGCGTTTGGCCTGATGTGCGCGACTGTCGTTTCTGCCGTCGTGATCGCCGCCGTGTGGTACTGGACCTCTTCGCCGCGTGCCGATGCGGCGGTTCCTCCGCAAACCGTCCATGCCAGGAAAGCCGAGCCGCTTCCAGTCGCTGCCGCCAAGCCTTCCGCACCGGACGTCGAGGTCACCGCAGCGCTTTCGGCGCCGGCTCCCGCCAAACCCGTCGCACCGGTGCAGGCCAAATGCGCCAATGCCGATGCGCTCGGCGTCAGCCGCGTCGTGGTCGCCGACACCACGGGCGGACCGGGCTTCGGTTTCCAGCATTACAAGCAGCTCGATTTTCTCACCGACAAGGAAGTGGTGCTGACCTTCGACGACGGCCCGTGGCCGACCACCCCTGCGGTGCTCAAGTCGCTGGCGGAGGAATGCACCAAGGCCACGTTCTTCCCGGTCGGCAAGCACTCCACCTATCATCCGGAGATTCTGAAGCAGGTCTACAACGCCGGTCACACCGTCGGCGCCCACACCTGGTCGCATGCGCATCTCGACAGCAAGAAGCTGACCGAAGCACAGGTCAGGGAAGAGATCGAAAAGGGATTCAGCGCGATCAAGCTGGCGCTGGGCGCGGCACCCGCGCCGTTCTTCCGCTTTCCCGGCCTGCAGCATACCCAGGCCTCGATCGAGTATCTCGGCACGCGCAACATCGCGATGTTCTCCACCGACGTCGATTCCTTCGACTACAAGTCCAAGGACGCCGCCCAGATCGTCAACACCGTGATGACCAAGCTCGACAAGCAGGGCAAGGGCATCATCCTGATGCACGATCTGCAGAAGAACACCGCGCTCGCTTTGCCCACGCTGCTGCGCCGGCTCAAGGCGGGCGGCTACAAGGTCGTGCATATGAAGGCCAAGGTGCAGCTGGAGACGCTGGCCGAATA
>JBKJUA010000293.1:0-4343 GCA_046590305.1 Bradyrhizobium sp.
AGAAGCCGTTTAGGAAGATGAATTTGCAGGCATTCCGCGGGGGTCCGGCGCCCCGCAAACCCCGGGTTTCAGGCACCCGGGCGAGGTTACACCCCCGGCAGCACCAGTTCCGCCCGCAATCCCCCGATCGGTGCATTGCCGAGGGTAAGGCTGCCGCCGTAGAGGGCCGCGAGGTCGACCACGATCGACAGCCCCAGCCCCGAACCCGGCTTGGATTCGTCCAGCCGCTGGCCCCGGCGCGAGACCTGTGCCCGCTCTGGCGCCGACAGACCGCGCCCGTCGTCGTCGACGATGATGCGAAGCATCTGACCGGCGCCCGGCTCCGCCGCCGGTTCCACCAGCACCTCGATGGAGACCTGCCCCGCCGCCCATTTGCAGGCGTTGTCGACGAGATTTCCGGCCATCTCCTCGAGGTCCTGCCGCTCGCCGCGAAACTTCGCCTGGGCGTCGGCCTTGACGCCGATGGCGATGTCGCGATCGCGGTGGATCTTCTCCATGGTCCGGCGCAGCGCCTCGATCGCGGGCGCAACCTCGGTGACGGTGCCGATCACGGTGAGCCGCGCGGCAATGCGGGCGCGCTCCAGATGGTGCGCCACCTGGTCGCGCATGATGTCGGTCTGTTCGAGGACCTTCGCCGCGAACGGATCCGTGCCCCGCGCGGAGGCTTCGTTGACGATGACCGACAGCGGCGTCTTGATGGCATGCGCGAGATTGCCGACATGGGTGCGGGCGCGCTCGACGATTTCCCGGTTGGCGTCGATCAGCGCATTGGTCTCCCGCGCCAGCGGCGCAATCTCGACCGGGAATTCGCCCTCGAGCCGTTCGGCGCGGCCGGAGCGGATATCGGCGATCGATTCCGAAATGCGCTTCAGCGGCGCGAGTCCGAAGCGGACCTGGAAGATGGTGGTCAGCACCAGCACGATCGACAATGCTACGAAGGTACTGCCGAGATAGTAATCGAAGCTGCGGGTTTCGTCGAAAATCTCCGAGGCATCGCCGGCCACGCTGACCAGGAACAAGCCGTCGACGCCGAGGTCGACCGGCCGTTCCACCATCCGCAACAACTGACCCTCGGGGCCATCGACATAGCCGAGGCGGACGCCGGCAGCGTTAAGGCCGGCGCCATGCTCTTCGAGCTTCGGCAGCTTCTTGTCCCACAGCGAGCGCGACGCGCGCGTCTCGGGTTTGTCGCCGTCGGCGCGGGTGATCTGCCAGTACCAGCCGGACAGAGGCAGTTCGAACAGCGGTTCGCCCAGCGACTGGAACTGATCGGGCGTGTTATCCGGCGTCGCCACTTCCGCGATGATGGTGCGGAGATAGAGATTGAGACGGCGGTCGAACGCACGCTCGGTCGCGTCGCGGTAGACCGACGACAGCACGATGCCGGTGAGGAGCAGAATCACCACCACCCAGGCGGTCGCCGACAGGAAAAGCCGGGTGGCGAGCGAGCTGCCGCGCATCAGGGCGTCATCCCGAAACGCAGGTCTTCGGGATTGGATCTGATCGATGGACGCAAGTTTCTGAACAGGATCATGCCCGGACCAGAGCGCAAGCCGGCGGCCCGATCAACACCTTTGATCAGGCGCCTGGCGTGGGCGGCGTCAGGAGATAGCCGAGCCCCCGCACGGTCTGGATGATGTCGACGTCCAGCTTCTTGCGGATGCGGCCGACGAACACTTCGATGGTATTGGAGTCGCGATCGAAATCCTGGTCGTACAAATGCTCCACCAGTTCGGTGCGCGATACTACGCGCCCGGTATGGTGCATCAGATAGGCCAGCAGGCGGTATTCATGCGAGGTCATCTTGATCGGGTTGCCGGATACGCTGACCCGGCCCGTCCTGGTATCCAGCGACACCGGTCCGCAGGTCAGCTCGGACTGGGCGTGGCCGGTGGAGCGGCGCAGCAACGCGCGAATCCGGGCCAGCACCTCCTCCAGATGAAACGGTTTGGCGACGTAATCATCGGCGCCGGCGTCAAACCCCTGCACCTTGTCGCTCCAGCGGTCGCGCGCAGTGAGAATCAGAACCGGCATCGCGCGGCCGTTGCGGCGCCACGCCTCCAGCACCGAGATGCCGTCCATTTTCGGCAGGCCGATGTCGAGCACCACGGCGTCATAGGGTTCGCTGTCGCCGAGGAAATGTCCCTCCTCGCCATCGAAAGCCCGGTCGACCACATAGCCGGCATCGCTCAGCGCCGTGGTCAATTGACGGTTGAGATCCGGGTCGTCTTCAACGACGAGCAGGCGCAAGCTGGTCTTCCCTCAATAGCCCCGGCAAAATCGCCGCCATCCAGATGAGGCGTTGCGGCGTGAATGCCGGATGAACAGCAATCGATTCGGAGTATTACTTTTTCTTCACATGGCGTCGACTCGACAGGCTCCAAACAGGAGCGGGCGGATCCATGGGACGCGCGCCCGCCTGATCGCCAGTCCGGGTTTCGCAGCCCTCAGGTGCGGAAGAACACGAACCACACCCCGCCGAGGATCAGCACCGCAAGGCTGGTCGAGACCGTGAGCAGGGCAAGCACCGACGGCCCCGGCTCGGCCCCGCGGGCTTCCCTTGCGGTTTCCACGATCTGGTCGTGATCTTTCGTTGCCATGGGTGCCCTCCTGGGTGTCGCGAAAAAAGCAGGTCGTTGCGGTGTCACGTCTCAAGCAACGCCTGATGCCGGATCATGTTCCGGATTCCGGGCCTGCGCTGCCAGATCGCCGCACCACGTGTCAGGCATGGCCCAGCGCGCGCCCTGCCCGGTCCACTGCTACGGCAACCATCCCGCTCTGCGACGGTTAACGCCATCAGTAGATTTCCGGCCCTGTTAACTTGTAACCGGGTTCCGCGGTGGTATCCTCACCGGTCATTGTTGCGTTTTGGAGTATCCCATGGCCCCCCGCGCCAACTGGAAAGGCTTTCTGCGCCTTTCGCTCGTGACCTGTCCGGTTGCCCTGTATCCGGCGACGTCGGATACCGAGAAGGTCAGTTTCAACCAGATCAACCGCAAGACCGGCCACCGCATCAAATATGCCAAGGTCGATGCCGATACCGGCGAGGAAGTCGCCGCCGAAGACATCATGAAGGGCTACAAGGTCGACACCGACACCTACATCGAGGTGTCGAAGGACGAACTCGATGACATCGCGCTGGAATCGACCCGCACCATCGAGATCGACGAGTTCGTTCCGAAAACGGACATCGACAACCGCTATCTGATCCGCCCCTATTATCTCGTGCCCGACGGCAAGGTCGGCCATGACGCTTTCGCCGTCATCCGCGAGACCATCCGCAGCATGAACAAGGTTGCGATCGGCCGGCTGGTGCTGACCAACCGCGAACACATCATCGCGCTGGAGCCGCTCGACAAGGGCCTGATGGGCACCCTGCTGCGCTATCCCTACGAAGTGCGCAGCGAGAAGGAATATTTCGAGGATATCCAGGATGTGAAAATCACCAAGGACATGCTGGATCTGGCCCGGCATATCGTCGAGCAGAAATCCGGCTCGTTCGAACCCGGTCAATTCGAGGACCGCTATGAATCCGCGCTGATCGAACTGATCAATCAAAAGCGCAACGGCTTGCCCATCGCAAAGGCCGCGCCGAAATCCAGCGGCAACGTCATCAATCTGATGGATGCGCTGAAGCGCAGCCTCGCCGGCGAAAAGCAATCCGCCCCATCCGCCGCCAAGTCCGCCGCCAAGTCCGCGGAAAAGTCCGCGGACAAGGCGACCGACAAGGCCAAGGGCAAGAAGCCGCGCAAGGCCGCCGCCGGCCAGCGCGAGATGCTGCTGCCGATCTCAGGCAGCGGCAAGCGCGCGGCCAAGCAGGATCCGAAACAGGCCGAGAAGCCGGTACGCGCGCCGGTCCGGTCGAAAAAGGCCGGCTAGATGCGCAAGCGCTCACCGCGGCGTGCAACCGCGACAGGCCGGCAGTGATGGCAACATTGCAGCCGCCCCTCGCCTGAGATGCCGTGGTCGACGCCGTTCGAGGAGCCGATACGCTTGCGCTGCGGCTCCACCCTGACCACACTGCAGCACGCCGCCGATCATGTCGTGCAGTTGCCGAAAGACGTTCAGCAGCAGGAACGCTGGCAGGTCGCGGTGGAGAATTTGATCAACGCCGCCGAGATCGGCGGTGGCTGGCTGATGTTCGCGCGGATCGGGATGTTGCGGGCGCTGAACGGGGATGGCGACGGCCGGTGAAACCGCCGCGCCCGTCCCTGAAACTCCGCCGCCCTAACACTATTTCAGCGATGAATTCACCGAAGTGAAGCTGCCGTTCAGGGTGGTGCCGATGCCGTTGACGGCGGCGATGATCACGAACGCGATTCCGCTCGCGATCAGGCAGTATT
>JBKJUA010000174.1:0-4896 GCA_046590305.1 Bradyrhizobium sp.
CGGCATCTCTGCGCCGACCCCGATATCGCGCTGGTCGATTCCAGCGCCAACGCCGATCATCCCATGATCAATCCGATCTGGCGCGGGCGGCTCGCCATCGGCGACGTGCTGATTCCCTTGCGGCCGCGCGATCCCGTGGTGCCGCTGGCCCACGGCGCCTTGAAACTACGCAGCATGATCCGCGAGCCATTGCGCCGCGCCATTCATTTCATCAGGAAACGCCAGGAGAAATCGTCATGAACACCGTCACCGCAGTAGCCCCGGTGATTACCGCCGGGAATGACGCGCTGAAACGCGACTTTCCGCTCAAGCCCTTTGCAATCCGGCACAAGCTCGCCGGCCATCCGCTGCTGAGTCTGCCGGGCATCGCGCAACTCGCCGCCGAGCTGCCGCGCGACCTGATCGAATATAATTCGGGCAAGGTTGCAATCAGCCAGGACCCCGATGCGATTCCCTCGGTCGATCTCGATCCCGTCGAAGTGGTAAAACGCATCGAAACCGCCGGGGCCTGGATGGTGCTGAAGCGCGTGGAGAATTCGCCGGAATACCGCCGGCTGCTGGAAGACACGCTGCTGTCGGTGGCCCGCGCGCGCGGCTTCAACAGCCTGCTCGACGCCGGCTTCGAACAGCTCGAAGGATTTATCTTTGTGTCGTCGCCGAATTCGACCACGCCGTTCCATCTCGACAGCGAGGACAATTTCTTCGTCCACATCCACGGCGAGAAGTTCTTCACGATCTTCGACAACAACGACCGCTCGATCGTCTCCGACGACGAGATCGAACGCTCGATGACCAAGCACCGCAACCTGAAATACGATGACAGTTTTGCGCCGCGCGGTACCGAATTCCATCTGTTCGCGGGCGATGGCTGCTATGTGCCGTATCAGTGGCCGCATTGGGTGCGCACCGCCGGCAGCTTTTCGATCTCGATGGCAATCACCTGGAAGACCAGCGAGGTCCGCCGCGTCAACGACCTGCATTTCTTCAATTCGATGCTGCGCGGCGTCGGCCTGCCGCAGCTGCCGCCGGGCCGCCAGCCGGTACGCGACGCGCTTAAGCTGGCGTTCTATCGCACGGTCACGACTGCGATCAAGCCGCTGCGCGCCTCGCTGGCGATGCGCCGCGTGCTGCGCCGGATCGCACTCGGCAAGCGCGCGAATTATTATCTGAAGGGGGCGTAGATAGTCGGAAGCTGCCCAACGGGGCTAAAGCTCTTCATATGAAAGGTCAGCGAGCTTCATCAAGTGCCGCAATAGGCCTGTCTTCAATGGCTTGTTGCCGTGGATCGGAACGGACAGCCGCACAACGCTGCCGCTTTTGCCGTAGATGTGGTGACTGCCGCTGACACGAAGCAATGACCAGCCGCGCCGCTCGATGAGACGAGCAAACTCGCGGCCAGTGACCGATTTCATGCAGGCAATTCCAGCATCCGCTCGGTTCCACCCGGCTCGGGCGGAGCAACTTCAATCGAAAGGCATCCCTCAATCGCCTCATGAAGGTTTTTCATGAGTTCATCCATGCTGTCCCCTTGAGTGGCGCAGCCGGGAATGGCGGGGACTTCGGCCCAAAACCCCCCCTCCTCAGCCTCATGGACGACGATCTTGATCTTCATTGAAAAGCTCCCGACCGAACTGTCGCGTGGTAAGCCGGCGAATTCAACTTACTTCTACTCCGCCGCCTGCGCGTTGACCTCTGCCGACACCTGCCGGATCGCGCGCGCCAGTTGTTCGGCCGGCTGAGCGCCGGACACCGCGTATTTCTGCGCGAACACAAAGGTCGGCACGCCGGAGATGCCCTTGTCGGCGGCGTCCTGGGCCTGCGCCGAGATCAGCTCGACATCCTCGTCGCCGGCCAAACGCTGGCGGATATCCTCGCCATCGAGCCCGATATCGGCGGCCGCCTGCACCAGCACGTCGACGTCGGTGAGATCGCCGCCATCGCGAAAATACAATTCCATCAGCCGCTGTTTCATCCCGGCGGATTTGCCTTGCGCATCGGCCCAGTGAATCAGGCGGTGGCAATCGGTGGTGTTGGGCTGGCGCCTGACCAGTTCCGGCCGGTAGGTCAGGCCTTCTTCGGTGGCGGCGGCGACGACGCGGCCGGCGATGCCCTTGTAGGCCTCGACCGAGCCGAATTTTTTGGTGAGATATTCGTCGCGGCTGATGCCCTCGCGCGGCACCCAGGTGTTGAGGAAAAACGGCCGCCAGTTGATCTCGACCGGCACATCCGGCGTCAGCGCCAATGCGTTCTCGATCCGGCGCTTGCCGATGTAGCACCACGGGCATACCACGTCGGAGACGATGTCGATCTGCAGCGGCTTTAGAGTGCTCATGGGGACGTCCTCGCTTGCGGAAGTCCCAGAGATAAGCCGCAATCCGACCCCGGACAAGGGAGCTATTTGAGATTGGCCGCCATCGCGCGCATCCGCTCGGCGGTCAGCTCATCCGCCGGGAAAAACGTCTCCAATGCCAGTTCCGACAGGGTGATGTCGACCGGGGTGCCGAAGATCATGGTGGTGGAGATAAAGCTCAGGACCTCGCCGCCCAGCCGCACCTTGAAGGGGATCGCGACATGATCCGACGATAGCGGGCCGGAGCGCGCGGGGATCGGATAGGCCTTCAGCTCGGCATAAAGTTTCAATAGCTCGGGATCGGCGGTCGCCTCGCACTGGCGGTGCAGCCGCTCCAGCAGATGGCTGCACCACTCCGCGAGGTTGACGGTGCGCGCCGCCAGACCTTCGGGGTGAAAGGCGAGTCGCAGCACATTGATGGGCTGACCGAGCAGCCGCGGGGGAATGCCTTCGAGCAGCGGCATCACCATGCGGTTCGCCGAGACCAGGTTCCAGTGCCGGTCGATCGCCAGCGCCGGACTGGGCTCATGCGCCCGGAGCACCAGATCGATCGCCGCCCGCGCCGATTTCAACGCGGGATCGTCGAGCGATCGCTGCGGGAAGGCCGGCGCATATCCCGCCGCCACCAGCAACACGTTGCGTTCGCGCAAGGGGACCTCCAGCCGTTCCGCCAGCTTCAAGACCATCTCGCGCGACGGCGCCGCGCGGCCGGTTTCCACGAAACTCAAATGGCGCGCGGAAATCTCGGCGTCGCCGGCGAGATCGAGCTGGCTGAGATGGCGGCGCTGCCGCCATTCGCGCAGGTGATCGCCGACATGGGCGGGCTGGGTTCGTTCCGTTCGTGCCGTGGCGGTGTGTGCGTTCATGGTGGAAAACCTACCATGCGAATTTTGTGCATTCCATTACCTCCGACGTAATCGAATTGCCTCGCCGGCCGAGTCATCTTCACCGTCACAGGAGACGAAGACGTCAACCGTTGAACTTACTCGAGGAGACTACCATGATTCAGCCGTCCCCATTTCTTCGCCGCGCCCTGCTCGCCGATGCCGTCGTCACCGGAGCGGTGGCCTTGCTGCAGACATTCGGCGCCGCAGTGCTGGCGCCGATGCTCAACCTTCCTCAGGCGCTGGTGCTCGAAACCGGCCTGTTCCTGATCGCCTACACCGCGCTGGTCGGCTGGCTCGGCACAAGGCCATCGATGCTCAGGGCATTGGTGGCCATCGTGATTGCCGGTAACGCGGCCTGGGCACTCGGCAGTATCGCGCTGATGTTCAGCGGCGCAGTCACGCCCAATTTGCTCGGCTACGCCTTCATCGCCGTCCACGCCATCAGCACCGGCGTGTTCGCGGAGTTGCAATATATCGGCTTGCGCAAGAGCAGCGGCGCAGTGGCGGCCTGAGCTGTCGACTGACAACGGAAAACGGCCGCCGCATGGCCTGAAGGCCTGCGGCGGCCGGTCTTTGTTCCGTCAGCTCAACATCACAGCGGCAATCATCCCGACCAGGACGAGAACAATGCCGACGATCAGCATCGGGACGAGGCTGCTGCCGGAGAACGGATTCGCCGGCTCCTGCGCCAGCCTGTTATCGGTGATGACGGTTGCGACCGGGGCTTGATGCTTCATCCGAGTTCTCCTGCGGTTTGACTTTCGCGGCGCCTGAATCTCTCACCGTTGCCCAGCATGACGCCCTGCGCGCCGGCGATGCCGAGTTCGAGGCTGGCGGCAATCCGCCGCGCCAGTTCAACGAAATGCGCGGCAGCTGCAGGCGGGCAGACCTCGAGGGCGGTCTCCTCGAACAGCGCCAGCCAGCGGTCGAAATGATCGGCATCGACCGGCAGCGGCATGTGTTTGGCCATCGGCGTGCCGTGATAGCGGCCCGACATCAGCGCGACGGACGACCAGAAGGCGCACATCCGCTCCAGATGCGGCTCCCAATGCTGAATTCGCGCTTCGAATATCGGCGCCAGCACCGCGTCGGTGCGGATCTTTGCGTAGAACGCGCGAACCAGACGCTCGATCAGCGGCTCGGTGATGCCGGTCCTGGCGACGATCTCGGCCGTGATCTTTTCGCGCCGTTCAGCTGCCGTCACGGCGGCTCTCCTTAAATAAGTATTTCAAATACCTATTTAAGCCTGTAGGCTCGGTTTGCAAGGCCTATTTGCTTTCAAGGCCTATTTGCTTTGAGGATGCCATGAACCTGACGTTGTTTACCGATTTTGCCTTGCGCGCCCTGATGCGGCTGGCCGGCGAGCCGACGCGGTCATTCGCGACCAACGAAATCGCCGCCGAATTCGGCATCTCGCGCAATCATCTGGCCAAGGTGGTGCGCGACCTCGCGGATGGCGGCTTCATCAATACCCGGCGCGGCGCCGGCGGCGGCTTCAGGCTGGCGCGGCCGCCGCAGGCGATCACGCTCGGCGAAGTGGTGCGGGCGCTGGAAGCGCGCCACGCGCTGGTCGAGTGCTTTCGCGGCGATGGCGGCAATTGCGTGCTGACGCCACGCTGCCGCCTCAAGGGCCGCCTCGCCGCCGCGCGGGAAGCCTTC
>JBKJUA010000223.1:0-6084 GCA_046590305.1 Bradyrhizobium sp.
CTAGACCAATCATCGGAAACTCCTCGCGGGTGCTTTTTGGTGCACCGCACGAACGCGCCACTTTGACCATCCAGAGCCCCCGCGCAAGAGGGGATCTTCGCGATTCTCCCGGAATCAGGGGGTTGGATGGGAGCAGGCGCCGGTCTATTCGGTCGCGAGTGTGGGACTGATATGGTTACCAATTCCCTTCGGGCAATCGTCCGAAGGTCGGGCAGAAGATGAAATCGCGGTCATGGTCAGTGCAGCGATAACGAGTGGAAGCGGGAAAATACCGATTCCCGCGGGAATTCTTGGTAATTCCATACCATATATGGCCACCCGCAACGCCTCTGGTGGCGGCAGCCGCTCGGCATCGGGGGCGGCCAGATCGACCACCAGGCCCACGACGGCCTGAGGCGCGAAGTCGCAGCTGAAGATTCCGAGCCCTCGGACCTCGATCAGGCCGGCCAGTTCGCGCGCCGGTCGTACGACCAATTGCCCGCCGCCCTGTTCCAGATGCACGCGGTCGTCACCGACCAGCACGGCCGGCGGTATCTGCCCGGCGCGCCCGGCCAGGATCAGATCGAACGCCAGCCGCGATTTTCCGGCCCCCGAGGGCCCGCGGATCAGCACCGCCCGATCGCCCACCAGAACGGCGGAGGCGTGCACGCTGGCGGTCCCCGCGCCCGTCATGGCGCGGGCAGCCGGACCACGAAGCGCGCGCCGGCGATGGTCGGCTCGCCCTCGGCATTGACGGGACCCGCGCGATTCTCAGCCCAGATCCGCCCGCCATGGGCCTCGATGATCTGCTTGGAGATCGACAGCCCCAGTCCGGAATTCTGGCCAAAACCCTGGTGCGGCCGGTCGGTGTAAAAGCGTTCGAAGATCCGCTCCAGCGCGTCCTCGCGAATTCCGGGCCCGTCGTCATCGACCATGATTTCGATTTCGTTCCTCACCCGGCGGCAGACGATGCGCAGCTTGCCGCCGGCTTCGGAGAACGACTGGGCATTGGAGAGCAGGTTGGAAATCACCTGTCCGAGCCGCGAATCATGGCCCGGCACCGAGAAGGTGTCGGTGGGCCCGCGTCCCTCGAAACGGACTTCCACCGCGACGTTGTTGCCGCGCCTGGTTTCGTTGGCGACCGTCGTCAACGCGTTCAGCAGGCGGCGAAGATCGACCGACGTCATGTCCTGGCGCTGCAGTTCGGCATCGAGCCGGCTGGCATCGGAGATATCAGAGATCAGCCGGTCGAGCCGCTTGACGTCGTGCTCGATGACGGCGAGCAGCCGCGCGCGGCTGTTCTCGTTGCGCGCCAGCGGCAGCGTTTCGACGGCGGAGCGCAGCGACGTCAGCGGGTTCTTCAATTCATGGGCGACGTCGGCGGCGAAGGTCTCGATCGCCTCGATCCGGTTATAGAGCGCGTCCGTCATGTCGCGCAGCGCGCCGGAGAGATGGCCGATCTCGTCGCGGCGGCGGGTGAAGTCGGGAATTTCGACGCGGGTCCTGATGCGGCGGCGAACTCCCTCGGCGCTGTCGGCGAGCCGGCGCACCGGGCCTGCGATGGTGCTCGCCAGCAGCAGCGAAAGCGCGATCATCACGACGGACGCGACGGCGAAGATCTTCAGGATGGCGAGCCGCTCCGCGGTCACCATCTGGTCGATGTCGCCGCCCTGCGTCGACAGCAGCAAGGCGCCGTTGACCGCACGGAAATGCTGCACCGGCACCGCCACCGAGACGATGACTTCGCCGCGGTCGTTGATCCGCACCATCGAGCCCTTGACGCCGCCCAGTGCGCGCCCGACTTCGTGGTAACCCTTGCCGTTCTCCGGCCCGAGTTCACGATAAAGCGGCAGGTCGCCGCGGTTGAGCCAGGTGCGGAACGCGATCATGGTGCGCTCCGCAATACCGGGCTTCTCGGCCGAGGGCGGCGCCAGTTCGAAACGCATGACGTCGCCGCGGCCGTACAGGCTGCGGCTGTCGAGGATCAGCACCCCGTCGCGATCGTAGATGCGGGCGCGCGTCTTGGTCGGCGACACCAGGCCGCGCAGCACCGGCGCGATGCGTTCCGGATTGATCGAAAAATCCAGTCCCGACAAGGCGTCGTCGGACGGCCCGTAGCTTTCGCCGGGTTTCAGGTCGAGCAGGCGGTCCGGGTCGATGGTGAGCGCGTGGCTTTCGGTGGTGCCGGTCGCGGCGATCGCGCGCGCGATCACCTCGCCCGTCGACAACAGGTTTTCGGCGCGGGCATCGATCAGGCCGGCGCGGAACTGGGAGAGATACAGAATGCTCGCCACCAGCGCGATCAGGCCCGCGAGATTGAGCGAAACGATGCGGCGGGTGAGGCTGGAAAAGGAGAGCGCGAAGAAAAACTGGCCGGTGCGACGGAGCCAGCCGAGCAGGCGTTGCCAGCCGCGTGCCGGCGGGCTTTCGACGGCGTCGTTGTCCAGCGCCAGCGACGGCGAGGCGGCCTCGGCATTCAGGTTGGGATCAGGCTGCGTTCGATCGAGCAATGGCCAACACTGCCGGTTGTTTCGAGGGCGTCTTGCGTTGCGCGTATCCTAGCCGATCCGGGCGGCGGCGTCAGTCGACAACCGCGCGCCGGACGCCCTGAAAATCAGGTTTCCTTGAAGCGGTAGCCGACGCCGTAGAGGGTTTCGATCATCTCGAAATCGTCGTCCACCACCTTGAACTTCTTGCGAAGCCGCTTGATGTGGCTGTCGATGGTGCGATCGTCGACATAGACCTGATCGTCATAGGCCGCGTCCATCAGCGCGTTGCGGCTCTTGACCACGCCTGGGCGCGTCGCCAGCGCCTGAAGGATCAGGAATTCGGTCACCGTCAGTGTCACGGCCTCGTTCTTCCAGGTGCAGGTGTGGCGCTCCGGGTCCATCCTGAGCAGGCCACGGTCCAGCGCCTTGGCGTCGGTCTCCTTTGGCGCAGCGGTCGGATCCTTCGGCGCGGCGCGTCGCAGCACGGCCTTGACGCGTTCGACCAGCAGGCGCTGCGAGAATGGCTTGCGGATGAAATCGTCGGCGCCCATTTTGAGGCCGAACAATTCGTCGATTTCCTCGTCCTTGGAGGTCAGGAAGATCACCGGCAGGTCGGATTTCTGCCGCAGCCGCCGCAACGTCTCCATGCCGTCCATGCGCGGCATCTTGATGTCGAGGATTGCCAGATCAGGCGGACTGGTGCGAAAGCCGTCGAGCGCGGACGCACCATCCGTGTAGGTCATGATGCGATAGCCTTCGGCTTCGAGCGCGATCGAGACGGATGTGAGAATGTTGCGGTCGTCGTCGACCAGGGCGATTGTGGGCATGAGCCTGCTTTCAGAAATTGTGTGGCTGGAACGGCAAGCAATCCTGCGATGCGCCGCCCCAATGGGCCTTCGTACGCGGTCAACGAGCAATGCAAGCTGGGCTGAAGTGTGACCGAGTTCCGCAAAACGCCTGGGTACCGAGGGTTCCAGCTATACAGAACCCGTTTAGCCGGGAAAAGGTCCATATTGCCATGAGATGTCTGGAGGTGCTCGATGCAGCCCACCCCTGATTTTGATGCCGGCCGGCTGACCCGATCGCTGCTCCGGCGCAGCCGGCAGGGGGCTCTGGCGACTTTGATGGCCGGAACCGGCGATCCCTATTGCTCGCTGGTGAACCTCGCCAGCCATCCCGACGGCTCGCCGATCCTGCTGATTTCGCGGCTGGCGCTGCACACAAGGAATATTCTCGGCGATGCCAGGGTCTCGCTGATGCTGGACGAGCGAGCCGAGGGCGACCCGCTGGAGGGCGCCCGGATCATGCTGGCGGGCCGCGCCGAGGAAGCCGGGGAGGCGGAGGTGAAACTCCTGCGCCAGCGCTACCTCAGCGCCCATCCGTCCGCGGAAGCCTTTGTGAAATTTGCGGATTTTTCATTTTTCCGGATCCGGCCGACCGGCGCGCATCTGGTGGCGGGATTCGGGCGGATCGTGGACCTCGGGCCGGAGCAATTTCTGACCGATATTTCCGGTGCCGGCGGCCTGCTGGAGGCCGAACAGGGGGCTGTCGAGCACATGAACGCCGACCATCGCGACGCCATCAGCCTCTATGCGACCAGGCTTTTGGGCGCAGGGGCCGCCGACTGGAGCTGCACCGGCTGCGATCCTGACGGCATGGACCTGCAGGCCGGTACCGCCACCCTGCGGCTGGATTTCCCGGAACGGGTCACCGGCCCGGGCGAACTGCGCAAGATGCTGGTCAGGCTGGCGGGCGAGGCGCGGGCCGAGGAATAGCAAGCGGTAGTGGATCTCAGCCGCCGCTTTGAACGCGCATGCCGCAACTGCCGATACGGCGGACGAGCTGAACGCGGTGGCGAAAACCTCAATGTTGCAGCTGCCGACATCCACCTCGGCGGTGACGCCAGCGACCATGGTGAATCGCGCGCTGCTATCAGAATTTCGATCGCGTAGTTCGCCGGGATGGCCTCGTGGCGGGCGATATCAACGGTCTCAGTAAAGTCGCGCAACTGACTCAAATACACTGGGTGAATGTCGGGCCACCACATGGTCGTCGGCGACGAGCCCGGCGCGGAAGCGCGGAGTGCTTCGTGCGTTCTCTCGGGCGTGACGCGTTGGGAATCGTCGATTGTGCGGCGCAACAGAAACTCTTAGCGACCAGGTTCAACTGTGATCACGCCCAATGGTCGCGCTGTCACGGCCCGAAATGCGGTAATACGCGGCAAGCATTGAGCCGCATCAATGACCCGGCCCTTGAATAAACCAAATACTATGGGATCGGCTTGGCAAGCCCGGCGTTCCTGAGTATTAGGTCGCCGGACCGAGGCCACAGGGCTATATTGAGGTCACCGCATAGAGGCGCGTCTGGCGGCATTCGCGCGATCGAGATACGCGGGTTCCAGGAGGATTCTTTCAGTGCAAGAGACGGGCATTCGTAACGGAGCCTTCGGCGCCGACAAATTCGGCTTAAAAAATCTCAAGCAGGTGCACTGGAATCTGGGCGCGCCGCAACTCTATCAATACTCGCTGGCCGCGGGCGAGGCAGTGCTGTCGGCCGACGGCGCCTTGTGCGCCGATACCGGTGAGTTCACCGGCCGCAGCCCGAAGGACAAGTTCACGGTTCGCGACGCCTCCACCGAAAAGATGTGGTGGGCCGGCAACCAGTCGATCACCCCGGAGCAGTTCGAGACGCTGTATCAGGATTTCCTCAAGCACGCCGAAGGCATGCGGCTGTTCGCGCAGGACCTCTATGGCGGCGCCGACCCGTCGTTCCAGATCAAGACCCGGGTGTTCACCGAACTGGCCTGGCACTCGCTGTTCATCCGCACGCTGCTGATCCGGCCCGAGACCGCGGCGCTATCAGATTTCGTGCCTGAACTCACCATCATCGACATCCCGAGCTTCCGCGCCGACCCCAAACGTCACGGCGTGCGGTCGGAAAACGTGGTCGCGATCGATTTCGCCCGCAAGATCGTCCTGATCGGCGGGTCTTATTATGCCGGCGAGATGAAGAAGAGCGTGTTCACGACGCTGAACTATTATCTGCCCGCCAAGGGCGTGATGCCGATGCACTGCTCGGCCAATGTCGGCCCCGATGGCGACAGCGCGATCTTCTTCGGGCTCTCCGGCACCGGCAAGACCACGCTGTCGGCCGACCCCAAGCGCACGCTGATCGGCGACGACGAGCACGGCTGGGGCAATGACGGCGTCTTCAATTTCGAAGGCGGCTGCTACGCCAAATGCATCAAGCTGTCGCAGGAAGCCGAGCCCGAGATATTCGCCGCCAGCAAGCGCTTCGGCGCGGTGCTCGAGAACGTGGTGCTCGACGAAGACACGCGGGTGCCGGATTTCGACGACGGCTCGAAGACCGAAAACACCCGCTCGGCCTATCCGCTCGACTTTATCCCCAACGCCTCGCGCACCGGTCGCGCCGGTCATCCGAAGAATGTGGTGATGCTGGCGGCGGACGCGTTCGGCGTATTGCCGCCGATCGCCAAGCTGACGCCGGCGCAGGCGATGTATCACTTCCTGTCCGGCTACACCGCCAAGGTGGCCGGCACCGAGCGCGGCCTCGGCAATGAGCCGCAGCCGGAATTCTCCACCTGCTTCGGCTCGCC
>JBKJUA010000380.1:0-4800 GCA_046590305.1 Bradyrhizobium sp.
CAGCACGATGTCGAAGCGTTCGCGCACGTCCATCTCCTCGACGGTGGTGCAGCGATAGTCGATCGACAGATGCGCCTTGTCGGCGTGCAGCTTGGCGGCGGCGATGTTGGTGGCGGAGGGATCGACGCCTATCACCTGGGCGCCGAGCCGGGTGAACGGCTCGCACAACAGGCCGGCGCCGCAGCCGATATCGAGGATGCGCAGGCCGGACAGGCAATTCAGGCTTTTGACGTTGCGCTCGAACTTGCGGCAGGCGGCGTCGCGGATATAGGTCAGCCGCAGCGGGTTGATCTTGTGCAACGGCGCCATCTTGCCGTTGGGGTCCCACCATTCGTCCGACAGTTTCGAAAACTTCGCGATCTCGGCGGGGTCGACGGTGGACGCGGTTGCGCCCGGGGACGCGGTGGCGCCCGGCGCCGGCGCCGCGGAGAAATTGGCAGGATCCTGTTGCATGGCCATGGGTGGCGCGCCGCTCCCTATCGCGCGGTGATGTGGTTGCGGAATTCGAGCGGCGAGGCAATGGTGTCGATGGTCTTGTTGCCCTCCCCGACGCCGAAAATCGACACGTTGCCGTAGTTGAGGAGGCGGCCGAGAATGCTCTGGTTGACGTCGACGCTCTCGACCTTGTCGAGACTCATCTCGAACGTCTGGCGCTGGATGAACCCGGTCTTGTGGACGACGCGCAGATTGGTGACGTCCGTCTCGGTGGTCCAGCGGTGGAACCAGGCCGTCGCGGTCTTGTACAGCGCGAAGACCGCGGAGATCGCCGCCATCGACAGGCACAGCAGCATCGGGGTGCCGGCCGCCACCATTCCCGACACCACGAAAAACGCCGCAGCCACGATCCAGCCCAGGATCGCCGGCAGGAAGAATATCCAGTGCGTGTTGGTGGAATACAGCACCTTCTCTTCGGGCTGCAGGATATCGTCGATATAACGCCCCATACGCTGGCCTCAATTACCCTTGAACCGCTGCATTCCCGCCAATCCCCAGGGAAGTCCAGGGGTTACCGGAACCCGTTTGCTTGCCCGCAACCGCGCCGTTATGTATACGCGCCTTTCGGGCGGCGCGCTCTGGTTTTGCGCGCCGGTCACCATACTCAACCTCTCAGGGAATGCACCAGTCGTCATGGGCCGCCTCGTGATGAAATTCGGCGGCACATCGGTCGCCAATATCGAACGTATCCGCAACGTCGCGCGCCACGTGAAGCGCGAGGTCGACGCCGGCCATGACGTCGCCGTGGTGGTATCGGCGATGTCCGGCAAGACCAATGAGCTGGTGGCATGGTGCCGCGAGGCGTCCCCGATGCATGACGCGCGCGAATATGACGCCGTGGTGGCCTCCGGCGAACAGGTCACCGCCGGCCTGCTGGCGATCGCGCTGCAGGCGCTCGGCATCCAGGCGCGCTCCTGGCAGGGCTGGCAGATCCCGATCAAGACCAGCGACGCCCACGCCTCAGCCCGGATTCTCGAAATTGACGGCGCCGAACTGATCAGCCGTTTTGGGGAGCGCAAGGAAGTCGCCGTGATCGCGGGATTCCAGGGCATCAATCCCGCCACGCAGCGAATCACCACGCTCGGACGCGGCGGTTCCGACACTTCGGCGGTGGCGATCGCGGCCGCGATCCATGCCGACCGCTGCGACATCTATACCGACGTCGACGGCGTCTACACCACCGACCCGCGCGTGGTGCCCAAGGCCCGCCGGCTCGACCGGATCGCGTTCGAGGACATGCTGGAACTGGCGTCGCAGGGCGCCAAGGTGCTGCAGGTCCGCTCGGTGGAACTCGGCATGGTGCACAATATGCCGATTTTCGTCCGCTCCAGTTTTGACAAGCCCGAAGATATCGACCCGCATGGCGCCCCGCCGGGCACGCTGATCTGCGGCGAGGAGGAAATCATGGAAAGCCACGTCGTCACCGGCATCGCCTTTTCGAAGGACGAAGCCCAGATTTCCGTCCGCCAGATCGAGGACAAGCCGGGCATCGCCGCGGCGATCTTCGGCCCGCTGGCTGAAGCCAATATCAACGTCGACATGATCGTGCAGAACGTTTCGGAAGACGGCAAGACCACCGACCTCACCTTCACGGTGCCCGCCTCGGATTATACCCGCGCCCGCGACACCATCACGGCGGCCAAATCCGCCATCGGCTATGCCCGGCTCGACAGCGCCACCGACGTCACCAAGGTTTCAGTGATCGGCAGCGGCATGCGCAGCCATGCCGGCGTCGCCGCGCAGGCGTTCGCCGCCCTCGCCGCCCGCAACATCAACATCCGCGCCATCACCACCTCCGAGATCAAGTTCTCGGTGCTGATCGACGCGGCGTATACCGAGCTCGCGGTACGCACGCTGCACACGCTGTACGGGCTGGATCAGGCGTGAGCGATTAGAACTCGATGCCTCCGCACGGAAAGTGCGCCCCCTCTCCCGCTTGCGGGGGAGGGCCGGAGTGGGGGCTGCCTCCGCGGGCGCCGTTGCCAGACGAGAGATTTCCCCCACCCGCCGCGCTCTTCGAGCGCGTCGACCTCCCCCGCAAGCGGGAGAGGTAAGTGGCGCCCGCCTCGCCACCGAATTCACACGCGCAATCATCCAATTTAGAATGATTTTCCCCTGGCGGGCGCAGCAATGGGCTGACAGAGACGTTATCGTCTCTGGCAGGCGTTTTGCTTGGCAAAACCAGCCTCGATTCGCTATACGGCCGGATGGGTGGGCTGCCGCAAACTGTGCCACAGTTTTAAGCCACGCTGATTCGGCCGGTTTCGACCTTTGTGGCGGCGCCGACTGATTGAAATTGTTGTTTTCACTGGATTTAACGCCAGCTCCCGGCCACCCCGGATGCTGGCTTCGCGGGGGGAGGTAACGGCATATGCGGAGCGCGTCGGGAGGCCCCCGCGTCTTGCTGAGACGGCTCCGCGAAACCATGGCGGAGCAGGTCTCCGCCCAGGAGCGCCTGGACAAGATCGTGGTGCTGATCGCGGCCAACATGGTGGCCGAGGTCTGCTCGACCTATGTGCTGCGCGTCGACAACACGCTGGAACTCTACGCCACCGAAGGCCTCAACCGCGACGCCGTCCACCGCACCGTGCTCTCCTCGCATGAAGGCCTGGTCGGCCTCGTCGCCAGCGAGGCGAACCCGCTCAATCTGAGCGACGCGCAAACCCATCCGGCGTTCTCGTTCCGCCCGGAGACCGGCGAGGAAATCTATCATTCATTCCTGGGCGTGCCGATCCTGCGCGCCGGCAACACGCTTGGCGTGCTGGTGGTGCAGAACCGCGCAAAGCGCACCTATGTCGAGGAAGAGGTAGAGGCGCTGCAGACCACCGCCATGGTGCTGGCGGAGATGATCGCCTCGGGCGAATTGTCGGCGCTGGCGCAGCCCGGCGCCGAGCCGGCGGCGCGGCATTCGCTGCACAAGACCGGCGCGATCCTGTCCGACGGCATCGCGCTCGGCCATGTCGTGCTGCACGAGCCGCGCGTCGTCATCACCAATTACATCGCCGAGGACCTGCCGAAGGAAATCAAGCGGCTCGACACCGCACTGGCGAAACTGCGCGCCGATCTCGACCGCATGCTGGAGCGCGGCGACGTCGCCGATGGCGGCGAGCACCGCGACGTGCTGGAAGCCTACCGCATGTTCGCCAACGATCACGGCTGGTCGCACAAGCTGCACGAAGCGGTCGCCACCGGCCTCACCGCGGAGGCCGCGGTCGAACGCGTGCAGTCCGACACCCGCGCGCGGATGCTGCGCTCCACCGACCCCTATTTGCGCGACCGCCTGCATGACCTCGAGGACCTCGGCCATCGCCTGATGCGGCAGCTGGTGGGCCGCGATCACGCACCGACCCGGGAACAACTGCCGGACAACGCCATCCTGATCGCGCGCGCGATGGGTCCCGCCGCCCTGCTCGACTACGATCGCAAGCGCTTGCGCGGGCTGATCCTGGAGGAAGGCACCGCCAATTCCCACGTCTCGATCGTGGCGCGGGCGCTGGGCATTCCCGCGGTCGGCGAAATACCGAACGCGCCGGGGATTGCCGATCCGGGCGACGCCGTCATCGTCGACGGCACCTCTGGCTCGATCTACATCCGCCCCTCCGCCGAAATCCAGTCGGCCTATGCCGAACGGGTGCGGTTTCGCGCCCGGCGGCAGGCGCAATATCTGGCGCTGCGCGACCGTCCCTGCGTCACCAAAGACGGCCAGCCGATCGAGCTCATGATCAATGCCGGCCTGATCATCGACCTGCCGCATATCGACGACACCGGCTCGGCCGGCATCGGGCTGTTCCGCACCGAATTGCAGTTCATGGTCGGCCAGAGCCTGCCGCGGACCAGCGATCAGCTTGCGCTGTACCGCGCGGTGCTCGATGCCGCAGGCTCCAAGCCGGTGACGTTCCGCACTCTCGACATCGGCGGCGACAAGGCGCTGCCCTATATGGAGACCGTGGTCGAGGAAAACCCCGCGCTCGGCTGGCGCGCGATCCGGCTCGGGCTCGATCGTCCCGGGCTGCTGCGCGGCCAGACCCGCGCGCCGCTGCGCGCCGGCGGCGGCCGTGCGTTGCGCATCATGTTTCCGATGATTTCCGAAGTCGCCGAATTCGACCTCGCCAAGGGCATCGTCGAGCGCGAACTGACCTATCTGCGCCAGCACGGCCATGCGCTGCCGGAACGCATCGATGTCGGCACCATGGTGGAAGTGCCCGCGCTGCTCTATCAGCTCGACGAACTCCTGAAGAAGGTCGATTTCGTCTCGGTCGGCTCCAACGATCTGTTTCAGTTCCTGTACGCGGTCGATCGCGGCAA
>JBKJUA010000235.1:0-31592 GCA_046590305.1 Bradyrhizobium sp.
CCGATTTTTGCGATTTGCCCCGCTGTCGCCTTCGGCGGGGTTTCGTTTTCGGAGAGTCCGCGCCCGCCGAGCCTTCCCCGGTATAACGTTCCGTTCAGGGACAAAGATTGCGCCAGTCTCAGCGGTGGAACGCTTTGTTCGCGACGTCGCCCACGCGTATAAATCGCCGAGGTTGTAACGGATCGCTCGGCCGAACTGCGCGAACGGCGGGCCGTTTCCTCGATACCGCATCTTCTGCATCGTCGGCGGCTTGAGGCCGATGTATTCGGCTGCGACCTTTTCGTTCACGAACCTGCGGACATTGCCGCTTTCAACCGGGACAGATTTGAGTGCGATCTGGGTATCCAATGTCATCCTCCGTCAGCGTTGATTGCTGGCGGTGATGATTGGTCAGACTGGAGATTAGGTCACGGCGACTAATTCAGCGGTTTTTGCCTGAATTAAATATATGTGCCCAAATCAAGCCGTTTTATCGCTCAGTTGGGCTTTTGTATCGGCGTGCCGAGCGCGGCTCGGAGACAGCTTCTTGCTTTTCCGAGGTCCTGAAGAAACGTCGAGTGCTCTCGCGCGCCATACGCGCGGAAGCGGTTCTTCGCGGCGTCGATGATGTTGTCCTCAAGCGCAGGATTGTTCACTGCAAAGGCGAGGCCACGATCGATGGCAAAGCGCAAGACCAGATCAGCAAATTTGGAAAGCGGGGTGAGCTTCGGTCCGCCCCTGCTTACGTCGTGCTGCGGAAGCGCAAGACTAACGCCGAGTTCATCCGGGATGTGGAGGATCATGTGAATGAGACTCCAATATGCGTCATCGCGCAGGTTGCCGCGTCGCCGTCGTCGTTTAAGCATCGCACGCGCGAGTTCGCGCGAATGTTCTATGGCGCCAATCGCCGCTTCGATGGTCACTGCATGATGCTCCGACATTAGGAGCGTGACGCGCACCGCTTCGGCTGCTGCCATATGCTGCTTGGTTATTAGCGCTTTCAGCGGATCAACTATGACTGCTTCTAGAAAAGCGATCTGCTGCGAGCGGCTTCCTAACACATCATCAACAACTGAATCTACAAATAATGCGATTGCGCGTTGAAGACGTATAACCCAATCGGTCGTTAGCTCGACGCCGAGCGCGGCTGCGAGCGCAGCGACCTCTGCATCCTTCAATGGCTTGATTGGGCCGAACATCCCGCCGGGTTGACGGTATATCATCATCGTCGGTTTGCGGATCGGGTGTCCGGATTTCATCTCATGCTCCCGATAGATTATCCGCGATGATGCTCACGCTTCATCGGAACAATATCTGCCGCCTGCCTTCCGTTGAGCGCAGCGGCCACGGTGTCTGCGACACGGTTCGAGACGGTGCGAAGCGGATCGTCCGCAAAGTGGCTGTAGCGCTGCGTCGTGCTTGGTTGTGTGTGGCCGAGTAAGCGACCGATCATCGGGAGCGATGCGCCACCGGCTGCTGCGAAGGATGCGAACGAATGGCGCAAATCATGTAACCGAACTCCGTCTAGCTTGGCGCGTCGCTGAATGGCTCGCCAAGGCCTATTTAAGTCCGCGCGCGGCTTATCTGCCTTGGGGTCCGAGAGGTCACCGGGGAACACAAAGCTGTTCAGTCGGGGTAGCCGGGCGAGAATTTCAACGGCCGGAGGCGGCAGCATTACCGCGCGGCGTCCGGTCTTACCCGTCACCACAAGGATTGCGCGCTCAAGGTCTACGTCATCCCACTGCGCGTGAAGTATCTCGCGGAGGCGGGCGCCTGTTAAGATCAAGAGCCGTAGTGCAGCGGCGGCAAATGGATCAACATTCGTTCGCTGATTGTTTTTAGGGACGTGCTTACTTATTTTCCGCGTGGCATCGACGTCCCACGGAATACCGATGGTTTCGCCCTCGCGGATCGCGTCGCCGAGTGCAACGACTTCGGCGGCGCTAAGAAACCGCTCGCGCGACCGTTCCTTAAAGGCAGCAATCCTTTTCGCCGGATTGAAGTCACGGAGCGCGTCGTCAAGCCGACTGGCTTTCCGGTAGATCGATCCAATGAATTCGAGGCAGCGGTTCGCCGTTGCGGGGTGCTTCTTGCCGAGCCGATGATGCAGCCGTTCAATGTCGGCCGTTCTGACGGCGTCGATCTTCATCGACCCAATGGCCGGGCCAACATGCCGCTTTAGCAGGGACCGATAGTTACCAATCGTCCGGAGGCGTAGTTTTGCCTCGGCTGGGCGCGATCTGGCAATCTCCTCTGCTTCGTTGAGAAATTCCGTGGCGAAATCAATGAAAGTCGGCATACCGCGCCGTTTGTGCCGGTCGGCAGCAGGGTCGGCACCGAGCCGAACAGAAGCAAGGACGTCGCGCGCGGCTTCGCGCGCTTGGTCCAGCGTAATCTCTCCATACCGACCAATCACGAGCAATCTGCCGGGTGCCTTCCTGCCACCTCCGTTTGCCCGGTAGCGGACAACGAAGGTACGAAAGCCAGACGGCTCGATACGGACGCCAAACCCGGGAAGGTCACCATCGAAGACGGTTCTGCGTTTAGCAGATGGCTCGATGCTGTCGATTAGCTTTTTGGTTAGCTTTCCTGCCATCACGTTCTCGGTCGGTCCACACCCGGTCCACACCCGAACCGGAAACACGGTATGTCTCGGTCTTTTTAGATATGCGAAAGATGGCTTAATTGCAGTGCTTTAAGGGGTCTCGGTATGAAAGCGTATGTCAGCGTACGTCGGCTGAATTCATACTCATAACCTGAAGGTCATAGGTTCAAATCCTATCCCCGCAACCAACTTTCCTGCTGAACGGTCAGCAGTCCGACGAAAAAGCCGCCTGTTTCGGGCGGTTTTTTCTTTGCGCAGCCCGTTGCGAAGCGGAAGTCTCACGGCGCGAACGGCCGCTCGGTCAGGAACTTACCGACCGGACCGAGGGTGAAGAGGTTGGGTACCTGAGTGCCGGGCATCCGCGCCTTGATGGCCGCATGGAACTTGGCGTAATTGCCATTGAATGCGCCCCGATTCCAAACTCGAAGCAGTTGTTCCGTGAACGCGCCGTTTTGATCGCCGTCCAGCGACGTCTGATTGTCCTGGCAGCCCGATATCAGGATCACGGACGCCTTGCACTCGTTGGCGATGGCGGTCAGCCGCCTGCTGACGGCAACGCGCGCCAATGCGCTGTCGGGCGTCGGTACGGACGCCTTTCCCGCAGCCTCGGCGACGTCATGCTGGAGCTTGTCGTAGAAGGCCTGATGTTCACGATAGGTCCGCATCGCGACGGACGGCGGCATCATCTTTGATCGCCCGGACGGGCTGCCTTCCGGAACCCTCGCGCGCACCACCGTGCCGCTATGGCAACTGTCGGAGAGGACCAGCACCCGCACGCCAGCGGCAATGCGGCTCAACTCCAAAAACACCTCATCGTCGATGAGTTCGCCATCATAGAGGCACCAGGTTTCATCCTTCTTGTCCTCTTCTTCGCCGCTCACGTCTTCGATCTGGCCGCCATGTCCGGAATAGGTCACGAACAGCAGATCGCCCGATTTCAGCGTCCTGGTTGCGGCTCTCACGGCAGCGAGTACGTTCTTGCGCGTCGCCTTGGTGGTGAGCAGCAGCGTCGATTTCATGCCGGCGTCTTTCGCGATCGCCGCCATGTCGTTGGCGTCGAACTCGCAGGCAAGGAGGTCGCCGCTCCAGCCCGCGTAGTGCTTTGGGTTAACCGAGTTCAACCCGATATGGATCGATACCGCCTTCGCCTTGTACTTTGCCGTCTTCGCCATTTGGATCCTCCTTCTGGACATCATGAAGCCGCCGGGTCGGCGATGCTGGACCGAGCGGTCACCGTTTGCGTTTTGGCGTGGTGCCTTGCTGCGACCGCGCTCCGCCAGCGGGTTTCGCCTTCACCTTCTTCTTCCCGACCTTCCTGGCAGCCTTGCTGTTGCTCGCCGGCGCGGCTTTGCCTCCTGTGGAGGAGGACGTTGCGGCACGACCCGCCAGCGAGCCGAGCGCATCGAGAAGCTGCTTCGCAGCCGCAGCTTCGGATTGACTGGCACGCGCCTGGTATTTCGACAGCACGAAGGTCGCATTGTCGAACACGGAGCCCCAGAGTCGCGTGTTGTCGATTCGTGCATGGTGCTCGCGGAACTTCGCGATCAGGGGAGCCGCTTTTTCTGCGAGCGAGTTCGCCGCGATCGCCACATACATGTCGAGTTCATTTTGCCCGACGACGGACCAGAAAGTCGGTTCGACGCTGCCCATCGCGCTGCGCACCAGCGCTATGGCTTCGTTGTCCATCGCTTGCGTACCTGCATTGCTCGCGAGCTGCGCGGCAATGCGGTTCATCGCGGGATAGAACGACGCCTGGGTGGAAGCGGAAGGCGATTTGCGGGCGATCGTCTCTGCGGCCGCGTAGTGCTTCAGCATCCCTCCGATGGCGGCCGCTTCAGCGGCCTCTGCCGCCGCCTTCGCGGTTGGGTCATCGGCCTTCGCCGCGGCGGCGGCCGCTGCCGCTTCGAGCAGGGCCAGTCGCTTGTAGCCGGAACCAACGAGGCTCTCGCGCTCGACGGTCTGCGCGAGCTCGATCAGCCCGGCGAGCAGCGTCATCGCGTCCTCGATCTCCTTGCGCGCCTGGTCGATCGTCTTGCCGTCGCGTTCGGCGCGCTCCCACGCAAGGCGGATCCGGGCATTCGCCAATTGTTCGATCGAGACGAAGGATGCCGTCCCGTCCTGCGCCTCGCGCGCGCGCTGATACCATTTGATCGCCTCGTCGAAGCGCTTGGCTTTCAGCCATGCCGTGCCGAACGCTTCGGCAACGTTGCCGCGCTCCTCCCAGAATGAGGTGAATTTCTGTTCCAGGTAGTGCAGGCGGACGGCCTGATCCTCGGGCTTCCTGCCCTGATGTTCGGTTTCGACGGCGATCCGCTTGAGCGCGATGATCAAGCCCGGAACCGACGCGATGCCGGAAAATTCCTGCACCGCGGGTCGCGGCGTGGGCTTCTGGGCATCGCCGGTCTGTGTCCGAAAGCGCCAGTCCGGATCGCCATAGCACTGATAGGCCGCCCAGGTGTTGCTGTGGCTGCTGCGCGCGCTTTCCCGTGCCGTTGCGACCGCGTCGATGAAGCGGTCGCCGCCGAGCAGGGCCTTGTAGAAGCTCGTGGCAAATACGCTCGCCGCATTGTCGTCCACCGCCCAGCCGGCCGCGATCACGCAGCGCACGCCGCCCTCGATCAGCGCCTGGGCTACGCCCGAGGCGAATTCTGCGCGATTGTAATTGACGGGGGCGAAGAGCTTTTTCGGGGCGTCGGCCGCCAGATGACAGCAATTGACGAACACCAATTCGGGGATCACGCGCAGCGCTTTGATCTCCTGCGCCCCGAAGAACGCGCCGTCGGACAGCACGACGCCGCGAGTGACGCTGTCGGTCGGCGGCTCGCCGTGGCCGGCAATATGGATGATGCGCCAGTCCCCGTCGATCAAGGCCGTAATCACTCTCCCCAGATCGGGCTCTTCGTCTCCGGGCTTGGGCCCGCTGATGACACGATGGACGTGGCGAGGGTCGACCAGTTCCGCCAGGCAGTCCGCGACCTTCGTCGCCTCCTGCCGCGCGCCCATCAGCAGTGGATAGACCGATCGGTCGCATGCGGGATCGCCGATCACGAGAATGGCGTGGTCGGCCGAGGCGTCCGTGACCGCGCGCATCGGCGGGGGCGGCGCCCGCAACTTGCGCAACAGCTTGGTGCGAATGGACCACGGCAGTTCGCTCGACTTTCCGTCCGATTTGGAAGGCTCGAGCGCCTCCCAGGGGATGGCGGCGGTGCTCTTGTCGAGTTCAAGCACCGTCTCCGTGCTGCTGCCCAGGAACGGCTCGAGATCGACCGGGACGAGCAACCTGAAGAGCGTGCGGCCGATCTGCGCGTCGATGTTGGCGTTGTTGGAGGCCATCAGCACGAGGTTTTGAACCAGCCCCACCTGCATGGGCTGGGGACGCACGTCGCTGCGCGCGCGCTTGGAATTCACCGTGTAGACGATCGATACCGGCTCGTTCTCGGTTTTCTGGATGGTGGCGCTGATGAAATCGTAGTCGGCGCCGCGGTATCCGGCATCCGCGGGCCGGCGCATGGCGCCGGTGCCTTCGGTGATGGTCGGTTCGACGGTGAAGCGGGCGCCGTCCGCCGCCGCGAGCGCCCGGAGGGCGTTCCACGCTTCGCTGGCGCGGTCGAGAAACAGCTCGATGATCTTGAGCTCGCTCACGCGCGGCCAGCGCGGCGGCGCGGTGACGTCCCGGGCGAGCTGTTCGTTGGCCTCGCGCACGCCCTGCGCGATGAGTTGTGCCGCCTGTCCCGCCGTGATGCCGCTGCCGCCGCTGCCGAGCAGCGTCGTCGCGAGCGTGAATTCGGGCGGCACGGGACGCTGCTCCGTCAGGCGCTGCGCCCATCCGATGACAGCCTGCCGAACGGTATCCACGAGATCCGATCCGCGCAGCTCGCCCTCGGCGCCGAGACCGGCCACGACAACGGCATGTGGCCGCGGCAATTGCCAGGGATTGTCGGCAGCGGCCTTGATATTGATGAATACCTGATGTGTCCCGGGAGCAGAGGGATAGAGGCCCCGCTGGAGTGACGCGATCATCGCGCCTCCGATCGCACCGTCCATCGCCGCTTCCGTACCGGTGAGGCGGAGTGCGCGGTAGTGGCCGATCAGCAATGGCTCGGAGACGTAGGTGAGATCGCCATTCATGACGGTGATGTGCAGGCCCGCTGTCCGCGACTGCGCCTGTGGCGCGGGCGCCGTGGCCGCGGGCGCCAGCACGTCGATTTCGCGCTGTGGCGGTGTTTCACCGCCCGACAGTCGCGACCGACGGCTTCGCACCGGCAATTTGGCAGTTGGTCCCGCCTGTCCCCGCGCGGTCTGAGAGGCGCTCAGCGTGGACAGGCGATCCGTGCGGCCCATGCTGAGCAAGTCGCGGTATCCGCCGAAGGCTTCCTTGTGCCGGGGCAGAGATCCATGATCGGCGTCCACGACCCAGGTGGCCACCCCCGGCAGCACCGCGCTGTCGAGCAGCACCCGGCCGTCGCCCTGGTCCGGCGCGTCCAGATAAATCACGCCGTCGTCGGATTTCTTGTAGCCCGCGGGCGTGGAGTCCGCCTTGCCGACGACGATCAGGAGCTTGTGTGCGAACGACGCGAGGTCTGTGTCCCGCTGCCGGTCGAGTGCGCGCCGCAACTCGACCGCTTCGTCGAGCACGCCTTGCGCGGGGAGTCCCCACTTCATCTGATCGAGCTGCAGCGGCAGATTGTGCCATGGGCTGTGCCGGCGGACCGCATCAAGATCGGCGGCGGCGAGATCTTCCCACGTCTTCGCGGTGCCCAGACCGTTCAGCAGGCCCGCCTGCAGCTGCATGATTCCGGGGAAACTGGCGATCAGCGTGCGCGCGCCCTTGCCGCCAAATGGTGCCCCCACATTGACCAGGAGATTGCCGAAGGTGTCATCGCCCGACAGGACCTGCATGGGTGCCCAGGAGCCGCCGTTCGGCGTCCCCAGCATCAACAGGCGCGCGCCGTCGGCCGCCATCATCCGGTCCCACGTGCTGCGGCTGACGATCTGCATGGTTCGCGCAACCAGGCCGCCCATCGAGTGCGCGATGATCCGCACCGGCTGCTTCGACGTCTTGCGCGCGTCGAGGGCGGCGGCGACCGCGTCGGCCAGACGCCTGGCCTCGGCGGCGATCGGACGCCGCCAGTCGAAGGCGAACGGCTTCACGTCGTGGTCGTCGAAGAAGAATGTCGCGAGGTCGTCGTAATAGATGCCGATCGGTCCATCGGGCACGATGGCGTCGCCCTTCGGATCGTAGGCGAGCCGGTCGAAGCCGTTGACGAGGCGCCATCCCAGCCAAATGCGATCGTCGCCTGCCTTGAGGTTGCTACCGAGCAATCCCGGCAGGATGAAGAGCGCAGGCAGCTCGGCGGCCTCGGCCGCGCCGCGCGAGGGCAGCGCCGCCCGAACGCCCGACGAAGATTGCCCGCTCCATGACAGCGGACCGATGACGCGAAATTCGTCCGGCGGATCGGCAGTGAGCGCGAGCGCGTTCACGATCGCATTCGCAGTCCGCGGGTTGCTGAAATAGTTGAAATGCGAAACCTTGCCACCCTGGTCGAGGACGAACGTCGAGTCCTTCTCACGCGGCGACCCGCCATACATCGACCGCGTTTGCACCACCAGGTCGTTGTCGGTCCAGAAGAAGGCATCCGACAGCAGGGTCTTGACCCAGGTGCTGACCGAATCGCCCTCGAGATCGCCGGCCACGACGCGCAGGTCGCCTTTGATCGGCTTGTCCGTCGCGTGCAGCCACTTGACCAGCGGTGAATCCGGGATCTGCGCCGCGAGACCCGGAACCTTGTCCGGCTCCGCGCGCCGGCGGGCGACCTCGCCCAGGAAGTTCACCAACTCTGGCACGACGGGAATCCGGGCAAGCTCGAGCGCCCATTTCAGCACCGACACATAGGCGTCGAGACGCTTGGAGGCGAGCAGGGTGCCTCGCGCCGGGCAGGCGACGCGGACGACCCGATCGATCGAAATGCGCTTCCTGGCGACGAGTTCGGCGAGCTTCTTCAGCTCCTGCGCGCTGGAACCGTCATTTGCGAACAGCTCGATGCCGGACATCACCGGCTCGCTGCAGACCCGCGCCAGCACTTCGGCGACCAATCCGCCGCGCGAATGCGTGAGCAGATGAAGCCGCGCGCCTTCTGGTGCGGCTTCGGCCAGTGTGATGGCGTTGGCGATCGGGCTTGCGCCAAGCGTCGGGTGGTCGAGCGCATAGACCCTGTCCTGAAACCTCTTGAACAGCACATCGACGAGCTCCGGGTGCTCGTTCCAGAGCTTTCCGAACGTCCCGGAGGTTTCGCTGAAGGTTCCGTGAATCAGTACCAGCGATGGAGCATCGCCCGAAGTGATCGTGGACGTCGGCTGGTCCTTGAGCGATCCGGGCGGCTGGCGATCGAGCCGGTACACGCCCGCCTTGACCTTGGAGTCGAACGCCTGGACGACCTTTGAAGCCACGAAATCCGCGGCGTTGTCCTCGGCAAAACCGGTGAGGACCCGAATTCCCCGAACCAGCACGTCGCTGAGGAAGCCGCGTGTGGCGCCGGGCGCGGCTGCGCCGTCTTCGAGACGCCACTGCAAGCGGGCGGGAACACGTACCTCGCCCGGCGCCAGCGTCGTCCCGCCGCGCGAGAGAAGCGGATCGTCCTGCTGGGATTGCAGCAGATCCCGGGCGGTGTCGGGATGTAGCCACAGATCGGGTCCTCCGGCGACCTCGATCACAATCACGTCTTCCCCGGGAATCGCGGTGGTTCGGGCTTCCGATTCCCCGGCGGCACGCTGTGCCGTTATGAGGATGGAGTCCTTCGTGCGCCCGATGGGGAATGCCGGGCCGCCGGCGCCGCGCGTGGCCCCGCGGTCTGCGCGGACGCCGGGAACGACGAACGTGATCGGGGCAACCATGTTACACCTCCACGATAGATGATCGTGCCTTCGTCGATTGTTGCGCCGGCTATTTGCCAGGCCGCTCCCGGTCGACACCGAAATTTGTTGTAACGTCCTCGAAAGCGACAGATCCGTCGAACTCGCTCGGGGAATGGACTTCTCTCGAGCTCGTTGGCAATCGCTACCAGAGCGCTTAAATCCCAATTCTGAAACGTCTGAACGATACCCGCTTCAATAGAAATGGCAATAGGACACAACGTGCTTGACATGAACGTCGTCTGGAATTCCGATCTTTTACGGACCGACCGAACAGGCAACTCGCTCGCCACCACCCGGCGATGTTCTGAATGGTCAAATCAGAAAGCCCAGGACCCATGAAGCTGAACGTGATCGGACATGTCGAAAGTCTGTGGCGCTATCCCGTCAAGAGCATGCGCGGGGAAGCGTTGCCGGAAGCGTTTGTCGGTTTTTCCGGAATTCTGGGTGATCGGCTCTACGCGGTTCACAACTCGGCGGCTCCCAAGGCTTTCCCCTATCTGACCGCACGTGGCCGCAGCGACATGCTGCTGTACCGTGCGTTCTTCCGCGATTCCGAACGTGCGGTGCTGCCGTCCAACCTTGCGGAGGCCGAAGCGCTCGGACCTGGCGTCACTCCGCTCTATCCATCTCCCGAGGAACTTGCTGTCGATGTCGAGACACCTTCAGGAGAGGTGCTCGGGATTGATGATCCTCAATTGCTCGTTGCGCTGAGCGACGGCAAATCACCGGCGTCGGTTCTGACCATACGGCGGTCGGATCGCGCCATGACGGATTGCCGTCCCCTTTCGATCGTCTCGACCCAGACGATCGGCACGATCGCAGACGCCCTGGGCCTGTCGCTGGACAAGCGGCGATTCCGCGCCAATCTGTATGTCGACCTTGCGTCGGGAGAAGGGTTTGCGGAGGACCGGTATGTCGGTCGCCAACTCCGTATCGGCAGCAAGGTCGTGATCGCGGTGCTCGAGCGCGATATCCGATGCAAGATGATCGGCTTCGATCCGGAGACCGCGGCGGCAAACCCCGAGATCCTGCAATATGTCGCGCGCAACCACGACGCAAAAGCGGGAGTCTATGCCGCTGTTCTGGTCGAGGGGATGGTGCGCGCGGGGGACGAAATTCGTCTGGTCGAATAGCGGCGATGGCACGGCGCCGCGCGAGCCACCGCAAACGTATTCGAGGCCCGCTCATTCCTGCCTCACCCGTGCTCATCCATGCGGCGCCCGAGCAGCTCGAGCCATTACCGATATCTCACTGAGTGCCCGAAAAATTCGAGCAAACGGGCTTTCCGTGTCTTCTCGGCCACAGGTCCCGAAGATTATGCAGCCGTCACCGGCCGCTGGAAGCAAGTTGCGTTGCGGCCCTTGCCCGTGCCCCTTTAAATGATGGAACCAGATGACAAGACCGGTGCGGGATCGCCGGATTGCGTTGGAATTCGGGGCTGGCAATGGGAATGAGCGTAGTTGCGCCGGGGTGGACACGAACCCGGCTGGCATCGCTGCTGGGCGGCACGGCGCTGGTGAGCGTGGCGGCGCTGTCGATGACAGTCACCGGCGCGCGCGCCGCCTGCACGGTGTCCGCGGCCGGCACGGTCGACTGCCTCGCCGCCACCACCACCACCAACACCCTGAACACCAACGGCGCCACTAACCCGTCCAGCGACAAGGTTCAGGAATTCAGCAACGGCGCCAACATCACCGGCACCATCGCGGGCGCTGTGACGGTCGACGGGTTCGGTCTCCAACTCCAGCTCACCAACGTCGGGCCCAACACCATCGGCGTCACCAACAGCGGCACCGTCACGACCGATCAGAACAATGCTCTGGAGCTCAACGGCAACGGCGGACTGGTCACCTATGCCGGCACCGGGACGGTCTCCACCACCGCCGGCGGCGGCAATGCCATGGTCGCTACCAACGCGGGCGACATCACTGTCACCAACAACGGCGTCTTCAGCTCGGTCAGCAATTACGGCCTTTTCGTCCAGACCACCTTGACCGGCACCATCAACGTCAATGGATCCGGCGCCATCAGCGGTCAAGTCCGCGGCGTCGTTGCAACGGCAAGCGGAGCTGGCAACATCAATGTCACAAGCGGTGGGGGGATTGTCGGTGTCACCGACATGGGCATCCGCGCGCAGTCGTCCGGCGGCAACGTGCTCGTCGCCACCGGGAGTACCGTCTCCGGCGGCGACTTCGGGATAGTGGCGTTGACCACCCTCAACGGCACGGTGACGGTCACCACCGGCGGCGCGGTCACCGGCACGAATCTGTCGGGTATCCTCACCGGCGCGCAGAACGGCGCCACGTCAGTCAATGTCGGCCATAACCTGACGGGCGGCTTCTATGCCATCTTTTCGACCGGGAGCGGCAGCGGACTGATCGACATCAATCACACCGCCGGGACCATCGCCTCCGGAAGTACCGGCATCTACGCTCAACAAACCGGCATCGGCACCATCGACATCAGCCAGACCGGCGGCGCGCTCAACGCCGCGGGCTACGCCGTAGCCGCCGACATGCAGGGTGCCGGCAACGTGATCGTCTCACTCACCGGCGGCACTGTCAGCAATGTCAGCGGCATTGCGATCGAAACCATCGCTACCACCGGCAGCACGACGATCACATCAGGCGTTGCTTTGACATCGACGGCCGCCAACGCGATCAACGCCACGGCGACCTCGGGCAATATCGCGATCAGCAACAGTTCTGTTGTCACCGGCGCAACCAACGCGATCAACGGCAGCACCAGCGGTACCTTTGACATCACCAACAGCGGCACGCTCAACGGCAATGTGAATGTGACGGGCTCGAACGCTACCTCGACATTCGCCAATAGCGGCACCTGGAACACCGGCACCGCATCGTCTGTCTTCACGGGCAGCATGAGCAATACCGGCACGCTCAATATGCAAAACGGCACCGCCGGCCACACCGTCGCGCTCAGTGGCAACTACTCCGGCAACGGCGCCTATCGGGTCGATGTGGATGCGCTCGGCAATGCCGACCGTCTGAACGTGGCAGGCACGGCGACGCTGACCGGCGGTTCGGTGAACTCGCTGTTCCTGCCGGGCGCCTACATTACCCGCAACTACACGATCCTGTCCGCGACCGGCGGGCTCGGCGGCACCACTTTCACCGGTGGGCTGACCACCACCAACCTGCCGGCGGGGTTCACGGCGAGCCTGAGCTATACCCCGACCGACGTGCTGCTCGACCTGGCGGCGGTCCTCGGCGTCGGCGGCATCGGCGGCAATCTCAATCAGAACCAGCAGAACGTCGCCGGCACGATCAACACCTACTTCAACAATGGCGGCGCGCTGCCGCCGGGTTTTGTCACGGTATTCGGTCTTACGGGAGCGTCGCTGGGCAATGCGCTCACGCAGTTATCGGGTGAGCACGCGACCGGCCTCCAGCCGGCGGCCAACCTGTCGACCGGCATGTTCCTCAACGCCATGCTCGATCCGTTCGTCACCGGCCGCAGCGGCGGTTTTGGTGCGGTGACGGGATATGCACCGGAGGCGCCGTCGCGAGTGGCAGTCGCCACGCGCGAGGCGTTTGCCGCCTACACGAAGGCGCCGGTGGCATTGCCTTTCGTCGAGCGGCGCTGGAGCGTGTGGGGCCAGGCCTATGGCGGACGCAATCGTACGGATGGCGACGCGACGGTGGGCAGCAACGATCTGCGCGCGACTGCCGCGGGCTTTGCGGTCGGCGCCGACTATCGCGTGTCGCCCGGCACCGTGATCGGCGCAGCGGTCGCGGTCGGTGAGAACAGGTGGAACGTGTCGGACTTCGGCAAGGGAAATGCCGAATTGGCGCAGTTCGGCGGCTATTTCTCCTCGCGCTGGAACTCGCTGTACGTGTCCGGCGCGGCGGCGGTGGCTTCCCATCGCGCTTCGACCGAGCGCACGCTCAACATCGCCGGCATCGACCGCCTCACGGCCAACTTCAACGCGACGAGCTTTGGTGGCCGGCTCGAGGGCGGCTATCGCTTTGATCGCGCCGCCTTCGGCGTGACGCCCTATGCCGCGGTGCAGGTGACCAGCATCCACACGCCGCTCTACATCGAAGTTGCCACCGCCGGTCTGAACCAGTTCGCGCTGGGCTATCAGGCGCAGTCGACCACGGATACCCGCACCGAGCTCGGCACCTGGGCCGACACCCGGCACCGGTTCGGTAGCGGCGCGCTCCTCACGCTGCGCGCCCGCGCCGCCTGGGTGCACGACTACAACCCGGGCAGCCGCGTCAACGCGGCGTTCCAGACGTTGCCCGGCGCCGGCTTCGTGGTCGACGGCGCCGCCGCGCCGCGCGATGCGGCGTTGACCTCGGCCGTCGCCGAGTTGCGCATGACCAATGGCTGGACGCTGATCGGCAAGTTCGACGGCGAGTTCTCCCAGCGCTCGCACACGCTCGCCGGAACAGGCACGCTGAAATATGCCTGGTGAGAGAAAGCCGCTCGCCGCTCTCGCCATCACGCCATTCTCCAATGCCAAACTTTACTGCTATGCTTGAACGAACGTGACGCTGCTGCGGACCGATATTCGGAGCCGCCGCCGGCACTTCGGAAATGTGGTGAGCCGTTGCAAGAGCGCTATCAAGGACGATCCCTGGACAGGCTGGAGGACCATCGCTTCCTCACCGGCCACGGGCGATATGTCGCCAACGACCACGTGCCCGGCGTGTTGCATGCCCATGTGGTCCGCTCACCCGTCGCCTTTGCGCGGATCGCGCGGCTGGAGCTGGAAGCCGCGCGCGCTGTCCCCGGCGTGGTGGCGGTCTATAGCGAAGCCGACCTCGCGGCCGATGGAATCGGCGAATTGCCGTGCATCACCGTCATTGAGGCGGTCGAGCCGATCATCGTGCCGCCGCGACCCGCGCTGGCCCGCGGCTTCGTGCGGCATGTCGGCGATCCCGTGGTCTGCATCGTCGCGGAGTCGCCGGAGGCGGCGATGGCGGCCGGCGAAGCGGTGGAAGTCGGCTATGAAGAGCTCCGCTGTGTCACTGTGGCCACCGCGGCGTTGCAGCCGGACGCCCCGCTGATCTGGCCGGAGGCGCCGGGCAATTCCGCCTTCCTGTTCCACAAGGGAAATGCTGCGGCGGTAGCCGCCGCGATGGCGCAGGCCGCGCATATCGTCGAATGCGATCTCTTCAACAACCGCGTGGTCGCTGCCCCCATGGAGACGCGTGCCGCCATCGGCTTCCATGACCGCAAGACCGGCGGGTTCTGCCTTTCGCTGACCGGCCAAGGCGTCCACGATCTTCGCCGGCAACTGGCCGAGACCATCTTCAAAATTCCGGCCGAGCGGATCCGCGTAATGGTGCCCGATGTCGGCGGCGGCTTCGGCATGAAGAACTATTTGTATCCCGAATATGTGCTGGTGCTTTGGGCGGCGCGAAAGCTCGGCCGCCCGGTACGCTGGGTCTCCGAACGATCCGAGGATTTCGTCAGCTCCGCGCAGGGCCGCGATTTCTTTGCCCGCTCCAAACTCGCGCTCGACAGGAAGGGCCGGTTTCTCGGGCTGGAAGTGCGGGCGGTGGCCAATATGGGCGCCTATCTCTCGACTCTGGGTCCGATCAGTTCGACCAATGCCGCCGGCACTGCGATGGGCGGCGTCTATGATATTCCCGCGGTGTTCTTCGAAGTGCGCGGCGCCTTTACCAACACGCCGCCGATCGACGCCTATCGCGGCGCCGGCAAGCCCGAAGCCAATTACCTGATCGAGCGGCTGGTGAACCTCGCCTCGATCAAAACCGGGATCGATGCCGTCGAACTTCGCCATCGCAATATCATCGGCACGTTTCCGCATCGCACGGCGATGGGCATGAAGATCGACGGCGGCCGCTTCGGCGCCGGTCTGGATGAGGCGATGGCGCTCGCCGGGTTCGACGGCTTTCGCAAACGCCGCGCGCAATCGAAGAAGGCCGGTTTGTTGCGCGGCATTGGCATTGCCTGCTTTCTCGAAACATCGCGCGGCGCGCTGGGCGAGTTCGCCCGGGCGGCCTTCGAGGCCGACGGCACGGTGTCGCTGGCGGTCGGTACCCAGTCCAACGGCCAGGGACATGAGACCGCCTATCCCCAGGTCGCGGCCGATCTGCTGGGATTGCCGATTGCCGCGTTCCGATTCCACCAGGGCGACACGGATCTTCTGCCCGGCGGTAACGGCCATGGCGGCGCGCGTTCGATGCATATGGGCGGCACCGCGCTTGTGATGGCCGTCGAACAACTGATCGAGAAAGGCCGGCTGATCGCAGCCCACCTGCTACAAGCGCCAGTCGATCAGGTTTCCTTCGCCGACGGCAGCTTCGTCGTGCAAGGCACCGAGCGCGCCATCGCGATCGGCAAGGTGGCCGATGCCGCGCGGGATCCCGCCAATCTGCCGGAGGGACTGACGCCGGGGCTTGAGGGAAGCGCCAAGAACAATTCCGAGCTCTACACGTTTCCGAACGGTTGCCATGTCGCGGAAGTCGAGATCGATCCGGATACCGGTGTCATCAGGCTCGATCGCTACACGATCGCGGATGATTTCGGCGGCCTGATCAACCCGCGCGTGGCGCTCGGGCAGGTGCATGGCGGGGTAGCACAGGGTATCGGGCAGGCTCTGCTGGAGCATGTCGTCTTTGACCCCGAGGGCCAGCTTCTCACGGGTTCATTCATGGATTATGCCCTGCCGCGCGCGCAGGATCTGCCGAACTTCGCCGGCGGCCTCAATGACTCCGAGCCGACCCTGTCGAATCCGCTGGGTGTGAAAGGAACCGGGCAGGCCGGCAGCATCGCCGCGCCGCAAACCATCATGAACGCCGTGCTCGATGCCCTGTCGCCGCTCGGTATCCATGAACTCGACATGCCGGCGACGCCGTTTCGGGTCTGGAGCGCGATCCAGGCGGCGCGTGCAACGTCGCGCGCAAGGAACAGCTGATCCGATTGATCGTTTCCGTTCAACAAACCATGCGAGTCACCCTTGGACAAATTCCTGTTGATCGAATGGGGGGAACTGCTGATCCCTACGCACTCGCTGGCCGAGATCGTGCTGCGTGGTACCGTGATGTATCTTTCGCTGTTCCTGATCCTGCGGTTCGTCATGCTGCGGCAGTCATCGACGATCGGAATAGCCGACATCCTCGTCATCGTCCTGATCGCGGATGCCGCTCAAAACGGCTTTGCCAAGGAATACAAGTCGGTCACGGAGGGCGTGCTGCTGGTGCTGACGATCGTGTTCTGGGACATGTTCCTGAACTGGCTGAGTTATCATTTCAAGATTTTCGAGCGGCTTCTTGCGCCCGCACCGCTTCGGCTTGTCGACAACGGCAAGATGAATCGAAACAACATGCGCAGGCAGTTCATCACCGAGGAAGAACTGCGCGGCCAGCTCAGGCAGCAAGGCGTTCAGGACATCGCTGAGGTCAAACAGGCCAATCTGGAAGCAAATGGCGAAATCAGCGTCATCAAGGTGGACTCCAGCGACGGCGGCGCCAAGAAGCGCAAGAAGCCGTTATGAGATGGCGCCTCAAACAAGAGGCTGCCGATCGTCACGGATCTGCCCGCCAGGGGCCCGCGCAGTCGGGAAAATCGACGCAACGATCGCGTTGCCGAGCCGGCTCGCGATGGTGAAGCCTTCGCCGGCATCGATGCGCAAAGCATGGCCGCCCGCGATCGCGCAGGCCTTGCCGTTGATGGTGAGATCGCAAGGCATCACAGCCGCATAGATGATGTGGATGCCGGCCGGGCAGGTATTCGTGGCGCCGGCCGCAAGGCATGAGAGGTCGATCGACACAAGCGACCGGTTGCCGAGCAGGTTGACGACTTCGACCGGTCCGGCTTCCAGCCGGCTCACGATCACCGTTTCCCCGGCAAACCGCACCGGCCTGAACGGCTGCCGGACGTCTATCTCGCCCGCGGCTGTTTCGAGCACAAGTCCCTGACCGGAAACCAGCACTTGCTGGCGGTCGAAACCGCTCAGGTCGGAAAACGGGCCCGGTGTCACGATGGCGGTGCGGCCAAATCGCCAGACCATTCCCTCCCAGCTGCCCGGCGCGAAGCCGGGGAGCAGCGCTTCGGCGACGTCGATCGTGACGCCGCCGCCGTTCTTCCAGGGCGTATGCCGGAAGGCCGAAGGTTCGATCGGCGCGAGCCGAACCCGGCTGCCGGCAGCTGTGGGGCTCATTGCCCCATTGTGAGGCCGAGCGACTTGCCGATGGTCGCATTCCAGTTGGCGACGCAATCGGCGCCGCAGCGCTGCGCGAAGCCGGGCATGATCGCCTTCACCAGCGCATCCTTGCGCAGCGCCTCGTCGGCGGGCGTCACGGCGACCAGTTTCATGGCTGCCGGCTTGCCTTCCTTGCATTCGGTGTTGCCGGTGTTGCAGTCGATGCCGGTCTGGGTTTCGGTCTTGGCCTGTTCGAAGATCGAATCTTCGAGCTTGCGGACATGGGTCTCCAGGAACGCCTGCACCTTCGGGTCCAGCGTTTTCCACCATGCGAGATTGGCGAGGTGGGCGGCGAGGCCGAAATTGATCGGCATCGGCGAGATGAACTTGGCCGATTCATGCCACTTCGAGCGGTAGCCGGACAGCGCGCCGGTGATGGCGCAATCGATCACGCCGCTGCCGAGCGCCGGTTGCACCTCCGCGAATGCGATGGTAATCGGCGAACCGCCGATGTGGGAGACGAATGCCTGCTGCGAGGCGCCGGATGCGCGCACCTTGCGTCCCTTCAGGTCGGCGACGTTGGTGAAGGCATCGCGGCAGTAGATCACCTGGGCCTGATAGGTGCCGAAACCAAGCAGTTTCAAGCCGTGCTTTTCCTCGAGGAACTTGGCATAGCTCGGGCGCAGCACCTCGATGGTCTTCTGCAATTCCTCCACCGAGCCGACCAGGCCGACCAGGTCGGCCGCTTCGTTCATCGGCACTTCACCGGAATTGTAGTTCAGGACGGTGGTGGCGAATTGCAGCGTGCCGGCGGAAACCAGCCGGAAGATTTCGGGTCCCTTCAGTCCGAGTTCGGTGAAGGATTTCAGCTGGACCTTGATCGCGCCCGCGGATTCCTGTGGCACCGTCTCGTTCCAGAAAGGCACTTCGCGGTTGAGATATATCGACAGATTGCCGATGCTGCCGACCACGTTGAACGAGGTTGTGGGCAATCCCTGGGTCTGGGCCGCCGCGGGCAGCGGCGCGAGGCCGAAGGCAGCAGCGGCGGCAAGCGCGGCAAGAACGGGTCGTTTTGACATCATCAGGTCTCCTTGAGGGCAGGGCCGGCCTGTCGGCCGGCTATTTCGTCGGTTGCAGCAGGCTCGGCAGCCACAGCGCGATCTCGGGGAAGGCAATTAGAATACCGATCATCATGATCATTGCGCCGACAAATGGAAGGGCGCCGATGCACAGGTCCCAGAACGGTCCAGGTCCGCGGACGGACTGGACCACATAGAGGTTGAGGCCGACCGGCGGGGTGATGAGGGCCGCCTCCATCAGGATCACGAAGATGATGCCCCACCAGATCGGGCTGTAGCCCATGGCGGTGATGACGGGCACCACCACCGGCGTGGTGGCGATCATCATCGACAGCGTCTCCATGAAGCAGCCGAGGATCAGGTAGAACGCGACGATCGCGAGCAGCATCGCCAGTGGCGGCCAGCCGAGCGACAGCACGGAATCGGTCACCGCCTTGACCAGGCCGATCGAGACCATCACGAAGTTCAGGAAAAAGGCGGCGATGATGATCAGCATGATCATGCAGGTGGTCCGCACCGTTCCTTCGAAGGCGCGGACCAGCACCGGCAGGGTCAGCTGACCATTGGCCGCCACGAGGCCCAGCGTCGCCATCAATCCGAGCGCCGCCGCCTCGGTCGGGGTGGCGATGCCGATATAGATCGAGCCGACCACGATGAGGAACAGGCCGAGCGGCGGCACCAGATGCTTCAGCCCGGCGATCCGTTGCGGCCACAGTCCGGCGGTTTCGACGGCAGGCCCCGCGAGACTCGGCCGCCAGATCGCGATGGCGAACACGATCAGCGAGAAAAGCCCGGCCAGCATGAAGCCGGGAATGAACCCCGCGGCGTAAAGCTGGGCTACCGACGTGTCGGTCAGGACCGCATAGATGATCATGTTGATGGATGGCGGGATCAGAATCCCGAGCGTTCCGCCGGCGGCGATCGAACCGAGAAACAGCGGCGGATTGTAGCCGCCCTTCGCCATGTTGGGGATCGCCACCGTGCCGATGGTCGCCGCGGTCGCCACCGATGAACCCGAGGTGGCGGCGAAGATCGCGCTGGCGGCAATGTTGGTATGGATCAGACGTCCCGGAATTCGCGCGAACCACGGCGCGAGGGCGGTGAACAGCCGCTCGCTTGTGCCGGAGCGGTGCATCAGCTCGCCCATCATGATGAACATGGGGGCCGCGATCAGGATGAAGTCGTTCGACGTATTCCAGGCCAGTTCGCCAACTGCGCCGGTCAACGGAAAGAACGCGTATTTCTGCGACAGAACATAGGCCATGATTCCGAGCGCGGCGGCGACCGGCAGGCTGAGCGCCATCAGGCCGATCAGCAGGCTGAATGCAGTGCCGATCATGGCTGCGACGCCCCGGACTTGGGCTGAGACTTGGGCTGAGACTTGGGCTGGGTCTTCGCCTCGACCATGGCCATATCGATACCGGCCTGCTCCAGTTCCTCGGCAACGCGCAGGCTTCCGATCAATTTGTCAAAGCCGCGCTGATCCGCGGCCAGCAGCCGCAACACGGCCTGCAACGGCAGCAGCACGGCCATGAAGGCGAACCAGAACAGTCCGATCCACCAGATGCCCTGCGGCAGCACCATCGGGGTCTGCATGATGGAGGTCGACCTTGCATTCATGCTCCACGATTGCGCCAGGGTTTTCCAGCAGAACCACACCAGCGCCACGGCGATGACGGCGAGCGCAAAGGCCGCCAGCAGGTCGCAGGCGGCACGCAGGCGATAGGGCAAGGCATCGAGCAGGATGTCGACGCGGATGTTGGACTTCGAGGTGACGGTGAAGGCGAGGCCGAGACCGATGCATGCCGCGAGCATGTAGCCCGATATCTCGAAGCTTTCAATCATGCCGCGCCTGAAGATGAAGCGCGTGACCACATCGATCGAAATCAGCGCGCCGCAGCCGAACAGGATACAGCCGCCGGCAAGCCAGGCGAAAATCCGGGAAACGCGTTGGGGCCAGGGCTCGTCGGGCAGCAGCGGATCGGGGGCGCTCATGGATTATTTTCTGTCGCGCTTGGTCGAGCCATGGGCACCGGGGTCGTTTGCATTTCAGGGCACAGGGCCGCGGATGCGGCTTGCCGAGAGGGTAGGGATTCCGCGGGCGGTCGTCAAACGAGGATCGATCGCACGCAGCGATCGCCGCTTTAGTTATTCCCTGTGTACCGCCTCTGCTCAATAAGATGGCAGGAGCGCCCTGTGGAGTGTTAGTGGACGGGTGAAGGCAACGGCGGTCTTGTCAGGCCGCAATCGTCTTGAGGTGATCGGCCAGCGTGTTCAGCGTACCCATCGCCGCTGTGAAATCCGGCTTGTCCCCGTAGACCATGTCGCGCTGGGAATTCGCGTAGCCGTCTACGAACACCTTGTCCTTGGGAATGCCTTCGATGCAGCGAAGCGTTTCGCCGAGCGGGTCTTTCTGCCACGCTGGAAATTTGTCGCCGCGTGTTTCAGCGTCGGCCAGCATCACTTCATGGGCCAGGGCGGCAACTGCCGCCGCGTCATAGTGTTGGCGGATCATGTGAAGATCATAGATGTGCCGCACCAGCGTCGGATCGCGCTCGTCGCGCAAGCCTGCCAATTCGGAGCCCGCACGCCATGTCAACGCCACCAGTTTCTCGGCGGCGGTTTCAAGAATGGAAGAACAGGCAATTGCCGATAATTCGGGCTCACGGCCATAGGCCTCGGCGATAAACGAGATCACCGGCTTGTCCACTGCTTCACGCCGCAACGGAAACACGGCGGTTTCAATCTGGACGTCAGGACGCAGGATGCCTTTGCCTTCCGCAATCGGTTTGTAGGGCAGTTGGTATTTGGTGTAGTGGCCGTTGTACATCGAGACGCGGTGCTTCTCGTTGTTCGGATCGAACTCGAAGCCGGCACCAAGCAGCGCGTCGGTGATAGCGGCGCGCAGCTTGCGCAGCGCGCCGCGTGAGGGACTTTTGTCGCAGACGATCTTGAGATCGACATCTTCCGACATGCGCTGGGTCAGCTTGTAGGCGCGGCTCAAAGCCGTTCCACCGCCGAACACGAGGCGAAAGTCGCCGGTATCAACGGCCGCGATCGCGGCCAGTGCCTTGACGACATGCCAGTCCTTCTCGACAAGGGCGGGCCCCGGGAGATCAAAATGCTCCTGGACTTCGAGCAGTTCTTCGAGGGTGAGGTCATCGCTCAAGCAGCAGCTCCGCGTTGCGGTAGCGAAGTTGGCGTGAGAAGCGACCCTTGATCCGCACGACCGGGTTTACCGGCACCTGCGTCGAGCGGCCCTCATTGTAGGCGCGTTCGGCTTCCGTCGGCTCCCATTCGACGCCGAGCTTGTCGAGTGCCTGACGCGCCACGCCGGCGAAGCCATCGCGGCTATACAGCATCGGCTTGCCGCTGAGGCGCGAGACCATCGCGCGGCCATAGACGCCATAGCCGAGCCGCACCAGGCGGCCATTGTCCACCAACTCGCGCAATGCGCGCACCACCTGATCCTCACCGCCGAGAGTCTTGAACTCGCGCGTAAGGAACACGTCTTCGCCCTTCTTCCGGGCGATCCGCTGTTCAATCTTTTTGCGCAATGTGGGCTGGCGCGGCATCGATTAGCTCATTTTACAAAAACCCGACACCCAGTATAAGCAAAAACCCGACGTCATTCAAGAAATAATACAGTGAATACAGTATAATAGAGGTTATCGCCGGTTCAGCGATCTCTATCGCGGGGGTGAAGCATATTGGTAGCTCGCCACCCTTGCGTAAAGGGATGGCTGGCTCACACTGTGTCGTGATAGCAGGTGGGCCAGACCTCCAGCACGTCCAGTCGTTCCATTGGTGAAAGCCAAAATGTACCCCGATCCAAAATCCCGCTCCCAACACCTCTACAACCGCGCGCTGTCGAGTCTGCCCGGCGGCAACACCCGCACCACCGTGTTCATGAAGCCGTACCCGATCTATGCCGCGCGCGGTGAGGGCTGCCTTGTGTTCGATGTCGACGGCAATGAATATATCGACTGCATCAACAATTTCACCGCGCTGATCCATGGCCACGCCCATCCGGCGCTGGTGGCGGCAGCGACCAGGCAACTGGCGCTGGGATCGGCGTTCGGGCTGCCGACCGAGTCCGAGATCGATCTCGCGGAATTGCTGGCGGCGCGCCTGCCGTCGATGGAGCAGGTGCGCTTCACCAATTCCGGCACCGAGGCCGTGATGATGGCGCTGAAGGCGGCGCGCGCCTTCACGGGACGGCCGAAAATCGCCAAATGCGAGGGCGCCTATCACGGCTCCTACGACTACGCCGAAGTCAGCCTCGATCCCGCTCCGGAAGCCTGGGGCCGCAATGCGCCGGTTTCGGTGGCGTATGCGAAGGGCACGCCGGACAATGTGCTGGCCGACGTCATCACCATTCCCTTCAACGATGCCGAGGCGGCGGTCAGCCTGATCCGCGAGCATGGCGCGGAGCTCGCCTGCGTGCTGGTCGACCCGATGCCGAACCGCGCGGGGCTGGCGCCCGCCGACAAGGCGTATCTGGACGCGCTGCGCGCGGTCACCAGGGAAGTCGGCGCGCTGTTGATCTTCGACGAAGTCATCACCTTCCGCCTCGGCTATCGCGGCGCACAGGGGCTTTGGGATATCGATCCCGATCTGACCACGCTCGGCAAGATCATGGGCGGCGGCTTTCCGGTCGGCGCGGTCGGCGGCAAGCGGGAGTTCATGGCGGTGTTCGATCCCAGCTCCGGCAAGCCTGATCTGCCGCATGGCGGCACGTTCTCGGCCAATCCGGTGACGATGCGTGCCGGCATTGCGGCAATGGAGTTGCTGGATGACGCGGCCTTTGCGCGGCTCGATGCGATCGGGGAGGCGGTGCGCGGCGGCATCGAGGAGGCGTTCCGCCGCCACGGCGTGCCGGGCCGCACCGTCGGGCTCGGATCGCTGCTGAAAGTTCATTTTGCCGACCGCCCGGTCCGCGACTACCGATCGGCCTGGCCGACCGAGCAGGAAACGCAGCGATCGGCGATCTTCCATCGCGGGTTGCTCAATCGGGGCGTGCTGGCGGCGGGCTATGGATTGATGGCGTTGTCGACGCCGATGACGGATCGGGATGTCGAGTCCATCGTCGCGGCGGCCTCGGAAGCCATCGCTGAGGTGGCGGCGTCGGCCTGAGCGGCTCAAAAGTTGCGCGAGATTGCAAGTGTGCCGGTGATTTGCCCGACGTGTCAAAATATTTCGCAGGCTGAACCCTCCCGGCCGGCGCTCCCCTGCTACTGTACATGGGGTTGTTTTCGATATTTTTGGTTTGCCTGGCCGGAGCTCGCGGCCGCGCCCGCGATTCCGGCATGCGACCAGACCTTTAGCAGCGACGGGACAGGGGGCGGCTTCGACCGGCGTCCCTTGATCCCGCCGCCGCTTTTTGCCAACAAGCGTCCATGTCCAGCAAGATCGATCCCATCACGCGATCCGTGGTTCAGCACCGCCTGAGCTCGATTGTGAAGGAAATGGGCGAAGCCATGCTTCGCACCACCTATTCCCAGATCCTGAATTCCAGCCGGGATTTTTCGCTGGCGATTTGCGACACGCGCGCCCGCCTGATCGCGCAGGCCGATCATCTCCCGGTTCATGTCGGCGCGCTGCCGTGGGCGACGATGGTGGTCGAGGACCGGTTCAAGGACGTCGCGCCCGGCGACGTGTTTCTGCTCAACGATCCCTATCATGGCGGTAGCCATCTGCCCGATCTCACGGTCTTCGTGCCGGTATTTGCCGGCGACAAGCGCCTGCTCTGGACCATCGTCCGCGCCCATTTCAGCGATATCGGCGGCGCCACCCATGGCGCCTATAATCCCGGCGCCACCGAGATCTGGCAGGAGGGATTGCGCATCCCGCCGATCAGGCTGTCGGAGGCCGGCCGGCCGCGCGAGGACCTGCTCGACCTGCTGGCGCTCAACGTGCGCAACCCGCGCGAGTTTCGCGGCGACCTCGCCGCGATGCTGGGGGCGGCGAATCTCGGCGAGCGGCGCGTTGCAAAACTGTTCAGCGAGTTCGGCGCGCCAATAGTCGAATCCGCGATCGAGGCGATCCTCGATGCGACCGAGCAGCAGACCCGCGCCGTGGTCTCGACCTGGAAGGACGGCGTGTTCTTTGGCGAGGCCTTCCTCGACGATGACGGCCATGGCCGCAGCGACATCAGGATCGCCGCCAAGGTCACCAAGAAGGGCAGCGATATCGAGGTCGATCTGTCGGATTCCGATCCGCAATCGACCAGCTTTGTGAATTCCTCGCATGCAAACATGCAGGCGGCGGTGGCGATGGCCTTTGCCTATCTGATCGACGCCGAAATCCCGAAGAACACCGGCGCGCTGCGGCCCTTGAAGGTGATCGCCAAACAGGGGACCATCGTCTGGGCCGATCCCGGCCGTCCGGTGACGCTGTGCACCAGCCATCCTTCCAATGAAATCGTCGAAGCGATCGTCAAGGCGCTGTCGGCGTCGTGTCCTGATCGCGCCATGGCGGGCTGGAGCCGCCGCTTCCGGATCGCGATCCAGGGCGAAGATCCGCGCACGGGCAAGAATTTCATCTGGCACCTGTTTCAGGCGCGTCCGGGTGGCGGCGCTTCCTCGGGCGGTGACGGCTATTCGTCAATCGGTGAATGGCACAGCGTCGGCGGCCTCAAATTTGGCAGTATCGAGGTCGCGGAGGTGCGTTTTCCGCTGCATTTTCGGAAACATGAATTCCGCGAAAACTCCGGCGGCGACGGCAAATTCCGTGGCGGCCTCGGCGTCGCACTCGACCTGGTGCTGGAAACGACAAAACCGGCGCGCGGCAACACCGCGGGCGACGGGGTGCGCTACGGTCCGTGCGGGATGCTCGGCGGCAAGGATGGCGTGCCGCACGATTACCGTCTGATTTCCGAGGGACGTCCGCCGCGTCCCCTGCGCACCAAGGAAGTCGGCATCGAGATTCGTCCCGGCGATTGTCTCGAAATTCGCTCCTCCGGCGGCGGCGGCTATGGACCGCCGGCCGAACGCTCGGCGGAAACCCGTGCGCGTGACCGCGAACAGGGACTTGTCACCGGCGATGCACCGGCGGGGCAGGGCTCCTGATGTACACGATCGGAATTGACGTCGGCGGCACCTATACGGACCTCGTCGCGATCGACGAGAGCGGCCAAACCGTGTTCGCGAAATCGCCATCGACGCCGGCGGACCAGTCGGTCGGCGTCATGGCCGGGCTGGAAGAGCTGGCGCGGCGGCTAAAGTTGACGCGCGAAAAAATGCTCGGGGGTACCGATCGCATCGTGCACGGCACCACGGTCGCCACTAACGCCTTGCTTGAGCGCAAGGGCGCAAAAGTCGCGCTGCTCACCACCGAGGGCCATCGCGACGTGATCGAAATGCGCGAGGGGCTGAAGGACAACCGCTACGATCTGCGCTCGCCGCAGCCGCAACCGCTGGTGCCGCGCGAGCGGCGGTTCGGCGTGCGGGAACGGCTCAAGGCCAATGGCGAGGTCGCGATCGCGCTCGACGACCGCTCGCTTGACGACGCCATCGGCGCGATCCGCCGCTCCGGCGCCAATTCGGTCGCGGTCTGCTTCCTGCATTCCTATCTCAATCCTGTGCACGAGCTCGCCGCTGTCGAACGGTTGGCGCGCGAGCTGCCGGATATCAGCATTTCCCGCTCAAGCGACGTGCTGCCGCAGATCAAGGAATATGAGCGGGTGTCGACCACGATTGTGAACGCCTATGTCCGGCCGCTGGTGCGGCACTATCTGGCCAATCTGGAGCAGCGCCTTGACGAGGCCGGCTTCAAGGGCTCGCTCTTCATCATCCTCTCGCATGGCGGCATGGCGCCCGTCGAGGAAGCATCCAGGCTCGCCGCGGGCACGGTGTTGTCGGGTCCTGCCGGCGGCATTTCCGGCGCGCGGCGCTGCGCCGATCTGCTTGGCGTACCCGACCTCGTGCCGTTCGACATGGGTGGCACCTCAACCGACATTTCGCTGATCTCCGAGGGCCGCGCCTCGCTGTCCGCCGATGGCACGCTCGCCGGCCAGCGCATTGCGCTGCGCAGCCTCGATATCGCCAGCATCGCGGCCGGCGGCGGCTCGATCGCAACAGTCGATACCGGCGGCACCCTGCGCGTCGGCCCGGAAAGCGCGGGTTCGGTGCCGGGGCCGGCCTGCTATGGCAATGGCGGCACGGCCGCCACCGTCACCGACGCCAATGTCGTGCTCGGCTATCTCGATGCGGGCGCCTTCATGGGCGGCGCGCGTCCGCTCGACGCTGTGGCAGCGGAGGCCGCGGTCGACCGGGTGGCCGCGTCGCTGGACCTCGCGCAGATCGAAACCGCGGCCGGCATTTTTCGGATGATCAACCTGAAGATGGCCGACGGCATCCGGCTGATGACGTTGCGCCGCGGCGTCGATCCCAGAAAATTCGCGTTGCTGAGTTTTGGCGGCGCGGCCGGCCTGCATGCCGCCGAGGTGGCGCGCGAACTCGATATCAAGCGCATCATCGTGCCGGTCGCAGCCTCGGTGCTGTCGGCCTGGGGCATGCTGACCAGCGATTTGCGCTACGAAGTCAGCCGCACCCATTACGGCGCCGCCGCCCGCATCTCGGCCGACGAAGCACGAAACCTGTTTGCGGAGCTGGAGCTTGAAGCCACCGGCCGGCTGCGCGCCTGGTTCGGCGGCCCGATGACGACGGAACGTTCCGCCGAGATGCGATACGGCGAGCAAATCTTCGAGATCGACGTCGCGCTCGACGGCCTCGACTGGAATGCGCCCTCGCTGGTTGACCAGATCGAGGACCGCTTCCATCGCCGCCACGAAGAGCTCTACACCTACGCCTCGCGCGACCAGGAAGTGGTGTTCGTCAACGCGCGCGTCGCGGCGATCGGCGAAGTCTCGCAGCGTGGGCAGGATGTGCGGCCGACGCCGTCGGCGGGAGCTTGTACACCGCGCGGAACGCGGCAGGCCTGGTTCGACGCCTGGCGCGACGTCCCGGTCTATGCGCTTGACGATCTCCGCCCCGGTCACGCATTGGCAGGGCCTGCGATCATCGAGGCCGAGACCACCACGGTCGTCGTCAATGCCGGCGACCGGGTGACCGTCAACGCGTTGGGCTGGCTGGATATTGCGCTTCGGTGATGTGTCAGGATGAAGCGCTTCGCCGCCCCCGCCACGCATCGAGCGCTGTCGTTACGATGAAATCGATGACGAACCAGGTCACGAGGAAGCCGCCGAATTCGAGCAGGAAGCTCTTCCAGTGATAGAACAGTTGCGTGATCAGCAGCGCCGGCAGCAATGTCACGGCCTGCGTCGCCGGCAGGTTTTTTGCGTCAGCTGCGAACTGCCGTCGAAGCGGTTCGTTTCTTAGCAGGCTGTACATGTCCTTCCTCCGTGGTGTCTGGAACAGGATTCAAACCAGCGGCGCTTGCTGGAATGGTCAGGGAACGTCCACGATCCAGGCGCCACGGTTGCGGGTGCCGCAGATCAACTTGCGGTCCTGCCGGTGAAACAGCAGGTCTACCGCCATTGCGTTGGGTAATCCGTTCGAGAATGGAGCCCAGCTCGCACCGAGATCGCTGGTTTGATACACGCCGACATCGCCGGCGACCCATACGCGCCGGAAATCCGCCGGATCGATTACGGTTGAGTTGAACGGGATGTTCGGCAGGCCCGCGGTGCAGTTCACCCACGAGGTGCCGCCATTATCGGAGCGAAAGACCCGGCCGCCGGCGCCCGAGACCTGCGAACTCGTCACCCAATAGCGCTGCGGGTTTGACGGATCGACCGCGATGCAGCTGATGTATTTTGCGGCGGGCGAGGCAAGCGTGGTTTTTCTCCACGCAGTGCCGGTCCAGTCCATCTGCAGGATCTTGCCGAAGTTGGTGCCAAGCAGGACGGCATTCGAATCCAGTGCGCGCATGGTGCTGGCCACTTCATTGGCAGCCAGGCCGAGCGGAACGACGGCCCACGATGCGCCGCTGTTTCGCGACACCACCAGTGACACGGCGCCGATCGCAAGCGTGGGGCCCACCACCTCGACCGGCGGATAGAACAGCGACGCCACGTTGGGAGGCGACAGCGGCGACCAGCTGTTACCCTTGTTGGTCGACCGTTCCAGGGTGACGTTGTAGTAGCTGTGATAGATGATATTGGAGGCCTGCTGATCGACGCCGCAGTCGCCGCCGTCGCCATCGGCGATGTGGTCCCATTTGGTCCCTCCGGTATGCCGGAGAGTTCCATTGTCCTGGGTTCCGGCCATCAGCCATTTCGAGGTCGCCGGATCGCTCGCCATGTACTCGATCTCGGTGATCACGAGACCCTTGTTGAGCGATTTCCATGTCCGGCCGCTATTGGTGGACTTGTAGATTCCCCCGTCATTTCCGGCGTAGATGGTGCTCGAAACACCCGGCGCGAAGGTCAGGCAGTGCTGATCGGGATGAATGCTGTTGTTGCCCTGGGTCGTGATATTCGTCCAGGTCCAGGTCGTGCCCGAGAGATCGCCCCGCAACGTATCGATGGCTCCAATATACACTTGGCCCTTTTTGTCGGGCGTCGCCGCCACGAACCAGTCGTACCAGGATTGATTGACGCTGAGGCTCGCGGGTACCTTGATCTTCTTCCACACGGTTCCGCTGCGACGCCAGAAATGAGAGGCATTGCCTGCCGCGCCAAAAGCGTAGGCAATGTCGGGCGCTGAAACCACGCGATCGACCGCAAGACGTGTCCACGCGGCGTTGGGGAGCGACGGCAGTGCCACGGCGGCGAAGGCATTTCCGCCATTGGTGGATACGAATAGTCCGTCTTGAAAGCTTGCGAGGATCTCGACGGTTCCTCCACCCGGATCGACGCTGATGTCCCAGCATCTGCCGACACGCTTCTGGGTCCAGGTTTTTCCGCTGTTGGTCGATTTGTAGAAACCATTGGTTGTCGCCGCGTACAGCGTCGCAGGCGTCGCGGGATCGACCACAAGATCGTAGAATCCCACTCCCATGAAGGGCGCTGACGCCAATACGGTCCAACTGCTACCGCCGTCGGTCGACAGATAGACGCCTGCGCCGAGGTTGGCGTAGAAATTTCCCTCGCCGCTGCCGGCATAGACGCGACCGGGGCCGGATGGATCGAACGTCACCGCGCCGATCGCGAGCGAGGGCATCGCGTCGGTGCAAGGCGACCAGCTCGCGCCGGAATTCTTGCTTTCCCATATGCCGCCGCCGGCGGCTCCGACCAGCAGGTGTTTTGCATCGCGTGGATCGATGGCAATGCTCGACAGTCGGCCGATCACGTCCACGCGGTTGGTACCGTAGGTCTGTCCATCGGGGACATGATCCGGGCCGAGCGATTGCCATACCGCGGCCGCAGGGCCCGGAGCTGCCGCCGCCCGCCCGCGTGTCCGGGGTGGGTGCGCGAGCGACGTCGCAGCTTTCGAAAGTGCTGCGCCGAAGGATTTTGCCGCGGCGGTACGGCGCTTGACCGGCCGTGCCGAAAGCGCGCGCGCTGCCTTGATCCGGCTGGTTTGCTTCGGGAATACGAATTTCGGGACGGTCGCTTTGGGAATCACGAACGTCGCGACGACGTCGTTGTTGAGACCGGGATCTCGTTCGGCGAGATAGGTAAAGAGCCTTCTCAGCACCTTCCCTCCCGCTGGCGAGGGAGCTTTCTGCTTGATCTGCCTATCGATCTTTGCGTCGCGCTTTGTTCTCATCTTTTCCCTCCGGCTTTTTCGCGGGCTTCTTCTCCATCGGCTGGGCTTTGCTTGTGAAGGTTTCTTTGCGGTCGGGCTGGCGGGCCTGCTCGAACATGCGCAGCCGTTCGGCCGCGCGGCCACTCGGTGGCTCTGGTGTCTTATCGCCTCGACGCCTGACCATTTGCGGCCTCGGGTTTGACGCCCCGAAGGAACGTTACTCTTGATCCAAATGCCGATCAACAAGATATGCAACTGATAGTTGCTTTTCCCGGATTGGGTCCCGCGCCTTTGTCAGTCCGACATCGGACGAGGCGCTCCGTCTTTCGGCCTGCCTCGCATCTGCCGAACGATGCGGCTATTTCTTCTGCCCGTAATTTAACAACCCGCCCAGCCCCTTCGGCGGATGTGCGCGCAGCGCTTCCTCGTTGGGTTCGGTGCCCCAGCCGGGGCGGTCGGGGATCACGAGATAGCCGTCGACGATTTCGGGCAGATGGGTGAACAGCTCGTGGTCCCATTCCAGCCGGTCGATGTCGATTTCCATGATCCGCAAATTCGGCACCGCCGCGCAAAAATGCGCATTCATCATGCTGCAGAGGTGGCCGTAGAAATTATGCGGCGCGACGTTGACCTCGTGGGCTTCGGCCGAGGCCGCGATCTTCATCGACTGCCACACCCCGTTCCACGGCGTATCGATGATCGCGACGTCCATCGCCTGTTCACGGAAATAGGGCAGGAATTCGCGCAGGCCGAGCAGCGTCTCGCAGGACGAGATCGGGTGAGGGCTTTGCCGCCGGATATAACCCAGCGCTTCGGGGCTGAAACTGTCGATCTCGATCCAGAACATGTCGAGATCGGCGATGGTGCGCAATATTTTCAGATAGCCTTCGGTCTTGGCGTTGAAATTGAGGTCGAGCAGGATATCGACGTCGGGCCCAGCGCCGTCGCGGATGGCTTCCAGGTGCATGCGCAGGTCGTGCAACACCTTGCGGTCGACGTTGATCTCCGGTTCGAACGGCACACCAAAACCGGGCCGCCAGCCCTGCGGCTTGCCGTCGGTATAGGTAAATATATTGGTCTTCAGCGCGGTGAATTTTTTGTCTTTCACCTCGCGTCCGATCGCCTTGACGCCGTCGAGGTCGGTGATGGCGGGCTTGTACCAGCCGGGATGGTTGATGCGCCAGGTGGCGCAATGCGACCAGTAGACCCGGACGCGGTCGCGG
>JBKJUA010000072.1:0-19019 GCA_046590305.1 Bradyrhizobium sp.
GGCATCGGCGTCGATCTTGGAGGCGCTGATCATGCGCTTGAAATCCAGCAGCGTGAACTGGGCCTTGCCAACCCGGTCCGGCGTGGCGCCCGGCGTCAGCTCCACGCTGAGCGCGCCGTCGCAATTGGCGCCCTTTGCCTCACCCACCAGGGCGGCCAGGTTTTTCTCTTTTTCCAGCGAGCGTTTTACCATGGCGACGCAACTGCCTCGGCCATTGCTGTCATTGAGCTTGAGCGCGGTTTTCGGATCGAGCGGCCGGTCGACCGCCTCCACCGCGGTCGCCTCCTTGTATTTCGCGCCGACCGACATAATCGAACCCGCGCGATAGAAATAATACAAATGCTGGTTTCCGACGATGGTCGGGACGCCGTATTTGTCCATGACCTGCTTGACCATCTCGGCCTTGGAAGGCTGCTGGTCCTGCGCGAAGGTCAGGTTGCGATCGACAAAATAAACCAGGTTGGCGCTGGCAGGCGAAGAGAAGCTTGAGGAAAGCACCTCGCCGGTTTGTTTCGGATCGGAGGGAAGGGTGAAAACCATCGCGGCGGTATAGCTGAGGGCGCTGCCCCCGAATTTCTGCTCCTGAATATTCGCCTTGCCGCGCCCTTTGAACGACGATTCCAGGACCGTCCGCGCGGCCGCGGCCGAGGAGTCCGCGGAGATCCCCAGAATATCCGGGCGCGCTTTCTTGGAGAACGCGGTCTCCGGCGCCTTCGGCTTGATATCGTAGGCCAGCGAAGCTGCGGGCAGGGCTGCCGGAGCGACGGCAACAAGGGCAATCAAGGCGCGGCGAAGCATGAATCACCTTCAAGACGAAATCAAAAGCAGGGTTAACGGATTACGCCAATTTTCGCACGACGATGTCAATATCGCTCAAGCCAGGCCATGGCTTTAACATCGCCTCATCCGGCTGCCAAGCGGCTCCCGGACAACGACATTCCCCGAGAATTCGATCGGGTCCCGGACCGCAATCGTATCAATTTGCATTGCAACTTGCGCGCAATATCGGAGGAATTTGCCCCTATTCGCTTCATGCAAGATTAGAAACTTTCGCACTAGGGTTCCGCTGCGGGAATGGTGGAGCAGGGCCCATCAAAGCGAGAGAGAGCATCACATGAAGCGTTCCATTATGAAATTTCTGAATGACGAGTCTGGCGCCACGGCCATCGAGTATGGCCTGATCGCCGCCGGTATTTCGCTGGCGATCATCGCGGTGGTCAACGGCCTCGGCACCAACCTGAATACCAAGTTCACCGATATCAATACTTCGCTGAAGTAAGCGCGTCCTCCTTCTCAGGGGGCGTCGTCACCGGTTGCCGGCGGCTACTGAGAATTCAGTGCGCCGCCGGTTCAGTTTTATGGAATAGCGCGACGGTAACGTCTTCTTCACCATGAACGCCCCGTTCACCATGCGGACAAATCTCGGGGGTCGTTTCGGCAAACTCGTTGAACCCTCAAGTTCGCTTATACCTTTACTGCCTTAGTCATGGCTGGTGGAGACGTCCTCATCACAATGCAGTCCGGGCGTCTGGCGTAAAGGTAGATCGTAAAGCGTATGAATACCGCTCGCATTGTAGTTCTGACCATCGCTCTGGGTGCCGGCGGCGTTGCCGCCTACCTCGCCAGCGGGACTGACAAGAAAACCGTCGCGTCCGAACCGGCGGCTCAACTGCCGACGGTGGACGTCCTGGTGGCGAGGGCCGACATCGGTCTCGGCCAGTCGCTCAAACCGGACGACATGCAATGGCAGACATGGCCGGCCTCCTCGACCAGCAACAATTTCATTCGCCGCGGCGAACGCCCTGACGCCACCACGCAGGTCGCGGGCTGGATCGCGCGCGCACCTTTCATCGCTGGCGAACCGATCCGCGAGCAGAAGTTGGTCAGGGCCGACGGATCCGGCTTCATGGCCGCGATCCTGCCCACCGGCATGCGCGCCATTTCCACCGAGATATCGCCGGAGACCGGCGCCGGCGGCTTCATCCTGCCGAACGACCGCGTCGACGTGATCCTGTCCAAGCGCGAGAAGGGCACCGACAAGAACGGTCCCGACGTCGTCAACTCCGAAGTCATCCTGAGCAACGTTCGCGTGCTGGCGATCGATCAGGCGCCGAAGGAAAAGGACGGCCAGAACGCGGTGGTCGGCAAGACCGTCACGCTCGAGTTGAAGGCCGAGCAGGCCGAGACGCTGGCGCGCTCGCGCCAGACCGGTACGCTGACGCTGGCGCTGCGCAGCATCGCCGACCTCAACGTGGTCGAGACCGTCCCCGACGATTCCACCGCTCCCAAAAGGGGCGAAAGCATCAAAGTGGTTCGCTACGGCGTCCAAAGCGAGACGACGACACAGAAGTGACCGAAGGACGCTCAATATGAATTACCGCGGAAATCAGTTGGCGATGCGGACCTTGTGGGCCCGCACGCTTTCGTTTTCAGCCGTTGCCGCGCTGATGCTCAGTCCGGCTCTGACGCCGGCTTTTGCCGCCGACGAACCGGCGCTGGCGCCGGTTGGCGAGCAGGCGCCGATCGTGTCGCCGGTATCTACCATCGGATCGACCAAGGTGCGATTTCTGGCGCTCGGCATCGGAAAATCCGTGATCGTCGACTTGCCGCGCGAGGTCAAGGACGTGCTGGTCGCGGATCCCAAGATTGCGAACGCCGTGGTGCGCTCGGCGCAGCGCGCCTACATCATCGGCGCCGCGGTCGGTCAGACCAACGTCGTGTTCTTCGATGCCGCGGGCCATCAGGTCGCGGCCTATGACATCGCGGTCAAGCGCGATCTTAACGGTGTGCGCGCCGCACTTCGGCATACCCTGCCGGGAATCCAGATCGAGGGCGTCGGCGACGGCGTCATGCTGACCGGCTCGGTATCGTCACCGGTCGAGGCCCAGCAGGCGGGTGATCTCGCGGCGCGGCTGGTCGGCGGCGCCGACAAGGTCGTCAACTCGATCGTGGTCAGGGGCCGCGATCAGGTCATGCTGAAGGTCACGGTCGCGGAAGTGCGGCGTGACATCGTCAAGCAGATGGGTGTCGATCTCAGCGCCAGCATGAACTCCGGCACCACGGTCGTGAGATTCAACAATAACAACCCGTTCACCGCCAACAGCGGACCTCTCGTCCCCGGCAACGGCCTCGCCACGTCGTTCGGCTCGGCGCCATCGGTCCAGGCGACGCTTCGCGCGATGGAAAGCGCCGGCGTCGTGCGGACTCTCGCCGAACCCAATCTGACGGCGATCTCCGGCGAGTCCGCGACATTTATCTCCGGCGGCGAGTTTCCCATTCCGACCGGCGTGACCTGCCAACCGATCGCGGGCGGCGGGATCGGACAATGCGTCCAGACGGTCAGCTACAAGAAGTTCGGTATCTCGCTCAACTTTACGCCGGTGGTGCTGAGTGAGGGGCGGATCAGCCTGCGGGTGATGACCGAAGTGTCGGAAGTCTCCACCGAAAACGCTTTGACTGGCGGTGCCGGTGGAACGACGATTCCCTCGATCAAGACCCGCCGTGCCGAAACCACGCTCGAGATTCCCTCCGGCGGCTCGATCGCGATGGCCGGCCTGATCCAGGAACAGACCAAGCGGGCGGTCAACGGAATTCCCGGCCTGGATTCCTTGCCGGTTCTCGGCGCGCTGTTCAGGAGCCAGGACTTCATCAACAACCAGACCGAACTGATGGTGCTGGTGACGCCCTATGTCGTTCGGGCGGTCGCACAGAAAGAGCTGTCACGTCCCGACGACGGGTTTGCGCCGGCGTCGGATTCGCAATCGACGCTGCTGGCCCAGATCAACAAGATTTACGGCGTCGCCGGCCACGCCGAAGCGGTCGGCGGCTCGCCGAGCAATTTCGGCTTCATCATTGACTGACGCGTTGCCCGGCGGTTGCGGGACGAGGACAAAACGATGACGAACAGAACACCGCGAGATCGCCTTCGCACCCTGCGCCTGCTGGGTGCGCTGGCCGGCGTCTCGGTCGCGCTGGGAGCGTGCACCTATACCGGCGCGGAAGTCGTGACGGCGAGCGTGCCCGACGACTACCGGCTGCGTCATCCGATCGCGGTTCAGGAAGCCGACACCTCGATCGTGGTTTTCGTCGGGCAGGGACGCGGCGGGCTGTCCGCTTCGCAGCGCGCCGACGTCATGGGACTGGCGCGGACCTGGGTCCGTGAAGGCACCGGCGCGATTGTGGTCGATGTGCCGATCGACACCCCGAACGCCCGGTCCGCGGCAGCTTCGTTCCGGGAAATTCAGGCGACGCTGGCGGCGGGCGGTGTGCCGTCGCGCGGCATCAGGTTGAATCGCTACCGTCCGGACGATCCCCGCACGCTCGCGACCATCAGGCTGAGTTATCCGAAAATCTCGGCGGTCGCCGGCCCCTGCGGCCTGTGGCCTGAGGATCTCGGACCTTCGGTCCTTAACCCGGGCTATAGCGAGAACCGGCAGTATCACAATTTCGGTTGCGCGAACCAGCGCAACCTCGCCGCGATGATCGACAATCCTGCGGACCTCGAACAGCCGAGATCCGAGACGGCCGCCTATACGGCACGGCGCACCGAGGCGTTCGACAAGTATCGCAAGGGCACCTCGACCGCGACCACCTATCCCGAATCCGATAAAGCCAAACTCAGCGATACAGGCAAATGACAACCGTCATGCGACTTCCCGAAGATCAACCGGAAGCCCCGGCGCCGCACGCGGCCGATTACATCGCCCCGGCGCCGCGCGTGTCGGTGCAGGCCTTTTGCGAGACCGTGGCTACCGCTGTCGCCGTGAAAGCGGCAGCCGAGGACCGCCGTCTCGGCAAGGCGCATCTCACGGTTCAGATGGGCGGCGTGGCGACCGCTATCGAAAACTATCGTACGGTACCGACGCCGAACGTGATCATCCTGGAAACCGAAGGCGGCAGCGATATTCTCACCGGCCTCGACGACCTCGCATCGGTGTGCGATCCCGGAACCCGCGTCGTTGTGATCGGCACCGCGCATGATACGGCACCTTACCGCGAACTGGTGCGCCGCGGCGTCAGCGACTACGTCATCGGTCCGGTGATTCCGCTCGATGTGGTGCGCTCGGTCTGCAGCCTGTTCTCGGCGTCGGAAGCCGTCGCCGTCGGTCGCGTCATCGCCGTGGTCGGCGCCAAGGGCGGGGTCGGCGCGTCCACCGTCGCGCACAACGTCGCCTGGGCCATCGCCCGCGATCTCCAGCTGGATTCCGTCGTCATCGATCTCGACCTCGCCTTCGGCACCGCCGGGCTCGACTACAACAAGGATCCGCTGCAGGGTATCGCCAACGCGATCTTCTCGCCCGACCGGCCCGATACCTCGTTCGTTGACCGCCTGCTGGCGAAGTGCACCGACAATCTCAGCCTGCTGGCGGCTCCAGCTTCGCTCGACCGGGTCTACGACCTCGGCGCGCTCGCCTTCCATGCGATCTTCGATACGTTGCGCATGACCACGCCGTGCATCGTGCTGGACGTTCCGCACCAATGGTCGGGCTGGACCAAGCGCGTTCTGGTCGGCGCCGACGACATTCTGGTGGTGGCCGAGCCGGACCTCGCCAATCTGCGCAACACCAAGAACATGCTGAACATGCTGAAGGGCGCGCGGCCCAACGACCGGCCGCCGCTGTACTGTCTCAACCAGGTCGGCATGCCGAAGCGTCCGGAAATCGATGCGGGCGGATTCATCAAGACCATCGAGAGCCCGCCGATCGCTTCCATTCCGTTCGATTCGCGCATGTTCGGCACGGCTGCCAACAACGGCCAGATGATCGCGGAGATTTCAGCCAATCACCGCACCACCAAGATGTTTCTGCAGATCGCGCGGCAGCTGACAGGCCGCGGCGAAACCCGGAAGCCGAAGGGATCATTCCTGGCGCCGCTCATGAGAAAGCTGCGGGCAGGGTAGGGGCGCACCAGCCTTTCGCCCGCAGGTCAATTGGAGCGCCGGGCAGCCGCCAACGGCAGCTTACCTGCCTCAGCACGTGCATTGCCCTTGCGGGACAGTAATCGCTTGAGCTCGGCGACATTGGCCGCGGCTTCCTCGGCCGGCCGATCGGCCTTCACAATACTTTCAGCGTCGGCAAGACGACCCTGCAGGCCGACCACCAGCGCCAAATTCAGTCGCACGCGCTGATCCGCATCCGGGCGGCTGTTGGCACGGCGCATGATCTCCTCTGCCTTGGGCAGATCCTTTGCAAGGACGTAGGACAGACCGAGATTGGACAGCACGGAAGGTTCTTCGGGCGCGATCTTCAGCGCGCTTGCGTAGTATTGCCGCGCTTCCTCGTATCGGCCAAGCTGATCGAGCACCGCGCCCTGTGCCGAAAGAATCCGCCAATCCGGATCGTCGGGCGTATGGGCGCGGCTGAGGACGTCGAAGGCCGGCTGGAAATTGCCGTTGTCCGCCAGCGCCCGCCCATAGCCGGCAAGCAGCGCCTTGTTGCCGGGATGAGCGATGGTGGCCTGTTCGAGCATCGCTGCAGCCTGGGCCTTCTGGCCCGTGGCGCGTAACGCCTTGCCGTATTGCAGCGCCGCTTCGGCATCCTTGGGGTTGGCGCGAAAGCGCTCGCGAGAAACTTCCAGGTCACGCCGCGGGTCGGCGGCGCGGCTGGCTTCGGACTTCTCCCCCAGCGATCCCGTAATGTCGGAGGTGCCGGCGGTCTGGCAACCACCCAGCCCCAATAGCAGAATGGCGGACGCGGCAAATGCAGCGCGTCTCGCAAAGCAATCATTGTGGCGCAACTGCTGGAGCACTTGGTTTGACCTATCGTCGGCGGGACTGGTCAAAAATGCTTACAGTTTAACCCTAAGTTCAGGTTAAGGAGCGGCGCCGGCAGCAGCTGCGGTCATCATTCGCAGGGAGCGAACAGGTGCGGGCTTCGGTATCTTGAAGGGCTCGCGGCCTAATCGACGAATTGGGCGCCGAATTCGCAACCGATCCGCCAGGCCAGCCGGCATTGCCGCGGGCCGCCCTCGGACAGGATAATGGTAAACTCGGCGGGAATTTCGAGGTGTTCGGCGATGATTTTGACGCCGCCCACGGATACGTCCGTGATCATGCAGTCGCGCGGCAGCGAGCCGGTCCCGAACTGGATCTTCGCGATTCGTCTGCAGGGACGACGTTCGCTGCTGCGTCGATTGGCTAAGGCTAACATGTCGATCCTTCGCGTTACCTCGCGAATGCCCCACCCGGCATTCCTCCTATCGGTTTACAGAAGAATCGTTGGAATAAGCCTAGCGCAACCGCTTGCAATTTATGCTTTTTCCTTGAATTTCCTTTACCGCCCGCCGCGGCGCGATCGGTCGGCGGAGCCGGCGTTGCGAACGCAAGCCGGCTTCGTAAAATCGTAGCGCGAGTATATCGTATTGATACAACTCTGAGATGTCTGGAATTTACCGAATAGAAACGGTTGTCGGCTAAGTTCCCTGTAGGGAACCTCGTCTTTCGGGCTGATTCAGCTAATCTTAGCGTTTCGTCCGCATATTGCGTTTATCGCAGACGATTCCCATGCATCCTCGATCGGAATTCGAGGGATCGCGGCGGACACCTCGCTTGCGGTCATCGCAGCCGCCAATGGCTACGGCACCAGGCTTCACGCTCGGCACTTCACTGGAAGGCGTAGATACCCACGAGGATTTGCCTTTGTCGGTCGAGACATTTCTCAAGCAGCGAGCGGTCAATGTTGCCGTGCTCGGCAACTACACGCTGCCGAACTGGTATGATCCTCAGGGCAAGCTGCGGACTTTCGCCTGCCGAACCACGCGTGTCTCGCCATTCCGGCTGATGGCCGATGTGCCTATCGTCGGCAAGGTCGGCGACCGCCTCAGCGCCTACTTCCAGGATTTCGGCAAATTCGACGCCAGCATCACCGAGACCCAGACAGGTCGATTCCTGATCGAACTCGAGATGACCCGCCCGATGCGGGAAAAGTTTGCCAGCAAGCTCACCTGGCTGGAAAAAAAGCAGAAAGAGCCCCGCCTTGCTGACTTGCGCAAGGATGCGCGCATCATCCCGACAACACCCCATTCCATCATGACCCTGGCGGACGGCACCACGCAGCCCTGTCTCGTGATCGACATGTCGCCCTCGGGTGTCGCGGTCTCGGCCCAGCTGCAACCGCAGATCGGAACGCCGTTGGCGGTGGGGGCCTGCATTGGTCGCGTCGTCCGGCTGTTGCCCGATGGCTTCGCGGTCAAATTCGTCGAACCGCTGAACCGCTATGAACTCGAGCGGCGGCTGGTTACGCGGTATGCACCGCAGGCTTCGTCAGATCCTGCCCCGGCGGTGACCCGCAGCAGCGGGGGCGTCCTGCTGCCCGGCGACTCCGTCCTGGTCTAGGGTGTTTTCGCGCCTTTCCGGCGGGTGCCGGCTCGGATCAGACGGGCCTTTGATTTTAAGCTTGTCCTTGGTAACGCTTTGATCCGGCTTGCTTTGCCTTGCCGCCGCCATATCGCTAGGGTATCGCCGCCGCCACGCGGGGATCAGCGTTGAGGCGGAACACGCGGATTGGCGCGCTCCATCGGGGATGGGATAACTCTAAGTGTCTGAATTATTTGATGAAGTTGACGAAGACGTACGTCGCGACCAGCTCAAGAAGATCTGGGACAAGTATTCGATTCTGATCGTCGCCGGCGCGTTTTTGATCATTGCCGCGGTGGCCGGCTGGCGTGGCTATGCGTATCTGGAGGCCAAGAAGGCCGCCGAGGCCGGGGCTGCCTTCGACAAGGCCTCGGAGCTCTCCGAACAGAACAAGCATACCGAGGCGGAAGCCGCCTTTGCCGACCTGGCTACCAAGTCGCCATCGGGCTACCGCGTTCTGGCGCGGCTGCGTGCGGCGGCGGAAGCCACATCGCGCGATCCGCAGGCAGCGGCGAAGCTGTATGACGACATATCGGCCGATCGCAGCGTTGGCGCGCCGGAGCGCGACCTGGCCCGGGTTCGCGCCGCCGGATTGCTGCTGGAGACGTCGGCCTATCCTGATATGCTGCAGCGGCTCGAACCGGCCACCGTACCGGGGGCGACCTTTCGCCATACCGCGCGTGAACTGCTCGCGCTGTCGGCCTGGCGCACCAACGATACCGCCGCGGCGCGGCAGTGGCTGGACATGATTGCCAATGACGGCGAGACGCCGGCGAGCCTGCGCTCGCGCGCTGAAGCGCTGCAGGCGTTGCTTCCGCCGGTTGCCAAGAGCTGACAAGTTGAGTGAGAAACCGACCATGCGCCGCTCGCAACGCCTGATCGCCACCGCCGTCGTCATCGCCTTGTCCGGCGTGCTGGCGGGCTGCGCCGGCGGCATGAGCAGTTTCGATCCGACCGATATGCTCGACTTCCTCGACACCAAGAAGAAGCTGCCGGGCGAGCGCAAGCCGGTTTTCCCCGAAGGCGTGCCGGGCCTCGAGCAGGGCGTGCCGAAGGATTTGTACAAGGGCTCGCGCCAGGAACAGATGGACCGCCAGAACGCCGAGGCCCCCGCCGCCGCCGCGCCGCCCCCGGAGGCGCCGAAGCGCGGCGCGAAATCCGGCAGCAGGCCACCGGTTACGGCCAGCCGGGCTCCCGCACCTGCCGCCGCGCCGGATCCCGATGCCGCGCCCGAGGAAGATAGCAGCACCGCCGCGGCGCCGCCGCCGCCAAAGCCGGCGAAGATCATCCGCCGGCGTACCACCGCTCCGCCACCGGATCCGCCGGCCGCGCAGTCCGCGCCCGCTGCGCAATCGACCCGACAATCCGCTTCGCCGTTCCCGGCGCCACTGCCGAGCGGCACGTTTACGCGCTAGAGCATTCGCGGTTCTGATCGGATCAGACCCGGGCTCCGGTCTCTTGTTTTCGAGGCGTTTATTCGAGCGAAGCGGTGCCCGCTCCGCGCGAAAACGCTATAGTTGGTTTTCCCCTCTCGTTGAAGTGCGCCTGCTAGCGAGCGCCTGGACCATTCATGTCTTTCACCATTGCAATCATCGGCCGGCCCAATGTCGGAAAATCGACGCTGTTCAACCGGCTGGTCGGGCAGAAGCTCGCGCTTGTCGATGATACGCCGGGCGTTACGCGCGACCGCCGCGAGGGGCAGGGGCGCCTCGGCGATCTCGAATTCACGCTGATCGACACCGCCGGGCTCGACGAGGGCGCCAAGGGCTCGCTGACCGCGCGGATGCAGGAGCAGACCGAGACTGCGATCGCGCTGGCCGACGCCCTGATGTTCGTGATCGACGCACGCGCGGGTCTGACCCCGAACGATCGCGGCTTTGCCGATTTCGCCCGCCGCGCCAACAAGCCGGTGGTGCTGGTCGCCAACAAGAGCGAGGGCAAGCACGGCGAGGCCGGCGCGATGGAATCCTATGCGCTCGGCCTCGGCGAGCCGATCCAGATTTCCGCCGAGCACGGCGAGGGCCTCAGCGATCTCTACGACTCGCTGCGCGCGATCATGCCGGAGCCGGTCGAGGAGAGCGAGGAGTTCGACGACGATGACGTCATCGAGACCGACGAGGAGATCGCCAAGCGCCCCATTCGCGTCGCGATCGTCGGCCGCCCCAATGCCGGCAAATCCACGCTGATCAATCATCTGCTCGGCGAAGAGCGGCTGTTGACCAGCGCCGAGGCCGGCACCACCCGCGATTCGATTTCCGTCGAAGTCAACTGGCAGGGCCGGGATTTTCGCGTGTTCGATACCGCGGGATTGCGGCGGCGCTCGCGGATCGAGGAAAAGCTGGAAAAGCTCTCGGTGTCGGATGCGCTGCGCGCCATCCGCTTCGCCGAAGTCGTGGTCCTGATGATGGACGCGCAGAACAAGTTCGAAGAACAGGACCTGCGCATCGCCGACCTGATCGAGCGCGAGGGCCGCGCGCTGGTGATCGCGGTCAACAAATGGGACCTGATGGGGAAACAGTCGAGCCTGATCGCTGGCTTGCGCACCGACGCCGATCATCTGCTGCCGCAGGTCAAGGGTATGCCGATCGTTGCGGTATCCGGCTTGATGGGCGAGGGCATCGACCGCTTGATGAGCTCGATCGAACAGGCCTATGCGGTGTGGAACCGGCGGGTGCCGACGGCGACGCTCAATCGCTGGTTCGAGCAGGCGGTAGACAACAATCCGCCGCCCGCGGTGTCGGGCCGGCGGCTGAAACTGAACTACATCACGCAGGCCAAGGCGCGGCCGCCGAGCTTTATCCTGTTCTGCTCGCGCGCCGATGCGGTGCCGCAATCCTATTTGCGCTATCTCGTCAATTCGATGCGTGAATTCTTCGAACTGCCGGGCACGCCGGTGCGGATCAGCCTGCGCGAGAAGGCCAACCCGTTCGCCCACAAGCGCAAGCGGCCATCGTGAACGAGGCGAATGCCGCTGATAACGCCGCGGTGCCTGCGACGCGCGGCGGCGCCGTCATCTTCATCTTCGTCACCATCCTGCTCGACATGCTGGCACTCGGCCTGATCATGCCGATCCTGCCCAAGCTGGTGGAAGGCTTCGTCGATAACGACACCGCCACCGCGGCGCGATATTTCGGCCTGTTCGGCACCGCCTGGGCGCTGATGCAGTTTTTCTTTTCACCCATCCTCGGCGCGCTGTCGGACCGGTTCGGCCGGCGGCCTGTCATCCTGCTGTCGAATTTAGGGCTGGCGCTGGATTACGTATTGATGGCGCTGGCGCCGTCGCTGCTGTGGCTGTTCATCGGCCGGGTGATCTCCGGCATTACCTCGGCCAGCGTTTCCACGGCATTCGCCTACATCGCCGATGTGACGGCGCCGGAGCGGCGGGCCGCGATGTTCGGCAAGATCGGCGTCGCATTCGGCGCCGGCTTTATCCTGGGACCCGCGATCGGCGGCCTGCTCGGCGACATCGATCCCCGGTTGCCGTTCTGGGCGGCCGCAGGGCTGGGCTTCGCCAACACGCTGTACGGATTTCTGATCCTGCCGGAATCGCTGCCGCGGAAACGCCGCTCGCCCTTGCGCTGGAAGAGCGCCAATCCGGTCGGCGCGCTGCATCTGCTGCGTTCCGATCGCGTTCTCGCCGGTTTGTCGCTGGTGAATTTCGTCGCGCAAACTGCACATGTGGTGTTGCCGAGCACCTACGTGCTCTATGCGACCTACCGTTACGGCTGGGACACCACCACCGTCGGCCTGACGCTGGCCATGGTCGGCGTCTGCGCGATGGTGGTGCAGGGGATGGCAATCGGGCCGATCGTGCGGCGCTTCGGCGAGCGCCGGGCGCTGATGCTGGGGCTCGGCAGCGGTGCCGCCGGCTTCCTGATTTTCGCGCTCGCGCCGACCGGTCCATTGTCCTGGCTCGGCATTCCCGTGATGGCGTTATGGGGCGTGTCGGGCGCGGCGATCCAGTCGCTGATGACGCAGCTGGTCGCGCCAAACCAGCAGGGCCAGCTGCAGGGCGCCAACACCAGCGTGCAAAGCGTGGCGCAGATGGTCGGGCCGTTTCTGTTCACGCTGACATTCGCCTACTTCATCGGCGCGCAGGCACCGCTGCAATTGCCGGGCGCGCCGTTCCTGCTGGCATCGGCGCTGTTGCTATTGGCGCTGGCGATTGCGGCAAGAACGTTGTCAACCGCCCGTTTGGGGTAAGTTTCCGTCAAGGGAACTCGGCCCGGCGGCAGCGAATCACCTATGCTCGCATCCCGACTTTCAGGAGGCCGGCATGGTCGCAGACAGCAACAGCCAGATCGCGTGGCATCGGGCGCAAATCAAGAAACACCGTGCGGCGCTGAAACAGATCGAAACCGCGCGGCATAATTTCGGCGAGATCGCGGGCTCGAAGACGATCGCTCAGTCGCAAAAGGCGGTCACCGAACTGAAACGCAAGATCAGGGATTCCGAACGGATCATCGCGGCCTATGAGAAGCAGACCCGCCGTCCGCTGACGACTGATTTGCAAACGCTCGCCAGCGCCCCCTGGAGCAAGTGGAATGGCTCCGACTCGCCGGACCGGCGATAGCGGCGCCCGATTCAGCCCATCGCTACTTTGAATTCGCAGCCGGTCGGACCCTTGCAAGTCCGGCCGGCCGGGGTTCTTCTTATTTCTTGATCAGCGGACACTCGCTCGCGGAAAGCGGTTTTGCCGCGTCTTCCGGCGAGATCGTGGCGATCTGCTTGTAGTAATCCCACGGGTATTTCGACTCTTCGGGCTTCTTCACCTCGAACAGATAGGCCGGGATGATGCGGCGTCCGTCTTCTCGCAGCGGGCCCTTGCCGAACAGGGGATCGTCGGTCGGCAGTTCCTTCATCTTGGCGACGACTTTGGCGCCATCTTTCGGATTTCCGCCGAGCGCTTCCATGGCCTTGAGATAGTGCAGCACCATCGCGTAGTTGCCGGCCTGGGTCATCGACGGCATCGAGTTCTTGTTGGCCAATGCGGCGAACCGCTTCGACCAGGCGCGGGTGGCTTCGTTCTGGTCCCAGTAGAAGGATTCCGTGAACGTCAGGCCCTGCGCCGTCTTCAGGCCCAGCGAATGCACGTCGTTAATAAAGAGCAACAGCGCCGCGAGCTTCTGGCCGCCCGCGACGATGCCGAACTCGGCCGCCTGCTTGATCGAGTTGGTGGTGTCGCCGCCGGCGTTGGCGAGGCCGACCACCTTCGACTTCGAGGCCTGCGCCTGCAGCAGGAACGAAGAGAAGTCGGAAGTATTGATCGGATGTTTGACGCCGCCGAGCACCTTGCCGCCATTGGCTGTAACGACCGCGGACGTATCGCGCTCCAGAGCGTGGCCGAAGGCGTAATCGGCGGTCAGGAAGAACCAGCTGTCGCCGCCCGCCTTGGTCAGCGCCTTGCCGGTGCCGTTGGCGAGCATGTAGGTGTCATAGGTGTAGGAGATCGTGTTCGGCGTACAGGCCTTGCCGGTGAGATCGGCGGAGGCCGCACCGGAATTGAGCAGCACCGCGTTCTTTTCCCTGGCGAGATTGCTGACCGCCAGCGCCACGCCGGAGTTCGGCGTATCGGCGATCGCATCGACCTTGTCGCTGTCCAGCCACTGCCGCGCGATGTTGACGCCGACGTCGGGCTTGTTCTGGTGATCGCCGCTGACGACGTCGATCTTCCAGCCCTTCTTGAGGAGGCCGGAATCCTCGACCGCCATTTTGACCGCGACCACCGAATTGGGGCCGCCGATGTCGGCATAGAGGCTCGACATGTCGTTCAACACGCCGATCTTGATCGTCTTTTCCTGGGCGAAAGCCGGCGTGGCGAGGCCCAATCCGGCGAGTGCGACGAGCGCGGTAGCACCCAGCGCGAGCATTTTCTTCTTCATTAAGTTCCTCCTGAGGTTAAACCCGGGAGGCTCTCTTTTCGGAGCCTCGCCCAAGGCCCCGTTAGTACGTCCGGCGTCGCGCGGCAATACGCCTATGCTAGCGCGCCCGTATGCATGTTGCCGTTTGCGCCGATCATGCAGTGGAACTGCGGTGCTCAAGCCGGCGCGCGAAAACTCTGCAGTGTGCGCGTCGGGTAGTCATACAGTCTGCCGGTCTCGGTCCAGCCAGGCGCGCACATCGGCACGATCCATTCGGCGACCTGGTTCGGCGTCTGCAGCGTCGCCGGGTCTTCGCCGGGAAACACGATCGCGCGTACCCGGGTCCGTGTCGGACCGGGGTTGAACAGGTTGACGCGCAGCGGCGTGCTGGCGGTTTCCTGTGCCCATGCCCGTGCCAGCGTCTCCAGCGCCGCTTTCGACGCGGCATAGGGCCCGAGATAGGCATTGGCCTGGCTCGCCGCCGCCGAGGTGACGAACACCGCGCGCCCGGCGTCGGACTGCCTCAACAGCGGTTCCATGCAGCGGATCAGCTGGAAGTTGGCGGACAGGTTGATCGCCATCACCTCGTTCCACGACTTCAGATCGATATGCCCGAGCGGCGAGGAGGGGCCGGGGACGCCGGCATTGCCGACGAGAATGTCGAGCTTGCCATGGCGTTCCTGCAGCGCCGCGCCGAGCCGGGCGATGCCGTCGCTGTCAGTGAGATTGAGCGGCACCAACGTGGCGCTGCCGTCTTCTTTTCGGATTTCATCATCGAGTTCTTCGAGACCGCCCTGCGTTCGCGCCACCGCGATCACATGGGCGCCGGCTTTTGCCAATGCGCGCGCAGTGGCATAGCCGATGCCGCGCGAGGCGCCGGTGACGAGAGCGATGCGGGAGGTGAGGGGTTTGGTCATCGAAGGGACTCTATCAACTCGTCTTCCCCGCGAACGCGGGGACCCATACGCCGTGCAGCTTATGATGCGGGGAGGTGTCCGCGTCTAGCGGTGTTCAGAACAGAAGGGCCGGTGGCTATGGGTCCCTGCGCCGGAGCGCGATTGCGCCCTAGGCAGGGACGACACCACTTGTGCTGCCAGATCGCTAACTCGCCTCCGCCAGCAGCGATAATTGCCGCGGCTGCGGCTCGACCTGGGTCTGGTCGGTGAGGTGGGTGGGGTAGACGCCGGTAAAACAGTGATCCGCGAACTTGGGACTGGCGGGATCGCGGCCGGGCTCGCCCATGGCGCGGTACATGCCGTCGATCGAGAGGAACGCCAGCGAATCCGCGCCGATGGCCTCGCGCATCTCTTCCAGCGAATGGGTCGCTGCCAGCAGGCCGCCACGGTCGGGCAGGTCGATGCCGTAATAGTCGGGGTACAGGATCGGGGGCGAGGCGAGGCGGAAGTGGACCTCGCTGGCGCCGGCGTCGCGCATCATGCGCACGATCTTCTTCGAGGTGGTGCCGCGCACCAGCGAATCGTCGATCAGGATGATGCGCTTGCCCTCGATCGCGGCGCGGTTGGCCGAATGCTTCATGCGGACGCCGAGCTCGCGCACGCTCTGGGTCGGCTGGATGAAGGTGCGGCCGACATAATGGTTGCGGATGATGCCGAGCTCGAACGGCACGCCGGAATGCTGGCTGTAGCCGATCGCGGCGGGCACGCCGGAATCCGGCACCGGCACCACGACGTCGACTTCTACATGACTTTCGCGGGCGAGCTGCGCGCCGAAGGCCTTGCGGACGTCATAGACCGAGCGGCCGCCGACGATGGAATCCGGCCGCGAGAAGTAGATGTATTCGAAGATGCAGGGCCGCGGCGGTTTCGGTGGAAACGGCTTGTGGCTTTGCGCGCCTTGTTCGTCGAACACGATGATCTCGCCGGGCTCGATGTCACGGACATATTTGGCGCCGATCATGTCGAGCGCGCAGGTCTCCGACGCCAGAATCGGGCAGCCGTCGAGTTCGCCCAGCACCAGCGGGCGAATGCCGAGGGGATCGCGGGCGCCGATCAGTTTCTTGTTGGTCATCGACACCAGCGAATAGGCGCCCTCGATCGCGCGCAGCGATTCGATGAAGCGGTCGATGAAGCGGCCGCGCTTCGATTGCGCCACCAGGTGCAGGATCACTTCGGTGTCGGTGGTGGATTGCATCATGGCGCCGTTGCGCACCAGTTCGCGGCGCAGCGTCAGCCCGTTGGTGAGGTTGCCATTGTGGCCGACCGCGAAACCGCCGGCATTGAGTTCGGCGAACAGCGGCTGCACGTTGCGCAGGATGGTGGCGCCGGTGGTGGAATAGCGCACATGGCCGACGGCGAGGCTGCCGGGCAGGCGCTCGATCACCTCGCGGCGGGAGAAGGTGTCGCCGACCAGGCCGAGCCGCCGCTCCGAGTGAAAGCGGGAGCCGTCGAAGGAGACGATGCCGGCGGCCTCCTGGCCGCGATGCTGCAAGGCGTGCAGCCCGAGCGCGGTGATGGCAGCGGCTTCCGGGTGGCCGAAGATGCCGAACACGCCGCATTCCTCGCGTAGCGTGTCGCCTTCCAGATCGTCCTGCAACTCGATCGCCGCGGCGTCGAGATTCTCGATCGCCGTGGGGTTCAGGTCAAGTTGGTCAGCGGGATCGGAAGGGTTTTTCATCTCGTCCATCGCGCCTCTCTTCTGGCCTGTATCAACGCCCGACTTTGTCGATCTGCTTTTTCAAGCCGTCGCGGGCAGCTTTGCTATAGCCGTCGGCAGGGGCTGGCGTCACCGGCTCCGCGTCAGTCTGCTCATCGTCTGGTTTATTCTTCTTGAATCTCTTCAAGATGGTGTTCTCGGGGTCATCCGGCAAGAGCGACATCAGCCAATCCCCGGTTCCCTGCAACACCACGCGGGACTTCGCCCCGGTGACCCAGTCCGGCCGCTGCTTGTCCGGAACCAGCCAGGAGAAGAACAGGAAGGCCACGACCACGATCAGGAGGCCCCGCGCCAGCCCGAACAGGAAGCCGAGCGTGCGGTCCAGCGCGCCGATCCGGGAATCCAGGATCATGTCGGAAATTCGCACCGTGATGATGGAGACCACGATCAGGGTACCGATGAACACGCCGGCCACGACGACGACGGCGGCGATGGTCTCGTTCGTGAAATAGGTTTTCGCGGTTGGCAGCAGCTTGCCGAACGCATACAGCGTGACCAGCGCCGCGGCGCCCCATGCCGCGATCGAGAGAATCTCGCGCATGAAGCCGCGCACCATCGCGAGCAGGCCGGAGATCAGCATCACCGCGAGCAGAACGAGATCGAGTATCGTTATCGGCATCGGCTGGTCAGGTCCGCTCGTAAGTCAAAACTGCGAATCGGCAATGTCGGTGCCGCCCTAAGTGACGGCGATACCGGACGCCCCGCAAGGCCGGAAATTGCGCTATTCCCGCCCCATGCGCGGGTTGTATAGCGGCGGGCGCAGGTGACGTCACGCCCGACTAGCCTTCCTGACGCCGGAATCTCGCCGGTGTGGCATTTTTCTCCACTGCAGCACCCTCCCGGCCCTCACGATTTCGCTCCTGGTTGGCTCTGGGCGTGCCGCGGGCGGCGATATCCGCCACCAGACTGGTCAATCCGCCGACGGTATTGAGCACCAGCCCGGCATCGCCGCCGACATCGCCACGCGCCGATTCGGGCAGCACGGCGCGGCCGAAGCCTAGTTTGGCGGCTTCCTTGAGCCGGGCCGAGGTCTGCGCCACCGGCCGCACCGCGCCGGACAGCGAAACCTCTCCGAAATAGACCGCATCGGTCGGCAGCGGCGCATTGACCAGCGACGACACCAGCGCCGCGGCGGCGGCAAGGTCCGCGGCCGGCTCCTGGATCCGCAATCCGCCCGCGACGTTCAGATAGACGTCGTAGCCGGACAATTTGACGCCGCAATGGGCCTCCAGCACCGCCAGCACCATCGACAGCCGGCTCGGATCCCAGCCCACCACCGCGCGCCGCGGCGTGCCCAGCGTGGTCGGCGCCACCAGCGCCTGCAATTCCACCAGCACCGGACGGGTGCCCTCGATGCCCGCGAACACCGCCGTGCCCGGACTGCCCAAATCGCGCTCGGACAGGAACAGCTCGGACGGATTGGACACTTCGCGCAGACCGAGGCCGGTCATCTCGAACACGCCGATCTCGTCAGTCGGCCCGAAGCGGTTCTTGGCCGCGCGAAGAATCCGGAATTGCTGCGAGCCTTCGCCCTCGAAAGATAGCACCGCATCGACCATGTGCTCGACCACGCGGGGGCCCGCGATCTGGCCGTCCTTTGTCACGTGGCCGACCAGGATGATGGTGGCGCCGGATTTCTTGGCGAATCGAATGAGGGCCTGCGCCGAGGCGCGCACCTGCGTCACCGTGCCCGGCGCGGATTCCACGGTGTCGGTCCACATGGTCTGGATCGAATCGATCACGATCAGCCGCGGCACCGTGCCTTCGGACAGCGTGGAGACGATATCCTCGACCGAGGTTTCGGCGGCGAGCTGCACCGGCGCATCGGCCAAGCCCAGCCGCTCGGCCCGCAGCCGCACCTGCGCCACGGCTTCCTCGCCCGAAATATAAACCACCCGGTGGCCGGCCCGCGCCATCAGCGAAGTCGCCTGGGTCAGCAGGGTGGATTTTCCGATGCCGGGATCGCCGCCGACCAGCAGCACCGAGCCGCGCACAAACCCGCCGCCGGTGACGCGATCGAGCTCGGCCATGCCAGAGGACAGGCGAGGGGCCTCCTGGCTCTTGCCGGTCAGGGTTTCCAGCTGGAACAGCCGGCCCCGGCGTTTGCTACGGATCGACACCGGCATCGAAGT
>JBKJUA010000123.1:0-8613 GCA_046590305.1 Bradyrhizobium sp.
TGCCGATGCAGTCGCTGTCGAATGCCGCCGCCGCCCTGAAAGGCGAGACCGTCGATGCCGCGCTGTTGCCGGTCTCGACCGCGCGCAAGCTGATGGACGATGGCGGCGCCAAACTGCTGGGCTGGGTCGGTGACGAAACGCCGTGGCAACTCGGCGCCGTGTTCGCCTCGCCGAAGGCGCTAACCAGCAAGCCGCTGGTGACGAAGCTGCTGGCAGCACTGGTCCGCGCCGACCGCGAATATCACGACGTGATCCTGGCCTCGATCAAGGACGGCAAGGCTGACATCAACGACAAGACAAAGCCTCTGCTCGAAATCATCGCCAAATACACCAACTTGCCGGTTGAGCAGGTGGTCGGCAATTGCGCCTATATCGATCCCGACGGCAAGCTCGACGTCAGGAACGTGGCCAACCAGATCGAGTGGATGCAGGAGCAGGGTTTTGTCGACAAGGGATTCGGTGTCGATGCGATCATCGCGAAGGAATTCGTCAAGGCGGATTGATGGGAGCGCCTGATCCGGTCATCCTGAGGCGTGAGCCCCGCGGTGCAACGCACCGCCGGGCGAGCCTCGAAGGATGAACGGCCCGGCTCATCCTTCGAGGCTCGCAAGAGCTCGCACCTCAGGATGACGGTGGAGGGGCTCACGCACTCCAAGAAGCAAGGCGCTAAATGGACCTGATCGCCGACCATATCAGCCACCGCTTCGGCGCGCTCGAGGTGCTCGACGACGTCTCGTTCACGGTGCGCTCGGGTGAGGTGGTCGCGATTGTCGGTCCGTCCGGCTGCGGCAAGAGCACGTTGCTTTCGATCCTCGGCGGACTGTTGCAGCCGAGCGCGGGTAAGGCGGAATGGCGCGGCGCTCCGCCGCCGGACAGTCGCAACCCGCTGACCTTCGTGTTCCAGGATTTCGCGCTGTTGCCGTGGTGCACGGTCGCGGAGAATGTCGAGTTCCCGCTGCTGCATGCAGGTCTTTCCGAGCAGGAGCGGCGCGCGGTGGTGGACGACGCGCTGCGCCGCACCAGCCTGTCGGATTTCCGCGGCGCCTACCCCAGGCAATTGTCGGGCGGCATGCGGCAGCGCGTCGGCATCGCCCGTGCGCTGGCGGTGCGGCCGGCGATCCTGCTGATGGACGAGCCGCTGTCGGCGCTGGATTCGCAAACCCGCGAATTGCTGATGGAGGATTTTATCGGCTTGCTCGCCGATGGCGCGATGGGTGCGGTCTATGTCACGCATAATCTCGAGGAAGCGGTGCGGATCGCCGACCGCATCGTGGTGCTGTCGCGGCGCCCCGGCCGTATCCGCGAGGTCGTCAACATTTCGCTGAGCCGCAGCGAGCGCGGCGACATCCATGCCCGCGAACAGCTGTTGGCGCTGCAGGCCGAACTGTGGTCGCTGATCCGCGAACAGGCCGTCGAAGCCGAACGCGAGGTCCAGCATGCTTGACCGCGCCGGAAAGCAAGCGGCCTCGCCGCCGGCCGCTATCAGCGCCGAAGTGCGGCCCGTCGCCTTTCGCGGCGCAGGGTTCGCGCCAAAGGCCGGCCGCTATTCCGGCTGGATCGCATTGGTGGGGGTGCTTGGGCTGTGGCAGCTGGCTGGCAGCGCGGGATGGGTCAACCCGCTGTTCCTGCCGCCGCCGTCGGCGATCGCGCTGGCGATCTGGAAGCTCGCGCTATCAGGCGCGCTGTGGAATCACGTGTCGGCGTCGGTGGTGCGGATCGGGGCGGGCTGGATTCTCGGCACCATGGCCGGAGTCGCGGTCGGCTTCGCGATCGGGCTCTCGAGCCTCGCGCGCGGCGTCGGCATCACGTTCATCTCGGCGCTGTTTCCGATTCCGAAAATCGCGCTGCTGCCGCTGTTGATCCTGTGGCTCGGGATCGGCGAGGAGCCGAAGATCGCCACCATCGCGCTCGGCGTGTTTTTCTCCACCGCGATCTCGGTCTATAGCGGCGTCGATGCGGTGCCGCGCAATTTGATCCGGATGGCGCAGAGTTTTGGCGTGCCGTTCGCCTCGATCGTGCGCCGGGTGATCTGGCCGGGCGCGCTGCCCTCGATCCTCGCCGGCTTTCGGATCTCCGCCTCGGTCGCGCTGCTTCTGGTGGTGAGCGCCGAAATGATTGGCGCCCAATTCGGCATCGGCGCCTTTGTGCTGCAGGCGGGGAATCTGATGCAGACCGATCAGCTGCTGGCGGGGGTGGTGATGCTGTCGCTATTCGGGCTCGCGGTGGGGAAGCTGATCAATCTATTGGAGATCAGGTTGTTGCACTGGCGGTAGCCGTCGTCCCGGCCTCGAGCCGGGACCCAAAACGCGTGATCTCTCTTTAGAGCACCGTGTCAGACGCCTTCCGCAACATCTACTGCCGCGGCGTATGGGTCCCTGCTTTCCTGCTTTCGCAGGGACGACGATAGACCTCACGCATTGCCGCGGTCTTCCCGGAACAGATCCAGCTTCTGCTGCACCGGCCGGTCCGAGAAACTGAACAGCACCGAATCCGCGTCGGCTTCGTGGGTGACCCACTGCCAGCTCGGTACCACGAACAGATCGCGCGGACCCCATTCGAACGTCTGGTCGCCGATCCGGGTGCGGCCCTTGCCTTCGATCGCGGCGAACACGGTGGCATCCGTCGACCGATAGCGCGCGGTCTTAAAACCCTTCGGCAGCAACTGAATGAACGTGCCGATGGTCGGCATCGCGAAGTCGCCGGTCTCCGGATTGGAGAATTTCAGTTTCAATCCGTGGCAGGCGTCCCATTCGTTGCGGACCTTGGCCTGTTCCAGCGCCTGGCGGGTGTGGCTGTAGGGATAGTTGAAGATCGGCGACGTCTTTGAGCTGCGCTTGCCGTCGACCGGCAGCAGATTGTGACCGTAGCGTCCAAAACTGTCGCCGGGAGGACGGGTGATCTTCTGCTGGTCTTCCGTGGAGTCTTCGGCAAAGGACGCATCGAAGAACTGCACCATCGGGATGTCGAGCCCGTCGAGCCAGTACATCGGCTCGGAAGTTTCGTTGGAATGGTCGTGCCAGGTCATCGATGGCGTGATGACGAAGTCGCCGGGCTCCATCGCGCTGCGCTCGCCATCGACGGCGGTAAAGGCACCCTTGCCCTCCAGCACGAAACGCAGTGCCGACTGGCTGTGGCGGTGCGCGGGCGCGACGTCGCCCGGGATCACCATCTGCACGCCCGCAAACAACGAGGTCGTGACTTTCGACTGGCCACGCAGGCCGGGATTTTCCAGCACCAGCACCCGCCTCGTGGCTTCCTTGGCGGTGATCAGCTTACCGGCTTCGGTCATGTAGTCGCGGATGGCGTCGAACTTCCACAGATGCGGCCGGCAGGCGCTCCGCGGCTCCGGCGTGATCAGGTCGCCCATCACGTTCCACAGCGCCGAGAGGTTCTCGCCGTCGATCTTCCTGTAGAACGCCTCGCGTTCCGGCGTCTTCTGTACGGCTTCCATGACGGGCCTCCCGTGGCTATCTTTTAAGTGGCTGTGGTCGTCTCGATTGACAGCATACTTACAATATGGATAGCGTCAACGGCGCACTGCAACCGACAAGAAGATTTCAGGGAGGTCTGATGAAGCTGCACGGCTATTTTCGCAGCAGTGCGTCCTACCGGGTCAGAATCGCCTTGAATCTAAAGGGGCTGGACGCCGATCACCTGTCGCACCACCTTCGCAGGGGCGAACAGCGCGATCCCGCTTTTCTCGCCCTCAATCCGCAAGGGCTGGTGCCGGCGCTGCAGGACGATACCGGCGCGGTGCTGACCCAGTCGCTCGCCATCGTCGAATGGCTGGAGGAAACCCAGCCGCAACCGGCCTTGCTGCCGAAAGATCCGCTGCGCCGCGCCAAGGTGCGCGCCTTCGCGCAGGCGCTGGCCTGCGATACCCACCCGGTGCAGAATCTGAAAGTGCTGGCGCGGCTGCGCGAACTCGGGGTGCCCGAGGAGCAGGTGACGGGCTGGGCGGCATGGGCCAACCGCGAAGGCCTGGCTGCCTGCGAAGCCCTGATCGCTGGTGAATCCGGGCCGTTCTGCTTTGGCGAGGCGCCGACCATCGCCGATCTCTGCCTGGTGCCGCAGCTTTTCAACGCGCGCCGCTTCGGCGTCGATGTCTCTGCCTATCCGCGCCTGCTGAAGGCCGAGGCGGCGGCGCAGGCCATGAAGGCGTTCACGGACGCCGCTCCGGACAAGCAAGCCGATGCCGAGTAAATCCGATCCGATCACGATGGACGCGGTCTATACCGCGCCGGGCTATTTGTTCCGCCGGATGCAGCAGATCGCGGTGGCGATCTTCGTCGAGGAGTGCAGGGCGTACGACCTGACGCCGGTGCAATATGCCTCGCTGGTCTCGATCCGCACCCATCCCGGCATCGATGCCACACGGCTTTCCGCCGTGATCGCGTTCGACCGCTCCACGCTCGGCAGCGTGATCGAGCGGCTGGAGGCCAAGGCCTATATCGAGCGCAAGCCGTCACCCGGGGACAAGCGAACAAAACTGCTCTATCTGACCAAATCCGGCGCCGCACTGCTGCGCGAAATCATCCCGTCGGTCGAGCGCGCGCAGGCGCGGATGCTGCAGCCGCTGAAACCGGCCGGCCGCAAGACGTTGCTGGCGCTGCTGACGCAACTGGTCGACCTCAACAACGAGGCCTCGCGGGTGCCGTTGCGCGCCGAGGATGCGCTGGAGCATCTGGGGAAATCCAGCTGATGGCGGCGGCGGGAAACCAAAAGCCCGTCCTGATCGCGGGCGGCGGCATCGGCGGCCTCGCCGTGGCATTGGGCCTCGCGCAAAAAGGCATTGCCTCAATCCTGCTGGAGAAGGCGTCAGCGCTCGGCGAGATCGGCGCCGGCATCCAACTCGGCCCCAACGCCTTCCACGCCTTCGACTATCTCGGCGTCGGCGAGGCCGCGCGCGGCATGGCGGTTTATATCGATCAGCTCCGGCTGATGGACGCGCTGACCGCAGAGGAGATTACCCATGTCAATCTCGGCGATGCCTTTCGCGCGCGCTTTAAAAACCCCTATGCCGTGGTGCATCGCGGCGACCTGCACGGCGTCTTCCTGAAAGCCTGCCAGGACCATGCGCTGATCGAGTTGCGCGTCAGCTGCGAGGTGATCGGTTATGATCAGGACGGCGCGTCGGTGACGGCGCATCTTGCTTCCGGCGAACGCGTGACGGGATCGCTTTTGATCGGCGCCGACGGGTTGTGGTCCAACATCCGCAAATCGGTCGCGTCAGACGGTCCTCCGCGGGTGTCCGGCCACTCCACATATCGCTCGGTAATCCCGACGGGGGAGATGCCGGAAGATCTGCGCTGGAATGCGGCGACGCTGTGGGCCGGGCCGAAATGCCACATCGTGCATTACCCGCTGTCGGGCTGGAAAGTGTTCAACCTCGTCGTCACCTATCACAACCACGCGCCGGAGCCGGTCGCGGGCAAGAGCGTTTCCGACGACGAGGTGATGCGCGGCTTTGTCCATGTCCATGAGCGCGCCAGGGAGATCATCCGCCACGGCAAGAACTGGAAGCTCTGGGTGTTGTGCGACCGCGATCCCCAGGAAAAGTGGATCGACGGCCGCGTCGTGCTGCTCGGCGACGCCGCGCATCCCACGCTGCAATATTTCGCGCAGGGCGCCTGCATGGCGCTGGAGGACGCGGTGTGCCTGTCGCACATGCTGTCGCAATATCCAGACGATCGCGCTGCCGCGCTGGAGCGCTACCGTTCGCAGCGATTCGAACGCACCGCCCGCATCCAGCTGCAGTCCCGCGCCATCGGCGAGCATATCTATCATCCCGACGGCGACCACGCCCGGCTCCGCAACGCCATCATGGGCGCGAAGAGTTCGGAGGACTATTACGGCGATCTGGAGTGGCTGTATGGCGGGACGGGGCTGACGGGGTAGCCGTCTCGTTCCGTCATTGCGAGGAGCACTTGCGACGACGCAATCCATCTTGCAGTGGCAAAGAAAAAAGCTGGATTGCTTCGCTTCGCTCGCAATGACGTGCGGCCTCTTACCTCCCCCGCAAGCGGGAGAGGGGGCGCAGCGGCGCAAGTGGCTACATCTTCAACAACGCCTGCCGGTCGATTTTCCCCGTACCGGTCTTCGGCAGCTCGTCGATAAACCTTATGTCACGCGGATATTTGTACGGCAGCAACTTCGCCTTCACGAAATCCTGCAGCAGCTTCGTCGTTTCCGCTGCATCGAACCCGCGCTCATTCATCACCACCACCGCCTTCAGCGTCATGCGGCGATCCGGCAGCTCCGCCGCGAACACCGCGCATTCGCGCACGGCGGGATGCTCGGCGAGGCAGAGCTCGACTTCGAGCGGATAGACCCACTGGCCGGAGATTTTGATGAGGTCGTCGGCGCGGCCGCGGAAGAAGTGGAAACCGTCGGCATCCCGCACAAAACGGTCACCGGTATAGATCCAGCCGCCCTCGCGGATGGTCTCGGCCGATTTGTCCGGCCGGTTCCAGTATAGCGGCGTGTTGGAATCGCCGCGCACCCACAAAATGCCTTCCTCGTTGTCATCGACGTGGCGGCCGTCCTTGTCCTTCAGCTCGATTTCATAGCCGGGCACCCGCAGCCCGGCGGCGCCGAGCTTTTTCTGCTCCGGAAGATTGGAGAGATAGATGTGCAGCACTTCGGTCGATCCCAGCCCTTCGACGATTTCGAGGCCGGTCAAGGCCTTCCAGCCGTTGAAAACCTCGGCGGACAGCACTTCGGCGGCGGACAGCGCCATTCGCAGCGAGGAAAAATCCGTCGCCGCTGCTTTGTCGGCCTTTGTGAGGGAGGTGTAGAGCGTCGGCAGTCCGAAAAAGACGGAAGGGCGGAAACGTTCGATCGCGGCAAAGATCGAGGCTGGTTTCGGCTGGCCCGGCAGCAGCAGGGTTGTGGCGCCCGCCGCGAACGGGAAGGTGATCGAATTGCCAAAGCCATAGGCGAAGAAGATCTTCGGTACCGAGAAACAGATGTCGCCGGGCGCAAGCTTCAGCACGTTGCGGGCGAACGCGGCCTCGCTATAAGCCATGTCGTGCTGCAGATGGACGATGCCCTTGGGACGGCCGGTCGAGCCCGACGAATACATCCAGAGCGCCATCTCGTTGCGGTCGGTATCTGCCTCCGCAAGTACAGCGGGAAACGCCGGCAACCAGCTTTCGGCGATGATGGTATTCGCCACGGCGTGATTGGGCGCGGCGCCATTGACTACGATCAGCGTACGCAACGCCGTGTCCTTGCAGGCCTCCGCATTGAAGCGGGAACAGAATTCGGCATCGGCGACGGCCACGGCGGCGCCGGAATCGGCGAGGTAAAACTGCAGCAGGTCCGGCGGTGTCAGCGTGTTGATCAGCAGCGGCACGAAGCCCGCCCGCACCGCGCCGAAAAACGCCGCCGGATAGGCCGGCGTATCGTCGAGAAACATCAGGATGCGGTCGCCGCGTTGCAGCCCGAGTGAGATAAAGCCGTGCCCCCAGCGGCAGGCTTCGGTACAGAGCTCGGCATAGCTGCGCGTCCCGAGCGGACCGTTCAGCGCAAGGCGGTCGCCGCGGCCTTTGGCGAGGTTGTCGAACAGCATGCGGCTGGCGTTATAGGTCTGCGGAATCGCAAAACCGATTTCCTGAGGGCCGGGGCTGTTGGTTGGCACATGGTCGGTGATTTCGCGTGTCATCGGCTGGTCCCGTGATGCTTCGACGCCTCGTAGCGCGCCATGAAGGCGGGCGACATCGCGCGCAGCCTGTAATCGTCGATTCGGCCGGAGCGGGTGATATAGCTGTAGGCAAAATCCATCAGGCCGAGCTGCATATGCTCGGGGAATTTTTCGTACCAGTCGGCGCTGGTTCGCGCCGCCTTCACCAGCTTCTGCACGATCGGCTTGCGCTCGCTCTGGTAACGTTCGAGAGCTGCGGCAACATCCGCCGCCGCTTCCAGCGCCTTGACCAGCGCGATCGCGTCCTCGATCGCAAGCCGGGTGCCCGATCCGATCGAGAAATGCGCCGAGTGCAGCGCGTCGCCGATTAGCACCAGGTTTTTGTACGACCAGCGCTCGTTCCAGATCCATGGAAAGTTGCGCCACACCGACTTGTTCGACACCAGCGCATGGCCGCCGAGCGTGGATGCGAACACCTGTTCGCAGATCGCCTGCGACTGCTCGATGGTCTTGTCGGCGAATCCGTAGCGATGCCAGGTCGCAGAATCGCATTCGACCAGGAACGTGCTCATGCCGGGCGCGTATCGATAATGGTGCGCATTGAACGAACCGAGCCCGGTTTGCACAAAAGTCTGCGACAGCGTCTCGAAGCGTTTCGAGGTGCCGTACCAGGCGAATTTGTTGGACGAATGCGATACGGTTGCCCCGAATTCGGTTTCGAAGCTGCGGCGCACCAGCGAGTTCAGGCCATCGGCGGCGACGACGAGGTCGTAACCATCAAGCTCATCCAACGACTGGATCGTCGTGTCGTAGCGCGGCTCGACGCCGACGGCGCGGACGCGCGCCTGCAGGATGGTCAGGAGATCGAGCCGGCCGATCGACGAGAAGCCGACGCCGTCGATCTCGACGCTTTCGCCGCGCAAATGAAGCGTGATGTTCTTCCAGCTCTCCATCCGTGGCGCGATCGC
>JBKJUA010000280.1:0-13012 GCA_046590305.1 Bradyrhizobium sp.
CGCAAATCGTCCCATGCCGAGCGAAAATCGCGCGCGACAACGAACCGCATCCCGTCGCGATTGAGCGCCGCCTTCGCGCCGACACAGGGGAAGGCGCGGTCGCTGACGAATTCGGCAAATTCGGCCGCGAGCGGGTGATCGCGGTCATCGGGGGCTTGATACATGAGCAGCCAAACAAGGCGGCGCGAGATTGGTTGCGCGCCAGCGTCGGCTAGGTGACCAAGGCCGGGCGATTGGCAAGCAGTTGATCGACCACGCCGGGGTCGGCCAGGGTCGATATATCGCCCAGGTTGGACACGTCACCCTCGGCAATCTTGCGCAGGATCCGCCGCATGATCTTGCCCGATCTTGTCTTGGGCAGCGCCGGCGCGAACTGGATGATGTCGGGCGTCGCGATTGGGCCGATTTCCTTCCGCACCCACTTGACCAGTTCGGCGCGCAGCGCGGTGTCGGCCTCGACCCCTGTGTTGACAGTGACATAGGCATAGATGCCCTGCCCCTTGATGTCGTGGGGCATGCCGACCACCGCCGCCTCGGCTACCGCGACATGCGCGACCAAAGCGCTCTCAACCTCGGCGGTGCCCATTCGGTGGCCAGAGACATTGATCACATCGTCGATCCGCCCGGTGATCCAGTAATAGCCGTCCGCGTCGCGGCGGCAGCCGTCGCCGGTGAAGTACGTCCCCGGATAGGCGGTAAAATAGGTCTGGAAAAAGCGCGTATGATCGCCCCACACGGTGCGCATCTGCCCTGGCCAACTGGACGTGATGACGAGGCTGCCCTGCCCCGCCCCTTCGATCGTTTTGCCGTCGCTGTCGAGCAACGCTGGTTGAACCCCGAACATCGGCATCGACGCGCTGCCCGGCTTGAGCGCGGTCGCGCCTGGCAACGGCGTGATCATCGCCCCGCCGGTCTCGGTCTGCCACCAGGTGTCGACGATCGGGCAGCGCCCTTCTCCGACGATGCGGTGATACCAGCCCCATGCTTCGGGATTGATCGGCTCGCCGACCGTACCAAGCAGCCGTAGCGATGCGCGCGAGGTGCGCGTGACCGGATCATCCCCCTCGCGCATCAACGCACGCAACGCGGTCGGCGCGGCGTAGAAAATCTCGACCCGATATTTGTCGACAACCTGCCAGAACCGGCTCGCGTCGGGCCAGTTGGGCACGCCCTCGAACATCAGCGTCGTCGCGCCATTGGCGAGCGGCCCGTACAGGATATAGCTGTGGCCGGTGCCCCAGCCGACGTCGGCGGTGCACCAGTAGATGTCGCCGTCGTGATAGTCGAACACGTATTGATGCGTCATCGACGCGAACACCAGATAGCCGCCCGAGGTGTGCAGCACGCCCTTGGGCTGGCCGGTCGAGCCCGAGGTGTAGAGGATGAACAGCGGATCCTCGGCATGCATCGGCTCGCACGGGCATTCCGTCGTCACCATCTCGGCGGCGTCGTGGTACCAGAAATCCCGCGACGGATTCATCTCGACGGCGCCGCCGGTGCGCTTGACCACCACCACCCAGTCGACGCCGCCGCATTTGGCGATCGCTGCATCGACATTGGCCTTCAGCGGCACTTTCTTGCCGCCGCGCAGGCCCTCATCTGCGGTGATGATGATCTTGGACTGGCAGTCGGTGATGCGCTGGGCGAGGCTGTCGGGCGAGAAGCCGGCGAACACCACCGAATGGATGGCGCCGATCCGCGCGCAGGCCAGCATGGCGTAGGCGGCTTCCGGAATCATCGGAAGATAGATCGTGACGCGGTCGCCTTTCACGACGTTGCGGGTGCGCAGGATGTTGGCCATCTTGCAGACTTCGTCGTGCAGCTGGCGGTAGGTGATGTGCTTGGACTGCGAGGGGTCGTCGCCCTCCCAGATGATGGCGGTCTGGTCGCCGCGGGTTTCGAGATGCCGGTCGATGCAGTTCCAGGCGACGTTGAGGACGCCGTCCTCGAACCATTTGATCGAGATGTTGCCGGGCGCGAACGACGTGTTCTCGACCTTGTGGAACGGCTTGATCCAGCCGACGCGCTTGGCCTGCTCGGCCCAGAACGCGTTGGGGTCGCTGACCGAGCTCTTGTACATCTCGCGGTACTTGGCCTGGTCGACAAAGGCGCGCTTCGACCATTCCGCGGATACGTCGTAAATTTTCTCGGACATTGTTTCCCTCCACCCATGCGGCCCGTGAACGCGAGCACTGCAAGCCGTCTCATTTGTTGCGCCAATTATGCGTCGGGCCTACCGGCACCGACAAGCGGAAGAAATAGGACCTTAGGCGGGGTTCCCCGCCATGCGCGGGATCAAACCGCCGGTCGATCGGCCCTGCCCAAGGGCCGGTCGCCATCACGATCGCGTTGGCCGTTAGCCAAAAAACCTCTGCATGGCGCCCATTCCGTCTCTAACGGTACTTAGGAACCGTTTTGACCCAGGGATGGACTAGCGCTGCCGGCCATTTCCCCCTAAATGGCCACCCCGGGGGGCAAGCCCTCCGCCGGAACCAAAGATCGATAATCGGCATTACCGGAAGAACAGTCGGAGCAGGGCGTCTAAAGTCATGATGGATCAGCAGAATTTCGAGGCTGCGCGGCCCGTTTCCGCAGATCCTGCTGTTGAGCTGGCGAAAGCGCTCGGCCAACTGCCGAAAGTGGCCCCCGTCGCCAAGCCGGCCTCCACTCCCAAGACCTCGGTTGAAGACCTCGCCCAGGAGCATGGTCTCAAGCTCGGCGACCAGAATGAACTCACCATTCGCCGCATCAAGCGCGGCAAGACCTATTCATTCGTTCGCGCCAACGGCACCGCGGTGCGTCATGCCGGCACCATCAAGCGCCTGCACTCGATGGCGGTGCCGCCGGCCTATGCCGAAGTCCGCTATTCACCCGATCCCTCTTCGCATCTGCAGGCCGTCGGCCGCGATGCCGCGGGCCGGCTGCAATACCGCTATCACTCCGACTGGGAGAAGGTCCGCGAGCAGCGCAAGGCCCACCGGCTGGCGCGGCTGGTCGGCGCCCTGCCCAAAATCCGCCGCAACGTCTCGATGCATCTGTCCGGGACCGAGCCGACCCGCGAATTCGCCCTCTCGGCGGTGATCGAACTGATCGCGCGCACCGCAATCCGGCCCGGCAACGAATCCTACGCCAGGCTCAACGGCACCCGCGGCGCCACCACGCTGTTGAAATCCAACGTCGTGGTCGAGGACGACAACCTCGTGCTGACCTTCACCGCCAAGGGCGGCAAGGCCGTGCGCAAGGAATGCGACGCCGCCAAGCTGGTGCGCGCCATCGGCATCCTGCGCTCCGTGCCCGGCAAGCGCATGTTCCAGTATCGCGACGGCTCGGGAACGGTTCGCGCCGTCTCCACCACCACGGTGAACGCGTTCCTGCGCGAGATCGCCGGCATCAAGATCTCGCTGAAGGATTTTCGCACCCTGATGGCGTCCGCCGTGGTGCTGGAATCGCTGTCGCGGATTTCGCCGGCGCACAGCGCGCGCGGCCGCAAGAAACAGGTACTGGACGCCGTGCGCGCCGCCGCCGACGAATTGTCGAACACGCCGGCGATCTGCCGCAAGAGCTATGTCCACGACACCATCGTCACCGCGTTCGAGGACGGCATCCTGGAACGCTTCGCCGCGACCATGAAGGGCTACCGCTCGCAGTCGAAGCGCGAGCAGCTTTTGGCGCAAGTGGTCGCGACCGCGGCGGCTTGATTTTCCCACCCTACGCGCCGGCAGATCACACCCCGCCCATCTTGCAGACGATCTTCCATTCCTCCGCCGTCACCGGCTGTACCGACAGCCGCGAATACTTCACCAGCGCCATCTCGGTCAGCCGTTTGTCGGCCTTGATCGCAGCCATCGTCACCGGGGTGTTCAGCGGCTTGTTGGCCTTGATGTCGACGCAGACGAATTTTTCGGTCTTGTCGCTCGGGTCCGGATAAGCCTCCTTGATGATCTCGGCGATGCCGACGATCTCCTTGCCCTCGTTGGAGTGATAGAAAAACGCGAGATCGCCTTTCTTCATCTTCACGAGATTCTGCCGCGCCGTGAAATTACGCACGCCGGTCCACGCCTCGCCCTTGGCGCCCTTTGCCACTTGCTGATCCCACGACCAGGTCGAGGGTTCGGATTTCACCAGCCAGTACGCCATGGTCATCCCTCTGCCTTGAACGGCCGCGTCAGCAGGCTTTCGATCGCTTCGTCGATCGTCGCCGTGCCTCTCAGTATCGCCGCGACCGCTGACGATACCGGCATATCGACATTTTGCGAAGCCGCCAGCTCGATCAGGACAGGCGCGGTGAATTCGCCTTCGGCGAGTTTGCCGGATGGCCGCGGCTCGCCGCGTCCCAGTGCTGCGCCGAGCGCAAAATTGCGCGATTGCGCGCTGGAGCAGCTCAGGATCAAATCGCCGAGGCCCGAGAGGCCCGCCATGGTTTCGCTGCGCGCGCCACAGGCGCGGCCGAGCCGCACCAACTCGCTGAAGCCGCGCGTCGTCAACGCCGCCTGCGCCGAAGCGCCGAGCTTGCGGCCGACCACGATGCCGGCGGCGATCGCCAGCACGTTCTTGGCCGCACCTCCGATCTCGACGCCGCGCACATCCGAGGTGTGATAGGGCCGGAAGGTGGAGGACCCCAGCGCCTGCGCAAGCTCAGCCGCCAGAGCCTCGTCCTTCGCCGCCAGTGTCACCGCGGTGGGCAGGCCGCGCGCCACGTCGTCGGCAAAGCTCGGCCCCGACAGAATCGCCGGAACGGAAGCGGGTGCTGCTTCTGATATCACCTCGGTCATGAATCGATGGGTGCCGCGCTCGATGCCCTTGGCGCAGGCGATCACCGGCGTGCCGTTGGCGAGATGAGGGGCCAGTGCGAAAGCCGCCGCGCGCAAATGCTGCGCCGGCGTTGCGATCAGCACGATGTCGGCGCGTGCGGCCACCGCGACATCGGCCATCACCCCGATGCCGGCATCGAGACGCACGCCCGGCAGTCGCGGATTTTCCCGCGTCGTGGCGATCTGCGCGGCGATCGCGGCGTCGCGCGCGCACAGCACGACCTCGCGGCCGGCCCGCGCGGCGACCGTAGCCAGCGCCGTTCCCCAAGCGCCGGCGCCAATCACGCTGATAGATTTAAAGGACGGCATGGCGGCGGGCCTTGGCTGGAGCGGATCAGGCTGGGACGCGAGGACGGACCACTTTTCCTCGCGCGGCCGTCACGCGGTATGGGGGTACGGTAATTCTACTGTACATGGGGTTGTTTTCGAGATTTTAGAATCCGGCGCGGGTTTTGCCATATCCGGCCGGTGCCGTGGCGTTGGCATCGAGCAGCCAGCGGGCGCGAGGGGCGGCGTCCATGGTGTCGACCATACCCAATGCCAGCCGCTCCGCGCCGGCCCAGGCGATCATCGCGCCGTTGTCCGTGCAAAGCGCCGGCGGCGGAATGATCAGCGTGGTCTGCGCTTTGGCGGCGACATCCTGCAGCGCGCCGCGGATCGCCTGGTTGGCGGCGACGCCACCGGCGGCGACCAGCGCGCGCGGCGGGCCGAACCGTTCGTGAAACAGCCGCAGGCCGACGCTCAGCCGGTCCGCCGTCGATTCCAGCACCGCCGCCTGAAAGCCGGCGCAGAGATCGCTGACGTCCTGCGGCTCCAGCGGGACCAACCGGCTGGCCTCGTTACGCACCGCGGTCTTCAATCCCGACAGCGAAAAATTCGCATCGGCGCGCCCGAGCATCGGCCGCGGCAACGCAAATCGTTTCGCATCGCCGCCGACAGCGGCGCGCTCGACCTCCGGTCCGCCCGGATAGGGCAGCGAGAGCATTTTTGCGACCTTGTCGAACGCCTCGCCCATGGCGTCGTCGACGGTGGTGCCGAGCCGGACATAATTGCCGACGCCGATCACGGCGACGATCTGGGTGTGTCCCCCGGAGGCGAGAAACAGGCAATAGGGAAACGCCAGCGCGCAGGTCAGCCGCGGCGTGAGCGCGTGGGCCTCGAGATGGTTGACCGCGATCAGCGGCGTATCATGCACCATCGCGATCGCTTTCGCGGTGGTGAGGCCGACGATCACGCCGCCGATCAGGCCGGGACCCGCGGCGGCCGCAACCGCCGAAAGCTCGGCGTAGCCGATCCGCGCCTGCTTCATTGCGCTGTCGACGATGCCGTCGAGCACATCGACATGGGCGCGGGCCGCGATCTCCGGCACCACACCGCCGAACCGTGCGTGTTCCTCGGTCTGCGAGCGCACGATATTGGACAGGATGCGCCCCGACCCGTCGCTCTGGCGCTCGACCACCGCGGCTGCGGTTTCATCGCAGGTGGTCTCGATCCCCAGCACCAGCATTGACGAGTCGTTACCCAATTTGAGCCCTTGCGCTATCGGCCAAAGCGGCGTTTGCCTATCCTCGCGTAGCACTGCGAGGTCTCAAAGTGCAATCATCCGTTGTTCCCGAACTACAGGCCAAAAATCCAGGTCAAGAATACGACGCATGGCTGTTCTCGTCACCCGCCCGCATCCCGACGACGAGGCCACTGCCGCGGCACTTCGCGGCCGAGGCTTTGAGGTATTGCAGGCGCCGATGCTGCGGTTCGAGCCGGTCGCGTTCCAGGATGATCTCGACGCGCGCTACGGCGCCGTCGTCGTCACCAGCGCCAACGCGCTGCGCGGCATCGAACTCAAGGGCCACCGGCTGCTCGAATTGCCGCTGTTCGCGGTCGGCGAGCATACCGCCGCTGCCGCCCGCCACGCCGGGTTCACCCATGTGATGCCGGCCAGCGGCGGCGCCGCTGCTTTGCGCGACCTCGTGCTGGCACGGGTGAAGGCGAAGGAACTGAAGAAGGCCTCGACACTGCTTTATCTGGCCGGCGCCGATCTGGCCCGGGATCTCGCCGCCGAACTCGGCGAAGGCGGCCTGCGGGTCGTCACCCACACCACCTACCGGATGGTTCCGGTGGCGAGCCTGCCGCGCGAGGTGTGCGACGCCTTCGCCGCCAGCCGGATCGAAGCGGTGCTGCATTATTCACGCCGCAGCGCGCGCGCCTTTCTGGATGCGGCGCGGATCGGCGGCGTCGAGATATCGGCACTGTCGATTCCGCAATGTTGCATCTCTGCCCCGGTGGCGGCGGTGCTGCGCGAGGCCGGGGCAGGCCAGGTCATGGTGGCGGCGACGCCGGATGAAAATGCGCTATTCGAGGCGCTTGAGCGTGCGTTGCGGGCCTGATCGGGTTAAGAGGATCAGGTCGAATCCCCGTAGCGTTCGCCGCAATTGATGAGGAACCGTCATAATGGTCGATGACAGGCCCGAAACTACCGGACCATCGCCCGATACCGGCCGTATCAGGCGCGAGCCGCCCACCATCGACCTCGAGGCGACGGAGGTCTCCGCCGAGACCAAAAATGCGACCCCCGCCGCCGGCGTGGAGCCAGAGAAGCCCTCATCGCAGCAGCCTGCGGCGTCGAAGAGTTCCGCGGCTGTGATTTCGGCTTTTTCGGGCGCCAGCGCTGCCGCGCTGGTGCTGGGCGCCGCCTGGCTCGCGGGATGGCCGGCGGCATCCGCGCCAACCCCCGCGCCGCAGATCAATTCCACTGCCATCGATGATCTTGCCGCGCGCCTCGCCAGCGTGGAGGTCCGGGTCAGCACGCCGCCGGTCGCCGCCACGCCCGATCCCGCGGTCGCCGCGCGCGCCGATGCCGTTGAAAAATCGCTGGACACGCTGCGCGGCGAACTCGCCACCCAGCGCACGCAATCGGACAAACTGGCCGCGGCGATCAGCGATGTGAAATCGCCGCCGCGCGAAACAGCACCGCCGCCGGATCTGTCCGCGATCAACGAACGCATCGCCCAGGTCGAGCGCGCCGTCCGGGCTCAGAGCGCCGAGTTAACAAAGGAAAGCGCCAAACCGGCCGACGATGTGCCGCTGCGCCGCATCGTTGCGGCGGCCCTGCTCGATGTTCTCGTTCGCACCGGCGATCCCTATCCCGCGGCGATGGCTGCTGCGAAAGCGCTGGCGCCGGCTCCGGATGCCCTGAAGCCGCTGGAAGGTTTTGCGGCGTCCGGCGTGCCGAGCGCCAACAGCCTGAACCGCGAATTGCTGACGCTGGTGCCGAAATTGTCGCCCCCGGCGCCTGATAATTCGACCACCGGTACCGGCATCGTCGACCGCCTGCAGGCGGGCGCCGCAAAACTCGTCCGTATCGAACGCAGCGACGCCGTCGGCAACGATCGCGGCGCGGTGGTGGCGCGGGTCACGGCGGCGGCGCTGCGCAACGAATTCGCTGAAGCGCGGCGCGAATTGAAGACGCTGGCGCCGGCCGATCGCGCCGCCGCGCAAGCCTGGCTCGACAAGGCCGATGCCCGCGATGCGGCGCTGGCGGCCTCCCGCCAGTTCGCCGCCGATGCGATGGCGACGCTCGCCAAACCTGCTCAATAACAAGCCTGCTCGATAACAAGCCTGTTCAGTAAGCCTGCACGATAGGACTTTCATGTATCGGATCATTCTGTACCTGGTGTTGATCGCGCTTGCAGCGGCTGGCGCGGCATGGGTTGCCGATCAGGGCGGCGATGTCGCGCTGAATTGGGGCGGCTGGCGTGTCCAGGCCTCGGTGCCGGTGTTCGCGCTGGCGCTCGGTGCCGCCATTGCCACGGGCATGCTGGTATGGGCGATGCTGCGCGCGTTGTGGCGCACACCGGAGCGTCTGCGGCTTCGGCGCCGCGAACGCCGCCAGGCGCGCGGCCGCCATGCCATCACGCAAGGATTGCTGGCAATAGGCCACGGCGATTCCGCCGCGGCCCGCCGCCATGCCGATGTCGCGCGCCGCGATGCCGGGCATGATCCGCTGGCGCTGCTGCTGCATGCGCAATCCGCCCAGCTCGACGGCGATCGGGAAGGCGCGCAACGCGCCTTCCGTGCCATGGCGGAGCGCGAGGACACGCGGCTGCTCGGCCTGCGCGGGTTGTTCATCGAAGCGCAGCGTGCCGACGATCCGGTCGGCGCGGTGATGATCGCCGAGGAGGCGCTGAAGCTGGCGCCGGGCTCGACCTGGGCCTCGCATGCTTTGCTTGGATTCCGCTGCGCGCAGGGCGACTGGAACGGCGCGCTCGTGATCCTCGACAACAATCTCGCCTCCGGACTGATCGACAAGGCCACCTTCAGGCGCCAGCGCGGCGTGCTGCTGACGGCGCGCGCGCTGGAATTGGAGAAGGTCGACCGCGACAAGTCGCGCGAAAGCGCGATGGAAGCGATCAAGCTGGCGCCGACGCTGGTGCCGGCCGCGGTGCTGGCGAGCAAGTATCAGACCGAGGCGCATCAGACCCGGCGCTCGATGCGGATCGTCGAGACGGCGTGGCTGGCGCAGCCGCATCCGGATCTCGCCGACGCCTATGCGCATGTGAAGCTCGGCGATTCCGCGCGGCAGCGGCTGGTGCGGATCGAAACGCTGGCGGCGAAGGCGCCCGGTCATATCGAGGGCGCGCTGGCGATCGCGCGCGCCGCGATCGACGCCGCGGAATTCGGCCGCGCCCGCGAGGCGCTGGAGTCGTTTGCCGCGGCGCCGACCCAGCGCGTGGCGCTGCTGATGGCGGAGATCGAGCGCGTCGAGCATGGCGACAGCGGCCGGGCGCGCGCCTGGACCTTGCGCGCGGTCCGCGCGCAGCACGATCCGGTGTGGACCGCCGACGGCTATGTCAGCGATCGCTGGCGGCCGGTGTCGCCGGTATCAGGGCGGCTCGATGCCTTCCAGTGGCAGACGCCGCTGGCGGCCTTGCCGTCGGACAGCAGCGCCGCCATCGAAGCCTTCGCCCTCGAAGAGGAGATGCTGGCGCCGCCGCGCCGGGTCGAGCCGCCGAAAGCGCCGGTTGCCGAGGAGCCCGTCGAGGAGGCCGCGCCTTCGGCGGCGCAGGACAATTCCCCGGTGCCCGCGGCATCCGAACCGGCGGCTGCAGTTGAGCCGGAACCAGTGCCCGCGCCGCCACCGCCGCCCGCCGAACCCGCAACCCCGGCACCCCTGTTCCGCGCCCGCCAGGACATTCCCAAAACCGCCCGGCCAGGCATTCCCCAGGTGATTCCCATCGTGCGGGCGCCCGACGACCCCGGGATCGACGACGATCCCGCCAGCGAGGAATTCCGCGAGCAATTAAGTCCCGCCCAGAGCCAGGCCGGCGGCTGGCGGGGATTTCTGTCCCGTTGGGGCAGTTAGGCGTAGCGTTTTCGAGCGAAGTGGGGACCGGTTCGCGTCAAGAAAACGCGTCTAAAAATAAGCCTATCGCCAATTTCGGGGAGCGTTTTTCTTGCAAAAACGCCTGCTGCCCGATATCAGAGGCCAGCGTTTTCAGGCCCTTGCCCGAACGCATCGCTTGGTCCGCCGCAATAGCTCAGTTGGTAGAGCACGTCATTCGTAATGACGGGGTCACAGGTTCGAGTCCTGTTTGCGGCACCACCATGTGATTGGAAGTATTATGTTTTAATCTCGTTTTCGTCTTCCGCAAGATGCAACTGGCGACTCGGGAAGCACGCGAATCATACGAATAGAGCCGGGTGGGCACGAATAACGGCCCAGGCAACTCTCGTGACTCACGATGAGCGGGGCTCTCAAGACCCGGTTTACTGCGATGGTCGCATAAGTTAACGAAATAAAAAATATGATCGCATACTATCACATTTGCGTTACTTGCCTCGAAAACCGTTGAAGAATCGGATCTGAGAGTCGGCTTTGAAGCAAAGGTCGATTCTCAGCACCTAACATACCCGCTACGCTGTGGCAAATGAGTCGCCCAGCCAAGTGGTTGCGTTGCGTGTCAAGACCTGCTTGAAAAAGCCAACAATTTATTGCGGTCAAGGGAATACCATGGCTCTGGTCTCCGGGGAGAAGTTCTTTGCGCGCATAAAGAGCGGTGCAAAGACCGGTTCATTGCGCGCGCCTGGAGCGCTGAATTGCTCAGAATGCAACACTTCGCTGCAAGAAGCTTTGACAGGCTGCCGCCGGCTTGGTGACGGTTCGCACGCCTGCAGTGATTGCTATTTTGAGCTAACGAGCGCTCTCGAAAAGTTTCCAATCATCACTCCGCGCATTCGCCGGAGGTAGAATTGATCACCCATTTTTTGGGCGACGAAGAAGTCGCGGCATACAGCCGCGACTTCGCTCGTCGTCTGGTTGCTCTTGGCGAGGATTTCCCTGCCAAGTGGTTCACATTGGGTGAATCGGGCGAGAAGATCGCAGCGGTGATATACGAAATGCTGCCGCCTGACTTTCAAAAGAAAATTAGCGCGACAACTGTTTATGTGGACCGCAAAACGAATCGAGTCCGATATGCCAACTCTATTAAAGGTGTGCGCTTTGGAACAGCGTCAGTCTTATTAATCGACGCGGCGGTTCATTCCGGTCAGTCTATGTCACGGGTCGTAGGGAGTTTATGGAAATTCCGCGCAAAGAGCATTCTGACCTACACGTTGATGCTGAAGCGCTCCTCTAAGTTTATCCCAACTTATTTTGGCGTTTTGGTCACTGATAGAGACCGGGTTTACTTCCAGCTTGATGAAATGCCCAATAACCGATTGGCTGAAAAACCACCGTTTGGGATACTAAAGGAAGTAGAACAAAGCGACTATAAGAAAGAAATTATAAAGGTCGGCTCACCCTTTGACACGGTGACAATCGGCGATCTCTTGTACGACAAGAACACCCGAGATTATTTTCCCTATATCTACGAGCTAAATGGAAAAGTGGCCGGGTTCATTAACTTCGGAAAAAATAAGACCGTCCTGTTTATTGACGCCTGGGCAACTGCCAAGCAATTCCAGGGCAAGGGGATCGGTGGAGCATTGTTACGGTGGGCAGAGACATGGGGCCGGTCGAACAAGTGTGACGCCATCCAACTTTGGGCATTTAAGCCTGCGATTAAGACCTATCACCATCTTGGTTATAATTTTATCGGGGACGCCTCCATGAATTTGGGGGACAATCAACATTACAGACTGATGGGGAAGAAGTTGCTCTACAACTCAAAGCAGAGCGGACATTGGCCGTAAGTCCCTTCATCTATCTCCGTATGGCGGAGAGGGAGGGATTCCACACCGGATCTAGAAAACCGTCAAAAACGCCGCAAAATAAGGTCTCTCTGGGCGACCGGCTGGTTGCGCATGTACCTACGTGGACCACCTTTTCGACTCAACGGAAACTGTGTTCACCTGCTCTTCCACCGGAGCATCTTCGTACTGCACATGCACGGGCACCATGCCACAGGCCTGAACCTCTTCGCCCTGTCTCCAGACGCCGGCTGGCGACGTGCATGCCGCATCATCTCAACATTGACGGAGCATCAAGATGTCCCTGGATCAATTCGTCGACAAACCGCCCGCGCAGCCCGAAGAAGGAATAGGTCTGGCCCTGTCGGGCGGCGGCTACCGAGCGATGATCTTCCACGTTGGTGTTCTGATCCGCCTCAACGAAGTAGCCCTGCTGAGAAAGATCAAACGCATTTCGAGCGTGTCCGGCGGTTCGATCACGGCGGCCGCACTCGGCACCAGCTGGAAGGATCTGCAGTTCGCCGGCGACGTGGCGAGCAACCTCGACATCTTTGTGAAACGAATGAGGACGATGGCGGGAACGACGGTCGACGCCGGAGCCATCATCGGCGGCATCTTTCTCCCAGGATCGATAAGCGACCGGGTGGCCAAAGCCTACGACAAGACCTTGTTTCACGGTGCGAAGCTGTCCGACCTGCCCGACGACGCCAAGCAGGGAAATCCGCGCTTCGTGATTAACGCCACCAACATCCAGACGGCGGCGCTGTGGCGGTTCTCGCGCAACTACATGGGCGACTATAGGGTCGGACTGGTCGAGAAGCCCGACGTCCCGTTGGCCGCGGCCGTGGCCGCCTCGTCGGCGTTTCCTCCGATCCTCTCGCCCTCCGAGCTCGACATCAGCCAACCGGTCGTGAACACGCCGGGTGCCGACCTCCACAGGCCTCCCTTCACGAAGACGGCGATCCTCAGCGACGGCGGCGTCTACGACAATCTCGGACTGGAGACGATCACGAAGC
>JBKJUA010000107.1:0-7114 GCA_046590305.1 Bradyrhizobium sp.
TGTATGCTCGTGTGCAGCTTTTTCGTACGACTTCGCACACGGGACCGCGGGTGCAGCGCGCATCCGGCATTCCCTGCTCCCTCGTTGAGGGAGAACGATATGCAAACCTCGGGCAAATCGTGCCGCGAGAACGCGGACGCGTATCTGGTGGTTGAAATGAATCGCAACTCCCACCGCGTCATTGCGAGCGCAGCGAAGCAATCCATTTCACCACTGGTACCGCTGTGGCATGGATTGCTTCGCTGCGCTCGCAATGACGTGGATAGCCTTACGCGACGCGATCCCGCCAACCGATCTTCCGCTTCAGGAACGCATAGCCCAGCGCGGTGAACGCGGCGCGTTCCTTGTTGTCCTTGCCGTAGCCGTGGCCGCCCGCCGCGGGCTCGTAGAGATACGCTTCATACCCCATCGCCTGCAGCTTCGCCGTCATCTTGCGGGCGTGGCCGGGGTGGACGCGGTCATCCCGTTTGGTGGTGGCGATCAGAATCGGCGGATAGTGTTGGCCGCGCACCGCGGTGTGATAGGCGGAGTATGTCTGCAGCCAGCCCCATTCCTCGGGCTTGTCGGGGTCGCCATATTCGGCGATCCAGCTCGCGCCGGCCAGCAGTCTGGTGTAGCGGCGCATGTCGATCAGCGGAATCGTGCAGAACAGCGCGCCGAAGCGTTCGGGATAGCGCGTCAGCATGTTGGTGATCAGGATGCCGCCGTTCGATCCGCCCTCGGCTGCGATCCGGCCCGGCCGGGTGACGCCGCGCCGCACCAGGTCGGCGGCGACGGCGGCGAAATCATCATGCGCCAGCCGCTTGCCGGCATAGCGGCCGGCCTCGTGCCAGCGGGTGCCGAACTCGCCGCCGCCGCGGATATTGGCGATGACGCTGGTGCCGCCCTGCTCGAGCCACAGCTTGCCGATCGCGGACTGGTAATAGGGTTTCACCGAGATGCCGAAGCCGCCATAGGCGTTGAGATGCACCGGCGCCTCGCCGGTCAGATCAGCCGGTCCGGTCTGGACATAGGGAATGCGCTCGCCGTCGATCGAAATCGCCTCGTGCTGCGTGACTACGAGTCCTTCCGCGGAGAAAGTACGCGGCGCGCGCTTCAGCACCACGGGAGCCGCGATGCCCTCGATCAGCATCAACGAGGCCGGCGTCACCGGATCCTGAACATTGGCGAGCAAATCGCCATTGCTTTCGGCTTCGTCGGCGTCCAGCCGCCAGACATCGGCGACGCCGATTTCGGGCAGGCCGGCCAGTTTGCCGCGAATCCAGCCATCCGCCGCGGGCGTCCAGACATCGAACACCGGCCGCAATTCGTCGAGAATCGAGATCACCAGCCGGTCGGCGGCCCAGAAGAAGTGCTCCACGGCGCGGCGCGGTCCCGCCTCGGACAGGATCTGGAAATCGCGCTCTCCCGCCAGAAATCGCGACAGCGACATGCCGAGCATGGTGTCGGACGCGTAAGTCCGCGTTCCCACCGTCCACGGCTCGCGCGGCTTCACCGCGAGCCAGTCGCCATGACAATCCATCTCGGCGTCGGTCGGAATGTCGAGCCTTTCGCGTGCGCCCCTTTCGTCGCCAAGCCATATATTGCGGTTGAAGAAATCGAGCTGTTCGCCGAACCAGACCCGCGGTGCCGCGCCGGTGCGGTCGACGCTGGCATGCACGCTCATATGTTCGGGCGCGGTCTCGAACAGCACCGGCGCCTGCCGCACGTCGGTGCCTCGCCGCCACAGCCTGACAGTTCTGCCGTACCCCGAATTGGTCGCCATATCCTCGCCATAGGCGCTCGACAGCAGCAGCGTGTCGGCATCGATCCACGCCACGCCGCCCTTCGCCTCCGGCAGCGTGAAGCCGCCGGCGACAAAGGCTTTGGTCTCGATGTCGAATTCGCGCAACACGGCGGCGTCGCTGCCGCCGCGCGACAGGCTCACGATCCGCGTGCCGCTTCCGGGCAGCGCCTGGGCTCCGGCAAACAGCCAGTCTTCGTTCTCATCGGCAGCGAGCCTGTCGAGATCCAGGATGGTTTCCCATGCCGGGCTGGCTCTGCGAAATTCAGCCAGCGTGGTTCGCCGCCACAAGCCGCGCGGATTGTTCGCATCCTTCCAGAGATTGTAGACGAAGCCGCCGCGACGGCCGATGAAGGGAATGTTGTCCGGCCGGTCGAGAATGTCAGCCAGCGCGTCGCGATCGCCCGCAAATCCGGCGTCGCCGAATTTTCGCAGCGTCAAGGCGTTTTGCTGCTCGACGAAGGCCAGCGCCCGTTCACCCTCGATCTCTTCCAGCCACAGATACGGATCGTCGTCGGGAGCGGCGATCGTCGGCCTGTCGTCGATGGACATGGTCTTCAACTCCTTGAGGCGCCTGGCGAGCCCCTTGGGATACAGCATGAATCGCGGATGTGTGACTTACGCGGCTTTCGTGCGTGCTGTCCAATGTGCGCTGCTCGCATGGCGCGCGCCCGTTCGCGTCGGTTGATCGGACAGAAGCTTGCCTCCATAGTCGGGAATCAATGAGGCCCAATCTATCCGGCCGCATCCGGGCAGAAAACAAGCGATGATCGACGTGACTGCAGCCGACGAAATCGCCGACGACGCCCGCGCGCGATCCAATGTGGCGCGGCTGGCGGCGGCGCAGGCGCTGACCGGCGCGAATTCGGCGGTCATTTTCGCCACCGGTTCGATCGTCGGCGCGACGCTGGCGCCGGATCTTGCGCTCGCGACCGTGCCGCTGTCGATGTATGTGGTGGGCCTTGCCGCCGGCACCTTGCCGACCGGCGCGATCTCGCGTGCCTATGGCCGCCGGATCGCCTTCGTCATCGGCACCTGCTGCGGCATGCTGACCGGCCTGCTCGGCGCCTACGCCATCCTGCGCGGCTCGTTCTTGCTGTTTTGCGTCGCGACGTTTCTCGGCGGACTCTATGGCGCGGTGTCGCAATCCTACCGCTTCGCCGCCGCCGACGGCGCAAGCGCCGCGTTTCGTCCCAAGGCGGTGTCGTGGGTGATGGCCGGCGGCGTGTTCGCCGGCGTGCTCGGCCCGCAACTCGTGCAGTGGACCATGGATATCTGGCCGCCTTATCTGTTCGCCTTCAGCTTCCTGATGCAGGCGGTGGTGGCGCTGGTCGCGATGGCGGTGCTGGCGGGGGTCGATGCACCGAAGCCGGCGCCGGCGGATATGCATGGCGGCCGGCCGCTGCTCGAGATCGCGCGGCAGCCGCGCTTCATCGCCGCCGCGTTTTGCGGCATCGTCTCCTATCCCATGATGAATCTGGTGATGACCTCGGCGCCGCTGGCGATGCAGATGTGCGGGCTGAGCGTCAGCGATTCCAATTTCGGCATTCAATGGCACATCGTGGCGATGTATGGGCCGAGCTTCTTCACGGGATCGCTGATCGCCCGGTTCGGCGCGTCGAAAATCGTCGCGATCGGGCTGGCGCTGGAGGCCGTCGGTGCGGCGATCGGATTGTCCGGCGTCACCGCGATGCATTTCTGGACCACGCTGATCGTGCTCGGGGTCGGCTGGAATCTTTCCTTCGTCGGCGCTTCCGCGCTGGTGCTGGAGACGCACCGGCCGGCCGAGCGCAACAAGGTGCAGGCCTTCAACGATTTTCTGGTGTTCGGGATGATGGCGGTGGGATCGTTCGCGTCGGGCCAGTTGCTGGCGAATTACGGCTGGTCGGCGGTCAATTGGGTGGTGTTCCCGCCAGTGCTGCTCGGGCTCGCGGTCCTGATGTTCGCGTCGTTCGCCAGGCGCCGGGCACGGCAGGCGGTGCCGGAATTTCCCGGACCGGGTATTTGATTGCTGCTTGAATGTGAGAGGTTTCATGCCGTCGCGAGCCCGTCTCGATGAGTTTATCGCCGTTGTGGTATCCGGCGATCATGCCGGCGCCATCGAGCGCTATTACACCGAGGATGCCAGCATGCAGGAGAACGCCGCATCGCCGCGCGTCGGCCGCGACGTGCTGGTGGCGCAGGAGCGCGCCACGCTTGAGCGGGTCAAGACCGTGACGTCGACATGCGTGACCTCGATTCTCGAGGGCGACCGCGTCGCGATCAACTGGATCTTCGACTTCACCTACCTTTCCGGCCGGACAGCGCGAATTGACGAGGTCGCATTACAGGAATGGCGCGGCGACAGGATTTTCCGCGAGCGGTTTTTCTACGATCCGCCGAAGCCGAAAAGTTAGTGACACCTGCTGACAGTTCGATGGAGGCCGAAGCATTTGACTTGCTGGTCTGTTATCAGGCCGTCATGCCCGGGCTTGACGATAAATGAGCAAAGAAGCGCTTGTCCGATAATTCCAACAACGCTGCAATCGACGAAACTTCCGCCCGCTACGAGGGCTGGCGCATCGTGGTGGTCTGTTTCCTGGTGGCGACCTTCGGCTGGGGGCTCGGCTTCTATGGCCAGAGCGTCTATGTCGCCGAGCTGCATCGGCTGCACGGCTGGCCCACCTCGCTGATCTCGGGCGGCACCACGTTCTTTTATCTGTCGGGCGCGTTGCTGGTCGTCTTTGTCAGCGAGGCGATCAAGGCGATCGGCCCGCGCAACTGCCTGCTGGCCGGCGTCTTCACGATGGCGGTTGCCGCCGTGCTGATCGGACGGGTCAGCGAGCCATGGCAGCTCTATGCCGCCAATGCGCTGCTGGCGTTCGGCTGGGCCGGCACCAGCCTCGGCATGATCACCAATACGCTAGGGCTCTGGTTCGACAAGAAGCGCGGCATGGCGATCAGCCTGGCGCTGAACGGCGCCAGCTTCGGCGGCATCATCGGCGTGCCGCTGCTGGTGGGCGCGATCGGTTATTTCGGCTTTCCCGGCGCCATGGTCGCCGCCGCGATCGCCATGATCGTGGTGATGGTCCCCGTCACATTGATCTTCGTCGGACGGCCGCCGCTGCATCCGAGCGCTGCGGTCGCTGCATTGTCGGCGGACGCGCCGTCGGCGACGCGGGTGCGGGCGCAGGCATTCCGCGACATCGGCTTCCTCTCGGTCTCGGCTTCCTTCGCGCTGGTGTTGTTCGCGCAGGTCGGCTTCATCGTTCACCTCATCGCCTTTCTCGATTCGGTGGTGGGCCGCGAACGCGCGGCGTTCGCGGTCGCGCTGATGACCGCGATGGCGGTGGTCGGACGCGTGCTGTTCTCGTTCGTGATCGACCGGCTCAACCAGCGCCTCGCCTCGGCGATCTCGTTCGTCAGCCAGGCCGCAGCGCTCGTCGTCATCATCAACGTCCACAACGAGTTCGCGCTGATCGCGGCCTGTGCGCTGTTCGGCTTCTCGGTCGGCAATCTGATCACGCTGCCGGCGCTGATCGTGCAGCGTGAGTTCGACCCGCGTTCGTTCGGTGTCCTGATCAGCCTGATCACCGCGATCAACCAGGTCACCTATGCCTTCGGCCCCGGCGTCATCGGCCTGCTGCGCGATGCCTCGGGAAGTTATTCGCTGCCGTTCTACGGCTGCATCGCCCTGGAGCTGGTAGCGGCAGCGCTGATCATGATTCGCGGGCGGAAGCTCCCGTAGCCCGGATGGAACGCAGCGCAATCCGGGGCGGTGTCACCGCGTCTCGCAGTTCCCGGATTGCGCTGCGCTCCATCCGGACTGCAGGACTACGCCTTCCGAGCGACACATGATTATCTTATCACACCAATTCCGAAACCTCTCCGTCCGGCAGTTCGAACTCGAACGTGTTCAGCGTCATCGCCACCAGCGTGTAATAGCCGCACAGCCCGATGATTTCGACGATGCCGCGCTCGCCGAGCAGTTTGACGGCCTCTTCATACAGCGCTTTGGAGACGCCGTGGCCTTCGTGCAGCGATCTCGCGACGTCGTAGATCATCTGCCCCTTGGGATCGTCGAATGTTGGCGTGCGGCGGTCGCGGATGTCTTCGATGATTTTCAGGTCCATGCCGCCCTTCAGCGCCAGCCGCTTGTGGGCAAACCATTCGTAATGCGAGGTCCAGTGCCGTGCGGTGACCAGGATCGCGATTTCCGAAAGTTTGGCCGGAAACGAGGTGTTGTAGCGCATCACCTCGCCGAGCCGGGTGGCATGCATGGCCATCTCCGGGCTGTTGAGCCATGCCATCATCGGCGCCGGCGGGGCGCCGCGCTTGCCGGCGATCGACTCGTCGTAGGTCTGTTTCTGGTCCGCGCTCATTTCGCCAGGCGAAAGCAACTTCAGCCGCATCTCGGTTTCCTCCTGTTTTTCAATCGTTGCAGGCGCCCGCGACGCCGGACCGCACAGCTCTATCATATTCCGCAACACGAACGGGCACGCCAGAGATATATTGAATTCCGCGATGCGAAGGCTAAGGTCGGTCCAACATCGCAAAATGGAAACGCCACCATGTCCGATCTGGAAAAATTCCGCAGTGAGACCCGCGCCTGGCTGCAGGCCAATTGTCCGCCGGAAATGCGCAAGCCGATGACCTCAGACGGCGACACCTTCTGGGGCGGTCGCAACGCCAAATTTTCTTCCGAGCCGCAGCGGGTCTGGTTCGAGCGGATGCGCGACAAGGGCTGGACCGTGCCGGATTGGCCGCGGGAATATGGCGGCGGCGGCCTCGATGCCGCCGAGCACAAGGTGCTGCGCGCGGAGATGGCGGCGATGGGCGCCCGTTCGCCGCTGTCGAGCTTCGGGATCTGGATGCTCGGGCCGGCGCTGTTGAAATACGGCACGGAAGCCCAGAAGAAGGAGCATCTGCCGAAGATCGTCGCCGGTCTCATTCGCTGGTGCCAGGGCTATTCCGAACCCAATGCCGGCTCCGACCTCGCTTCCCTGCAGACCCGCGCCGAAAGCGATGGCGACGATTACGTCATCACTGGCCAGAAGATCTGGACCTCCTACGCCAACTACGCCGACTGGATCTTCTGCCTGGTGCGCACCGATCCCACCGCGAAGAAGCATGACGGCATCAGCTTCATTCTGTTCGACATGGCCTCGAAGGGCGTCTCGACCAAGCCGATCCTGCTGATCTCCGGCTATTCGCCATTCTGCGAAACCTTTTTCGATGGCGTCCGCGTGCCGAAATCCCATGTCGTCGGCACCGTCAACCGCGGCTGGGACGTCGCCAAATATCTGCTGCAGCACGAGCGCGCGATGATCTCGGGCATGGGCGAGCGCGGCG
>JBKJUA010000186.1:0-2826 GCA_046590305.1 Bradyrhizobium sp.
GACACACGCGCGCAGGATTGCGGATGTATTGCTGCGGTCCAGCGAGGCCTCCGGGGTGTCGGCCTGGTCGGCGATTTCGAGCACGTCTTCCTGGTCGATGTCCTCGTGGCGGCGCTGGCGCAGCGCGGTCAGCGCCTTGAAGCGGGCGATCGACAACAGCCAGGTGGAGACCTGCGAGCGGCCCTCGAACTGGGCGGCGGTGCGCCACACGTCGAGGAAGACCTGGCTGACGAGATCTTCGGCCATGGTGGTATCGCGCACGATGCGCAGGATGAAGCGGTAAACCCGGATGTTGTGACGGGAGTAAAGGATATGCATCGCGGTCCGGCCGCCATCGGCAATGCCCTGCAGCAGCATCTCATCCGAGGTCGCCTGGGCAGCGATGATGCCCTGGCGGGCTGCGGCGTTGATTGCGACGACGTTCTGCATGACACGCTCCTGGTATTCGCCATTGGCGGCGTTTCGTTGGAGCGGAGTGATAGTTAATCCCGGTTTCGGGACGTCTGCACGCCAACGGGAAAATGGTTTCGTGCGCAGGAGAATTGTTTCAAGGGCCCGACACGACGAAACATTCGAGGTAGAAGTTTGAGTAATTTCAATGATGGGAGCGATTAAAGGCGCGTTGGTAGAACGCCCGGAACCATTCCCGTTCAGATGCGAAGTATCGTGTTTTCTTCTGAAAAAATGTGAGGCAAATCACACATGGCGTCGTCAGGGCTTGAGCCGGGAGCACCAAAGTATCGTGCGATGCGAACCTGAGCTGAGCTGCAGTCCCTTCACCGACAGATTGCGGTGGCTATGGCTCCCGGCGCGCAGGCCGGGACCATGACGAAGGGTTCAGCCCTTCTCGCCGACCGGTGAAAACAAATAGCCGCCGCCGCGGATGGTGCGGATCACCGCGGGCTTGGTCGGGTCGATCTCGATCTTGCGCCGGATCCGCATGATGCGCAGGTCTACCGCGCGGTCGAACGCCTCGGCGTCGCGCGCGTTGGCCAGCTCCAGCAGCCGCTCGCGCGACAGCACCCGCTTCGGATTGGCTGCGAAAACTTTCAACAGGCCGAATTCGGACGCGGTCAAAGGATGCTCGTTACCCTCGTCGTCGCGCAACGCCTGCGCCTCGAGATCGAGCCATTTGGTGCCGAACCGCACCAGCTGGTCCTTGGCCGCTTTGGCGCCGGCGGCTTCGGGCGCCGAAGCCGGTGCCTTGGCCGGCGACGAGCGCCGCAGCACCGAGCGAATCCGCGCCATCAGTTCGCGCAATTCGCAGGGTTTGGCGATGTAGTCGTCGGCGCCGAGCTCCAGTCCAACCACGCGGTCGATCGGGCTCGCGGTCGCGGTCAGCATGATGACCGGGACATTGGTGCGGCCCTTGAGGTCGCGGATGATGGAAAGGCCGTCTTCCTCAGGCATGTTGAGATCGAGCACCACGAGATCCGGCACCGAAACCTCGATCGCCTCGCGCAGCGTCTTGCCGCCGTCGCACAGCGTGACGCCGAAGCCGTGCATCTTCAGATATTCGCCGACCATCTCGCGGGCCGGCGCCTCGTCATCGACGATGATGATGTGTTGCTGACTCTGGGTCATGACATCTCGGTCGCAGGCAGCATGACGGTGAAGGTCGACCCCTGTCCGGGCCCGGCGCTGTCGGCCGTCACCTCGCCACCATGCATGTCGATGATGCGTTTGACGATGGACAGACCGAGGCCGGTGGAGCTTTCACCGGCAGTGGGTTTGGCCGAAAGCCGCTGGAAACGGCCGAACAGCCGGCCGAGATCTTCAGGCGAGAGACCCGCGCCCTCGTCGGCGATGCGGATGATGGTGCTGTCCTGCTCATGGCTGACCTCGACCGTGATCTTGCCGCCGATCGGTGAATATTTGATGGCGTTGCTGACGAGATTGTCGATCGCCTCGCGCATCCGGTCGGTATCGCACATGGTGACGATATTCGGCGGCGCCGACACCGAGATGGTCTGGTGCTTGTTGACCGCCAATGGCTGATTGGCGTCGGCGACCTCGCTGACCAAGGCGGCGATATCGACCGGTTCGCGCCGGATCGAGATGTCGAAGGCGTCGGCCATCGCATCCGAAATCAGATGGTCGACCATCGAAGTCAGGCGCTTGGTGGCGTCGCGGATGTGTTCGACCTGGGCGGTGATGCTCTCCTTGGACGAGCCCGCGCCGATCAGTTCGGTCAGCATTTCGGTGCGGCCGAGGATGACGCCGAGCGGATTCTTCAGGTCGTGGGCGACGGTGCCGAGAATTTCGTTCTTGAAGCCGTTAGCGCGCTGCAGTCGCATCCACTGCGACGACAGCCGGCGGTTGGCCTGCATCAGCGCGCGGGTACGCTGGGCGACGCGCTCCTCGAGCTGGGTGTTGGCCGCGTGCAGCTGCTGATAGAGGATCACATTGTCGAAGGCGATCGACAGCCGGCTGGAAAAGATCTCGACCAGCGCGCGATCGGTATCCGACAGCGGGCGTTCCGCCTGCAGCAGCACCACCACTTCGCGGCCGCTGCCGGTGCGCAAATAGAGTACGGTGCGGTGATCGGCAAACTCGTTCTTGCGGCGCTGGAACGCCGCTTCCACCATCTGGCGCAGGTCCGCATCGAGCGATCTCGACCCGGCCGAGCCGATGAAACGGCTGTAGCAGCCGGAGCCCGCGAGCACCGAGAAATCGGTGCCGGCGCCGCCATCGTCGCGCAGCACCAGAATGCCGGCGCAATCGACATTGAGCAGCGAGGCGAGCTGGGTCAGCACGCCCTCGGCGAGCCGCTGCATCGATTTGAAGTCGTACAAAGTGGAGGCGGCATCGATGATGATTTCCAGC
>JBKJUA010000332.1:0-21192 GCA_046590305.1 Bradyrhizobium sp.
GAAATCCAGTTCGTTCATCGCGCACCTCCCGTTCTTGCCCTGGTTTGACCTCTCTGGGGATCGGTGCCAGCCTTGTCAATCCTGCAAGCCCCGCAGCCTCATCCTCAGCGAGTCTCCAATGTCCGAATTCAAACAACTCAGCCGCTCGGTCAAGGGATTGACCGTTCTCGTCACCGGCGCGGCCAGCGGCATGGGCCGCGCCACCGCGCTGGTGTTCGCGGCCGAAGGCGCCAACGTCGCGGTCACCGACCTCACCGCCGAGGGCACGCAGGCGGTGGCTGACGAAATCAAGGCGCGTGGCGGAACGGCAAAGGCCTGGACGCTTGATGTCGCCAGGCCCGACGACATTATCAAGGTCGTCAACGAGGTCGCAGCAGCGTTCGGCTCCCTCGACATCATCATCAACAATGCCGGCCTGTCGCTGCGCGCCGCCATTGACGCCGACGGCTATGAAGCAGCATGGGACAAGGCGCTGGCGGTGATGCTGTCGGCGCATCCGCGCATCATCCGCGCCGCGTTGCCGCATCTGCGCAAATCGAAGAGCCCGCGGATCGTCAATATAGCCTCCACCGAAGCGCTGGGCGCTACCGCGACCAATAGCCCCTATGCCGCGGCAAAGGGCGGCGTCACCAGCCTGACGCGCGCGCTCGCGGTGGAACTCGGCCGCGAGGGGATCACGGTGAATTGCATCTGCCCGGGCCCGATCCGATCGGCGATCACGGAGCGGATTTCCGAGGAGCACAAGACGATCTACGCCAAGCGCCGCACCGCGCTCGGCCGCTACGGCGACCCCGAGGAAGTCGCCCATATGACACTGAGCCTGTGCCTGCCGGCGGCGGCGTTCCTGACCGGCGCGGTGATCCCGGTGGACGGCGGCCTGATGGCCCGGAATGCGTGATGCGTTCCCCGGATGCAATGCAGCGCGCCGCCTCTGGGCGGCGTGTTGCACTGCTGATCCGGGTCCACAGGTTGGCGATCGCTGGGTCCCGGCTCTGCGGAGCAGCGCCAAGTGCGCTGCACGGCGTCCGGGACACGAGACATGCATCCTGAAGCGTTGACATCATCCGGTCAGGGAGTAGCTTTTTGCCCAACAGGGCGGAGTAACCGCCCGCCCCGATCAGGAGAAAACGCGCCATGGCCATCACCATCCGGCAGCTTCACCCGCATTTTTTCGGCGAGGTTTCGGGCGTCGACCTGCGCAAGCCGCTGACGCGGCAGGAGGCCAGGGATATCGAGGCCGGTATGGACACATACGCCGTGCTGCTGTTTCGCGATCAGAACATTACCGACGAGCAGCAACTGGCGTTCGCGCTGAATTTCGGCGAGCGGGAAAATCCGCGCGGGGGCAGTGTGGTCAAGCCGGAGGATTCGCGGCTGCAGACCGGACTCAACGACGTCTCCAACCTGGGCAAAGACGGCAAGCCGCTGCCGCGCGACAGCCGCGTCAATCTGTTCAACCTCGGCAATTGCCTGTGGCATTCCGACAGTTCGTTCCGCCCGATTCCGGCGAAGTTCTCGCTGCTGTCGGCACGTGTGGTCAACCCGAAGGGCGGCAACACCGAATTCGCCGACATGCGCGCGGCCTATGACGCGCTCGACGACGAGACCAAAGCCGAGATCGAGGACATGATCTGCGAGCATTCGCTGATGTATTCACGGGGATCGCTGGGTTTTCTCGACTACACCGATGAAGAGAAGGAATTGTTCAAGCCGGTGCTGCAGCGGCTGGTGCGCACCCATCCGGTGCACGGCCGCAAGTCGTTGTATCTGTCGTCGCATGCCGGCGCCATCAATGGCATGACCATGCCGGAGGCGCGGCTGTTGCTGCGCGACCTCAACGAGCACGCCACGCAGCCAAAATTCGTCCACGTCCACACATGGAAGCTGCATGATCTCGTGATGTGGGACAACCGCCAGACCATGCACCGCGTCCGCCGCTACGACCAGTCGCAACCGCGCGACATGCGCCGCGCGACCGTGGCGGGTACGGCCCCGACGGTGGCACAGCAGGCGGCGGAGTAGGCATAAAATTCTTTGGTCGTCCCTGCGAACGCCCCATACGCCGTGTCCTCTTTTACGGAACGAAATCGTCAATGAGGCATGGTGCAGCAACCACCGTGCTCACGATTGCTTACCGGATTATGGGTCCCTGCGTTCGCGGGACGACACCGCAATTGTGTTAGATGGCGGCGCAAAATCGCTACGCATGCCCCGCTTCGTTCGACAGCATTCCGGGATCGATCCCGATCTTGCGCAGCGCACGCAGGTATTTTTCCTCGACGTCGCCGCCGAAGATCAGGTCGGGATCGGCGGAACAGTGCAGCCAGCCATTGTCCTGGATTTCGGTTTCCAGCTGTCCCGGCGCCCAGCCGGCATAGCCGAGCGCGAGGATCGCGTGCTTCGGGCCGGCGCCCCTGGCGATCGCCTTGAGAATGTCGACGGTCGCGGTCAGGCAAATGCCTTCGTCGATCTGCAGCGTCGCATCCTTGATGAAGAAATCGCTTGAATGCAGCACGAAGCCGCGGCCGGTCTCGACCGGGCCGCCTTTCAGCACCTTCATGCTCTCGGCGTTTTCGGGCAGCTTGATCTGATCGGCCTTCTTGATGATGTCGAGTTGCACCAGCAATTCGGGAAAGTCGATGCTGCCGGCCGGGCGGTTGACGATGATGCCCATGGCGCCCTCGGACGAATGCGCGCAGAGATAGATCACCGACCGCTCGAAGCGCGGATCGCCCATCACAGGCATCGCGATCAACAACTGACCGTCGAGATAGCCTTGATTGGACGAGTTATCGCCAGCGCCGGCAGCAGCTTGGCGGCGAGCCGTCCTGGGTCTTTTGCCTTCAGGGTCCATCCGCAAAGGACTCTCACGTTGATGTCCATCCTGATATTGGGTGGGCGTTCTGTCAATCAAGCACCGCGCCGTTTTTCGTACCGCATCACAAGCAATTCAATGGTTTACGGCCCTGCCAGCCTGTAAAGACGTGTCATGACCGTCATAGTTCCCCTGCGGGCCGCGCTCGGCCTGGCCGCTGCCGTATTCGTGTCGTCTCTGGCGGCCGAGGTCCATGCCGGGGATTCCTCGCCATGGCAGCGGGACGGCCACTCCGCGGTCCGGCTGCTGGCGGGCTCGCGCAGCGGCGCGGTGCTGCTCGGCGGTATCGCGTTTCAGCTGCAGCCGGGCTGGAAAACCTATTGGCGCACCCCCGGCGATTCCGGGGTGCCGCCGCGCTTCGATTTCTCGAAATCGGACAATGTCGAAGCCGTCACGGTGCTGTGGCCGGCCCCGATGAAGTTCGATGACGGTGCCGGTGGTCAATCAATCGGCTACAAGGCCCAGGTCGTGCTGCCGTTGCGGATCGTCGCCAAAAACGCCGACAAACCGGTAACACTGCGCGCCGATATCCACTACGCGGTCTGCGAAAAACTCTGCATTCCCGTCGAGGCCAGGGCCGAGCTCGCCTTCACCAGTGTGGCCAGCACCGAGGACAGCGCGCTGTTCGCCGCCCTCGACGCCGTGCCGAAGCCCGCCACTATCGGCGATCCCAACCCGGTGACCATCCGCGACGTCAAACGCGACGGGAAGGCGAACGTGCTGGTGGACGTGGCCGTGCCCGACGCGCGCGACGTCAGCCTGTTCGTTGAGGGGCCAACACCCGACTGGGCGCTGCCGATCCCGAAACTGATCGAGGGCGGGCCATCAGGAGTCAAACGGTTCGGATTCGAGCTCGACGGCCTGCCGCCGGGCGCGAAACCCGAGGGCGCCGCGCTCAAATTGACCCTGGTCGGCGGCGACAGGGCGTATGAGTTCAATGTGAATTTGAACTGACCTGCAAGGTCAATCTGGGGCGCGATAGCTCGAACCCAAGATTCCCCGGTGCGCAATTGCGCATCTGAGGTCTGGTGCTTGCGCACCATCCCGGAATGACGAGGGGGTGGCTTCGTCGCTCACCCAACCCATTCTTAACGAATAGTTGATATTTCCCTGACATCGCCGCGCCTCGCGCGGCTTCAGGGATTTTCGCTGTGGCCGTGATGGACACTGAATCCGCACCCGCTCTGCCCGCAGGCCCGACCGCGCGACTGCGCGCGATGCTCGGCCGCGTGCTCGGCGGCACTCAAGAAGCCTCCGTCACAAAGCGCCTCGCCGGCACCGTGTTCTTCATTCGCGTCGTCAGCGCGGCGATGGCGTATCTGTCGCAGATCCTGCTGGCGCGCTGGATGGGCGGCTCGGATTACGGCGTCTATGTCTATGTCTGGACCTGGGTGCTGCTGCTCGGCAGCATGATGGATTTCGGCATTTCGGCGTCGGCGCAGAAGATCATTCCGGAGTATCGCGCCAGCGGCGACACCGCGCTGCTTCGCGGCTTCCTGTCCGGCAGCCGCTGGATGACCTTCGTCGTTTCCGCCGTTGTCGCGGCGCTGCTGGCGGGCATCATTAAAATGCTGTCGCCGTGGCTCGATCCGAATTCGATTGTGCCATTATACATCGGCTGCATAACGCTGCCGGCCTTCGTGGTCGCCAATACCCAGGATGGCATCGCGCGCTCGCATGACTGGATGCGGCTCGGCCTGATGCCGCAATTCATCGTGCGGCAGTCGTTGATCATCGGCTTTACCGCAGGCGCCTTTGCGCTCGGCTTCAATCTGGGCGCCACCGCTGCGATGCTCGCCAGCGCCGCCGCGGTATGGATCGCCATGATCGGGCAGATGATCGTGCTGAACCGCCGGCTCGCCCGTCATGTCGAGTCCGGCCCAAAAGCCTACAATTTCGGCGGCTGGCTCGGGGTCTCGCTGCCGATCCTGCTGGTGGAGAGTTTTTATCTGCTGCTGTCCTACACCGACGTGTTGGTGCTGCAGCAGTTCCGCTCATCCGAAGAAGTCGGTGTCTATTTCGCCGTGGTGAAGACGCTGGCGCTGGTGTCTTTCATTCACTACGCGATGTCCGCGACCACCGCGCACCGCTTTGCCGAGTATCACGCGCAAGGCGACAAGGCGCGGCTGTCGGCCTATGTCGCGCATGCGATCAAGTGGACGTTCTGGCCGTCGCTGGCCGCGACCATCGTGCTGCTGGCATTGGGCAAGCCGCTATTGTGGCTGTTCGGGCCGCAATTCTTGGTCGGTTACGACATCATGTTCATCGCCGCCATCGGCCTTGTGGTGCGCTCCGCGATCGGCCCGGTCGAGAGGCTGCTCAACATGCTCGGCCATCAGATGATCTGCGCGCTGGCCTATGCGCTGGCATTCGTGGCCAACCTGGTGCTGTGCATCCTGCTGGTGCCAAAATTCGGCGGCCACGGCGCGGCAGCGGCGACCTCGATCGCGCTGGTGTTCGAAACCGTGTTGCTGTTCTGGATCGTGCGGAAGCGGCTCGGGCTTCACGTGCTGGCGTTCGGGAAGTAGGAATCAACCCTATCCCCGTCATGCCCGGGTATGACCCACGGCTGTCCGGCCATGACGAAATAGACGTCGGATGCGACATCCCTTTTACCCGGCGGTCCAGCCGCCGTCGATCGACAGGTTGGTGCCTGTGATCTGCGCGGCGTCGTCGCCGCAGAGAAACAGCGCCAGGGCGGCGACCTGCTCCGAGGTAACGAACTCCTTGGTCGGCTGCGCTTCCAGCAGCACGTCGCGGATGACCTGCTCCTTGGTCAGGCCACGCGCCTTCATGGTGTCTGGAATCTGCTTTTCCACCAGCGGCGTCCAGACATAGCCCGGTGAGATGCAGTTGCAGGTGATCTTGTGGGTTGCGAGCTCCAGCGCCACGGTCTTGGTGAGACCGGCGATGCCGTGCTTGGCCGACACGTAAGCCGACTTGAACGGCGAGGCGACCAGCGAATGCGCCGAGGCGGTGTTGATGATGCGGCCCCAGCCGCGCTTCTTCATGCCGGGCACCGCGGCGCGAATGCCGTGAAACGCCGAGGACAGGTTGATGGCGATGATCGCGTCCCATTTCTCGATCGGAAAATCCTCGACCGGCGACACAAACTGGATGCCGGCATTGTTAACGAGGACGTCGACCGAACCGAAGGTGCTTTCGCCGAGCGCGACCATGCCGGCGATCTCAGCGGGCCTGGTCATGTCGGCCGGCGAATGCACGGCCTTGACCCCAAAGTCGCTCTCGATGGCTGATCGCTCCTTCTCGATGTCGGCGGGCGCCCCCATGCCGTTGATCACGATATTGGCGCCGGCGCCGGCGAATGCCCGCGCATATGCCAATCCGATACCGCTGGTCGAGCCGGTCACGACCGCGGTCTTGCCTGTCAAAATACCCATTCGCTTCACTCCTTCTTGCCGTTGAGGATGCCGTCCCTCGCGAGATCGTAAGTCATCATGGTTTCGCCGGATTGCGGCTGTTCCAGCGTATCCTTGTGGCGCATCGACAAATGAACGTCGCGCTCGCCCGAGCCCCAATGCTCGACCATGCCGACGCGTGAAAAATCATAGTCCTTGGAAGAGGACTCGTAGTTCTTGCTGCGGTAGATCAGATGCACCACCGTAACGGTGTTTTCCGTGGCGGCTTTGCAGAGGATTTCGACCGACGGGTCGTTCCTGAGATTGTCGGGCAACTTGCCCATCAATTCGCGCAGCGCCTTGCGGGCGTTGTGCACCTGCTTGTTCTTGTCGGTATTCATGCGGGTACGGCTGGAAAATCGGATGTCCTTCTCGCGCTCCGCGGCCTCCAGCAGCGAGACCGGCAACTCGCCGCGTGCGCTGAACAGGTCCACCTGGAAGATCAGGAGATCGCGGTGGGTCTCCTCATCCAACACGAAATCGAGCGGCGTGTTGGAGGCGATGCCGCCGTCCCAGAATTGCTCGCCGTCGATCTCGACCGACGGGAAGCCCGGCGGCAAGGCGCCGGATGCCATGACGTGCTCCGGTCCGATTCTCTTGCCGAGCTTCTTCATCTCGAAATTGTCGAAATACTTGAAATTGCCTGACGCCACGCCGACGGCGCCGACGCTGAGCCGCGTCTTGCCGTCGTTGATGCGGTCGAAATCGACCAGCCGCTCCAGCGTCTTCCTCAGCGGCGCGGTGTCGTAATAGCTCTGCGACTGCGGGCTGCCCTGCGGCCACAACGGCGCCGGCGGAACACGCGGCGTGAAGAAGCCGGGAACGCCGAAGGTGGCGATCAACGCAGCGCTGGTCTCGTTGAACAGCGACCGCGCACGATCTCCCTTGCCGACGGGAGTCCAGGGCACCGGCGAAGAGACCATCTCCCAGAATTCCTTCAGCCGCTCCACCCGTTTCTCGCGCGGATTGCCGGCGATGATCGCGGCGTTGATGGCGCCAATCGAGATGCCGGCAATCCATTCCGGTTCGAAATCATGGTGGCACAGCGCCTGATAGGCACCGGCCTGATAGGAGCCGAGCGCGCCGCCGCCCTGCAGAACCAGCACGCGCTGCGCTTCTGCAGGCATCCTGGCCGGGGCGGGATGGGGATGATCCATCATGATCCTCGATCGAACATCAAAAAGCTGATGTACCGTGGCGGCAGCTGGCCACGGCGTCAATCAGTCAGGCCGCCAAGCCGGATCACGCCGTGGTTATTGTTTTTCGGATGATGCAAGAATGAGCGTCCAGAACACCTTGTATTTGGTGTTCGGAGCATAGGTCGCCGCGATGCCTAAATTTGTGACACCGTTCTTCAGCATATTGGCCTTGTGCGGCGGTGAATCCCGCCAGCCCGAAAAGGCCTCGGCCATGGTGTGGTAACCGGCGGAGACGTTTTCGACCGCCACCGTGGCGGGATAGCCCGATGCATTCAGGCGTTTCGCCAGCGGCCCCTTGACGTCGTGGTCGAGCTTGTTGCGGCTGGCCATGGCCTGCGATTGCTGCTCGGCGAGCTTCATCAAATCGGGGTCAACCGCCACGGCGCCGAGGCCGTTATTCTGCCGGTAGAGCGAGATCATCGAGGCCGCGGCCTGCGGATCGAGCCGCGCGCCGCCACTGGCCATGCTGCGATACATGGTGGGCTGCTCGGTAACAGGAACAACGTCCGCAGCGCAGCCGCCCAGCGCCAGCAGCCCGATAATCGCGACCGTCGCGCGCATGATTCGAAGGTTCCCCATGGAAGGGTTGTTGCACAGCAACCGTGGCTGAATGGTGAACGGCGGGTGCGTTTTCAGTCCTGCCCCGCAAAAATTCGGTAGCGGCGGGGGTGCAGGCTGACGATATCGCCGGGCTGCAACTCGCGGTCCCGCGGCGCATCGATTTCAATCACGGTGGTGCCCTCACCCGCCGAGAGTGCGACTTCGGCGCGCTGGATCGGGCCGAAGGTGCGGACATGCCTCACCGCGCCCTCGAACGCGCCGCTACCGGGCACGCCGATCGCCATGTCGTGGCGGCGGACAAACAGTCTCGAGGCCCCGGACGTGACGCCATCCGCTGATATGTTCAAGGGCTTGCCGCCGAGCTCAACGCTGCCGTCGCGCACCTCGACCGGCAGCACGATGGATTCGCCGATGAAGCTGTGTACGAACGCGGTCGCCGGATTGTCGTAGACGTCGCCGGGCGTGCCGATCTGCTCGATGCGGCCCTTGTCCATCACCACCACCCGGTTGGCGACTTCGAGCGCCTCTTCCTGGTCATGGGTGACGAAGATCGAGGTCACGTTGATCTCGTGATGCAGCGACCGCAACCATTGCCGCAGCTCCTTGCGCACCTTGGCGTCGAGCGCGCCGAACGGCTCGTCGAGCAGCAGGATGCGCGGCTCGATCGCGAGCGCCCGGGCCAGCGCAATGCGCTGGCGCTGGCCGCCGGACAGCTGGCTCGGATACCGGCTGGAGAGCCAGTCGAGCTGCACCAGATCCAGCAATTCCTTGACCCGGGTGCGGATCGCAGCCTCGTCCTTGCGAACCGCGCGCGGCTGCACCCGCAGGCCGAATGCGACGTTCTCGAACACCGTCATGTGGCGGAACAGCGCGTAATGCTGAAATACGAATCCGACATGGCGCTCGCTGGCGCCGTGCGCCAGAGCGTTCTCGCCGTCGAACGAAACTTCGCCGGCGTCGGGCCAGTCCAGACCGGCGATGATCCGCAGCAGCGTGGTTTTGCCCGAGCCTGACGGCCCGAGCAGCGCCAGCAACTCGCCATTGGCGACTTTCAGATCGACATTGTCGAGCGCGGCGAACGTGCCGAATTTCTTCACGATGTTCTTGACTTCAATCACCAGGTAGCTGTCCTTCGTCCAGATGCCGCTCGAGAATGGTCTTCGCCACCAGTGTGATCAGCGCCAGCATGGCCAGCAGCGAGGCGATCGCGAACGCCGCCACGAACTGATATTCATTATAGAGGATTTCGACCAGTAGCGGCATGGTGTTGGTCTCGCCGCGAATATGCCCTGATACCACAGACACCGCGCCGAACTCGCCCATCGCCCGCGCGTTGCACAATAGCACGCCGTAAAGCACGCCCCATTTGATATTGGGCAAAGTGACGCGGAAGAAGGTCTGCAGGCCGGAGGCGCCGAGCGAGATCGCGGCCTCTTCCTCCTGGGTGCCCTGCTCCTGCATCAGCGGTATAAGCGCCCGCGCGACGAACGGAAAGGTCACGAAAATAGTGGCCAGCGCAATGCCGGGCACCGCGAACAGGATGTGAACGTCATTGGCCTGCAGCCACGGCCCCAAAAAACCCTGCGCGCCGAACAGCAGCACGAACACCAGGCCCGAGATCACCGGACTGACCGAGAACGGCAGATCAATCAGCGAGATCAGGAAGGTTTTGCCGCGAAACTCGAATTTCGCGATGGCCCAGGCCGCGAGCACGCCGAACACCAGATTGAGGCCGACCGAGATCGCCGCCACCATCAGAGTCAGTTTGATGGCGGACAGCGCCTCCGGCTCCGACAGCGCCGCAAAAAAGGCGCCAATTCCCTTCGAGAAGGCCTGCGCGAATACCACGAGCAGCGGCAACACGACGAATACGGTGAGGAAGGTCACCGCAATCGCAATGATGACGACACGAATGACTTTTGGCTCGGTCCGCAGATCCTCCCGCGCCGTACTCATGGAAACTTTCGGCTGATTCATTTCATCAGCCCCTAATACGCCGGCGTGCGGGTTTGCGCCCAGCGCTGCAGGCGATTGACCGCGAAGATGATCAGGAACGATGCCACCAGCATGACGACGGCGATCGCGGTGGCGTCGGCATAGCGGAATTCCGAGAGCCGGATCACGATCAGGAGCGGCGCGATTTCCGATACATTCGGCAGATTGCCGGCAATGAAGATCACCGAGCCGTATTCGCCGACGGCGCGCGCGAAGGCCAGCGCAAACCCGGTCAGCAGCGCTGGAACGAGGCTCGGCAGGATCACCCTGGAGACGGTATTCCAGCGGTTGGCGCCGAGGCTGGCGGCGGCTTCCTCGATTTCGGCGTCGAGATCGATCAGCACCGGCTGCACCGTCCGTACCACGAAGGGAATGCCGATGAAGATCATCGCGACAAAAATTCCAAGTGGCGTGAACGCCACCTTAATGCCGAGTTCGGCCAGCGGCGCGCCGAGCCAGCCCTTTTCCGCGAACAGCGAGGTCAAGGCAACGCCGGCCACCGCGGTCGGCAAGGCAAAGGGAACGTCGACGATGGCATCGAAGATCCGGCGGCTCGGAAAGCGGTACCGCACCAGCGCCCAGACGATGATCGTTCCCATCACCAGATTGACGATGGCGGCGGCGAAGGCGAGGCCGAACGAGATCTTCAGCGCATTCAGGGTGCGGCGGCTGGTGAGGATGCTCCAGAACTGGTCGAGGCTGAGCTCAAAGCTCTTGAGGAACAGGCCCGCGAGCGGAATCAGGACGATGACGGAGAGCCATGTCAGCGTCAGTCCCATGGTGAGACCAAAGCCCGGCAGGCTGCTGCGCCGTCCCGCTTCTCCCCTGCTCACAATGCCCCCTGTTCCCCTTAACCAGATCAGTTCTTGTAGATCTGGTCGAAATTGCCGCCTTCGGCGAAGTGTTCCTTCTGCGCTTTGGTCCAGCCGCCGAAAACGTCGTCGATGGTGAACAATTCGACCTTGGCGAAAGATTTCTCGTATTCCTTCGCAACCTCCAAATCACGCGGACGATAGGAATTGCGTGCGGCAATTTCCTGACCTTCCCTGGTATACCAGTATTTCAGGTAAGCCTCGGCCGCGGCGCGGGTGCCCTTCTTGTCGGCGACCTTGTCAACCACGGAGACCGGCGGCTCCGCCAGGATCGACAGCGGCGGCGCGACGATCTCGAACTTGTCCTTGCCGAATTCGCGCTGGGCCAGAAACGCCTCATTCTCCCAGGCCAGCAGCACGTCGCCGACGCCGCGCTCGACGAAGGTGACGGTCGAACCCCGCGCGCCGGTATCGAGTACCGGCACGTTCTTGATGATGTCGCCCACGAACTGCTTCGCCTTGTGATTGGTGCCGAATTTCTTCAGCGCGTAACCCCATGCGGCGAGATAGTTCCATCGCGCGCCGCCCGAGGTCTTGGGGTTCGGCGTGATCACCTTGACGCCGGGCTTGATCAGATCGTCCCAATCCTTGATGCCCTTGGGATTGCCCTTGCGCACCAGGAACACGATAGTCGAGGTGTAGGGCGACGCGTTCTGCGGCAAGCGCTTCTGCCAGTCGGCCGGAAGCAAGCCTTTGGCCGCGATGGCGTCGATATCATAGGCCAGCGCGATCGTGACGACGTCGGCCTGCAGGCCGTCGATCACGGCGCGCGCCTGCGAGCCGGAGCCGCCATGCGACTGCTTGATCTCGATGCTCTTGCCGGTTTCTTTCTGGTAGGCGCGGGCAAACGCCTTGTTGAATTCCGCATAGAGTTCCCGCGTCGGGTCGTAGGATACGTTGAGCAGCGACACATCGGCGGCCAGCGCAGAACCGGCCCATAGCAGCCCCGCAACGAGGGGCAGAATACGACGGACCATCTCAATCTCCATTCGCAGCGACGACAGCATCGTCATCGAAATCACGCGCACATAACTCGCGAGGAACGGTCTCAAGTCAACGGAACCGCATTTCAATGTCTGCGGTGTCGCAGTGGCCTTGTCCTATGAAGTCTTGATCGTATGGATTCCGCATTCTGACTTGGCTCTGCCGCGCCAGCGGCCGGCGCGCGCATCCTCGTCCGCCGAGGTCCGGCTGCTGCAGGGCATGCATCCGACCGAGAGATAACCCGACGCCGTGAGTGAATGCGGCGGCAGCTTTGCAAGCCGGTAGATGGCCTCGATCTCCTCGCGCGAGACGTTGGCGAACGGATTGAATTTCAGCCTGGCGCCGTCTTGCTCGACCACAGGCATTTCGGCGCGCAGCCCGCCCTGAAAGCGCTTGCGCCCGTTGATCCATGCCGAGAACGGCGCCAGCGCGCGGGCCAGCGGCTCCACCTTGCGGACCCGGCAGCAGGCGTCGGGATCGGAGAACCACAATTCGCGATCCGGATCATCGCGCGACTGCGTTGCTTCAAATGGCTTGATCGAACGGACATCGCGCAGGCCCAATGTCGCGATCAACGTGTCGCGATAGGCCAGCGTCTCCTCGAACAGCCATCCGGTATCGAGAAACACCACCGGAATCGCGGAGTCGACGTCGGCCATCACCTTGAGCAGCGCCGCCGATTCGGTACCGAACGACGAGACCACGGCGAGACGCTCGCGGCCGACCGTCTGCAAGGCCGCCGCGATCACTTCCGCGGGCGATGCGTTACGCAACGCACGATCAAGCTCCAGCGCCGGCGGCAATTCGCGCGCATTCAATTCCGGCAGGACCTGATCCGCGAGCGCGTTCATTGACCGGCACTCTCGGAATGGCGCAGCTGCATGCGCCGGTGCAGCGCCGTGATGCGGCCGTCGCCGGTCGGCTGATAAAACACCGAATAACGCTTGACCGTGGCGGCAAACGCTTCCGCGTCGGCTTCCTTGTTGACCTGGAAGGCGTCGAAGCCGGCGCGCATCATGAATACGAACTGGTCGCGCAGCACCTGTCCGGTGCCGCGCAACTCGCCGCGATAGCCATGCCGTTCCCGCAACACGCGGGCCTGGCTGTACGCGCGGCCGTCGCGGAAACTCGGGAACACCAGCGCGACAACGGCAAGCCGGTCGAGCCAGGGCACGAGATCGTCGACATCGCGGTTGTTCGGCCAGATCACGCCGGTCTTGCCGGCCCGGCCCGACAACGCCTCCGCATCGCCAAGGAAACGCGTGGCGGAAATCAGGATGCCGCCATCGCCGGGAATTTCGGCATCGTCGGCCACATGGACGAAGACATCGGTGGCGATTTTTCCGCCCTTAACGAGTGGCATAGACCCGCTCCCTGAAAGGTTCGACGCCCAGCCGCTTCACCGCGTCGATGAAGAGCTCGTCGGGACTCGCGCGCAGCGCAAGATAGGCCTCGACGATATCCTCGATCACATCGGCGACATCGCCATAGGGCACGGCGGCCCCGATCAACGTTCCGACCTCGGCCTTTTCGTCGGCGCGGCCGCCGATCGTGATCTGATAGAATTCCTCGCCGTTCTTCTCGACGCCGAGAATGCCGATATGGCCGACGTGATGATGACCGCAGGCATTGATGCAGCCGGAAATATTGATGTGCAGCCGCCCGATCAGATTGGCGGTGTCGTGATTGGCAAAGCGCTGGGTCAATTCCTGCGCGATCGGAATCGAGCGGGCGTTGGCGAGCGAACAATAGTCCAGCCCCGGACAGGCGATGATGTCGGTGACCAGATTGACGTTCGGCGTCGCGACGCCAATCTTGTCCAGCGCCTTCCACAGCGCCGGCAGGTCGCGCCGCGCAACATGGGGCAGCGCGAGGTTCTGCTCGTGGCCGACGCGAATTTCACCGAAGGAATATTTGTCGGCGAGATCGGCGATGGCATCCATCTGGTCGGCGGTGGCGTCGCCGGGCGGACCGCCCACCGGCTTCAGCGACAGCACGGCGATGGCGTAGCCCGGCACCTTGTGCGGGAAGGTCGAGTTCTTGCGCCATGCCTCGAAATGCGGATCATGCGCCGCCTTCTTCAACTCGTCCGGCATGTGCGGCAGGCTTTCGTAAGCCGGATAGCTGAAGCGCGAGCGGATGTCCTCGATCACGGCGTCGTCGATCGCCAATGCGCTGTCGCGCATCTGCAGCCATTCCTCCTCAACTTCCTTGGCGAACTTCTCGATGCCGAGTTCGTGGACCAGGATCTTGATGCGCGCCTTGTAGATGTTGTCGCGGCGGCCGTACTGGTTGTAGACGCGCAGGATCGCCTCGACATAGCTCAGCAGATCGTGACCGTGCACGAACGGTTTTATGGTTTTGCCGATGAAGGGGGTACGGCCGAGGCCGCCGCCGACCAGCACCTCGAAGCCGGTTTCGCCGGCTGCGTTCTTGTAAAGCCGCAGGCCAATATCGTGCACCTTGATCGCCGCGCGGTCGTGATCGGACGCGGTGATCGCGAATTTGAACTTGCGCGGCAGGAAGGAGAACTCCGGATGCAGCGTGGTGTACTGCCGCAGCAGTTCGGACCAGATGCGGGGATCCTCGATCTCGCCCGGCGCCACGCCGGCCCATTGATCCGACGTGACGTTGCGCGTGTTGTTGCCTGAAGTCTGCATGGCGTGAATGCCGACATCGGCAAGATCGGCCAGCGCATCCGGCAGTTCGGAGAGCTTGATCCAGTTGAACTGGATGTTTTGCCGGGTGGTGAAATGGCCGTAGCCGCGATCATATTTGCGCGCGACATGCGCCAGCCGCCGCAATTGCTCCGACGACAGCGTGCCGTAGGGAATCGCGACCCGGAACATGTAGGCGTGCAATTGCAGATAGACGCCGTTCTGCAGCCGCAGCATCTTGAATTCGTCCTCGGTGAGTTCGCCGGACAGCCGGCGCTTCACCTGATCGCGAAATTCTTCAACCCGTTCGTTGATGATCGTGCGATCGAGCTCGTCATATGCATACATGGCTGATGGCCTTACGCCGGAACCGGAAGGTCGATGGTGACCCCCGCCGAGCGAATGTGTTCGCGCAGATTGCCGGGCTTGATCGTACCGGGGTCCTTGAGCTCAACCGGCGCGATATAGGCGCCGATCGCACCGACATCGTCGGCGACCGATTCGGCCAGCAGCGCCCGGGCCTCATCGGCGGTGCGAACGATCGCCGCGTCCGACAATTCGGCCGACCAGCCCTTGGCGGCCGTGCGCCAGATCACGATGCCGTCCCAGGTGCGGTTGGCGGTGATAACGGACGGGCCTGTGATCTTGATTTTTTGTTGCAACGGAGAGGTCATGCGGCGGTTTCCAGCAGTTTGGAGAGCACGGAATTGAGATTGGCTTCGCGCCACGGCGCGGAATGCGCGACGACGTCGCCGATGATGAGAATGGCGGGACCACCGTCGATCTTCCCGATCAGATCGGGCAGGTCGCGCAAAATTCCGACCGCGGCCTGCGCATCCGGCCGCGTGACCCGCGCGAACACGCCCACCGGCGTTTGCGGGGAACGTCCGGCGGCGAGCAGGCCCGATCGAACCGATGGCGCCGCGGTCATTCCCATGTACACGACGACCGTCATTTTCTGGTCGGTCAGGGTCGACCAGTCGACGGTTTCGGCATCCCTGGCCTTGTGCGCGGTGAGAAACGTAATGCGCAGCGCCTCGTGCCGGAAGGTCAGCGGCACCTCGAACTGCGCGGCGGCGCCGAGGCCCGCGGTAATTCCCGGCACCACCGAATAGGCGATGCCGGCCGCGCGCAGCGCTTCGACCTCCTCGCCGCCACGGCCGAACACGAAGCCATCGCCGCCCTTGAGGCGCACCGCGCGCTGGCCCGATTTCGCGGACTCGATCAATAGCCTGTTGATGGCGTCCTGGCCGACGCCGGGCTTGCCGACGCGGCGGCCGACCGGCACGCGCGACGCATCGCGGCGCACCCGATCGAGAATTTCCGGTGACACCAGTTCGTCGTAGAATACCACGTCAGCGTCCTGCAGCGCGCGCAGTGCCTTGATGGTCAGAAGATCGGGATCGCCGGGGCCGGCGCCGACCAGCGTCACCCTGCCCTCGGCCGCTCCCGATGCGAGCGCGCCGGCAAAGGCCGATGCGTCGGAAATATTTTCCAACTCTGCTTCAGCTTGATCAGCACGCCCGGCGAGCACCAGCGCGCCGATCGGGCCATCGACCACGCGCTCCCAGAAGCGGCGGCGCAGCGCAAATTCGGGAATGCGGCCATGGATAATTTTGCGCCAGCGGCCGATGAAGGTGGCGAGATCGCCGATTCGGGCGGGCAGCACCGCTTCGATGCGCTCGCGCACGCGGCGCGCCACCACAGGTGAGGCGCCGCCGGTGCCGACGGCCACGACCACATCGCCGCGATCGACGATGGCAGGAAAAATGAAAGTCGAATGCGCGAGGTCGTCCATCACATTGACGGGAAGACCGACCGCTTTGGCCCGCGCCGACATCGCAACCCCGATGTCGCCGGCGCCCGCGCACAGGATCGCGATCACGCCATTTAGATCAATTGTCAACGGATCGCCTTGCGCCAGCTCGATCCGCGCCGCATCATCAGCGTGAAGCCCGCTTACATCATGATGACCGTCGGTCGCGAAGTAGCGGATGCGTGCACCCGCGGCCGCCAGCAGGCGCAATTTCGCCCGCGCCAGATCGCCGGCGCCAACAAGCAGCACCGGTCCGGTTTGCAGGTCGAGAAAGACTGGCAGGAATCGCATGCGGCACTCGCTGCCCCAACTTGTGGGGTTGACTAGAATTATTTTCTATATATGTCTCATTCAATGCCCGCAAAGAGAATATTTCAGCTTCTCTATTGCGATGCAACTTTAGAATTTTTGCCTCCAAAGACCCAGGCGCAGAGATGCATCTTCTCAATAGTGATTCCGCGGCGCCCCGGTTACGTCTTGCAGACCCACTCCAGGGGTCTTCCCAAGCGACTTCGGCACCGCAAATTTCGTCCGACGGGCGCCTGCCTCCCCCATCCATGGACCACCTCGACGCGCTCGAGGCGCAGAGCATCTACATTTTCAGGGAAGCCTTCGCGCGGCTGAAGAAGCTGGCGCTGCTGTGGTCGCTCGGCAAGGATTCCAACGTCATGATCTGGCTGGCGCGCAAGGCCTTCTTCGGCCGCGTGCCGTTCCCGGCGCTGCATGTCGATACCGGCAAGAAATTTGCCGAGATGTACGCGTTTCGCGATCGCTACGGGAAGGAATGGGAGCTCGATCTGAAGATCGAACCCTGCCCGCCCCTGGAGACCATCGATCCGACCCTGCCGCCGGCGGCGCGATCCGCCGCGCGCAAAACCGACGGGTTGAAGCTCGCGCTCGCCAAATATGGTTTTGACGGATTGATCGCCGGCATTCGCCGCGACGAGGAAGCCACCCGCGCCAAGGAGCGGGTGTTCTCGCCGCGCGGCACCGAAGGCGGTTGGGACGTCCGCGATCAGCCGCCGGAATTCTGGGACCAGTTCAACGCCTCGCCGCCGCCGGGCGCGCATTTGCGCATCCACCCGATCCTGCATTGGACCGAAGCCGATATCTGGGCCTACACCCAACGCGAGAACATTCCGATCATCCCGCTGTATCTGGCGAAGGACGGCAAGCGCTATCGCTCGCTGGGCGACCAGGACATCACCAACCCGGTGGCTTCGACCGCCTCGAATATCGAGGAAATCCTGATCGAGCTCGACGGCACCAAAGTACCGGAACGGGCGGGCCGCGCGCTGGATCATGAAACCGAAGACGCCTTCGAGCGGCTTCGCGTCGCCGGCTACCTATGACGGATATGGAGTTGAGCGCTCCCATGAACATGATCCTCCCCACCGCGACACTGGCCACGCCGAACGGCACCACGCGTCCGCAGGTCCGCATCGTCATCGTCGGCCATGTCGACCACGGCAAGTCGACGCTGGTGGGCCGCTTGCTGCACGAGACCGGCAGCCTGCCCGAGGGCAAGCTCGAAATGCTCAAGGCGGTCAGCGCCCGCCGCGGCATGCCGTTCGAATGGTCGTTTCTGCTGGATGCGCTGCAGACCGAGCGCGACCAGGGCATCACCATCGACACCACCCAGATCAGCTTCCGCACCCGCTCGCGCGACGTGGTGCTGATCGACGCGCCCGGTCACGCCGAATTCCTGCGCAACATGATAACAGGCGCTTCGCAGGCGGATGGCGCGGTCCTGATCATCGACGCGCTGGAAGGCGTTCGCGACCAGACCAGGCGTCACGGCTATCTCCTGCATCTTCTCGGCGTCAAACAGGTCGCGATCGTCGTCAACAAGATGGATCGGGTCGGTTTCAGCGCCGATCGCTTCAAGGAGATCAGCGACGAGATAACAGCGCATCTGGTCGGCCTCGGCGTGACGCCGGCGGCGGTGATTCCGATTTCCGCGCGCGACGGCGACGGCGTTGCCGAGCGCACGCCGCGGATCGAATGGTATGACGGCCCCACCGTGGTCGAGGCGCTGGATGCGCTCGAACCGGCCCGGCCGCTGGAAACGCTGGCGCTGCGGCTGCCGGTGCAGGCGATCTACAAATTCGACGACCGCCGCATTGTCGCCGGCCGCATCGAATCCGGCAGCCTTGCCGCCGGCGACGAGATCGTCATCATGCCCGCCGGCAAGATCGCCAGGATCAAGAGCGTCGAGAGCTGGCCGTCCACTCCGGCGCATGGAAGCCAGGGTGCCGGGCGCTCGGTCGGCATCACGCTCGACCGCGAATTGTTCGTCGAACGCGGCGACGTCATCGCCCATGTCGGAAGCACGCCGCGCGATACGAGGCGGGTTCACGCGCGAATTTTCTGGCTGCACGACAAGCCGCTGGTAGAGGGCGCCTCGATTCTGGTCCGGCTCGGCACGCGGGAAACCCGCGCCACCGTGGTCGCGATCGAGAAGGCGGTCGACCCCGGTGAACTCTCCAGCCTCGAGACCAAGGCGATCGCGCGCAATCATGTCGGCGAAATCGACATTTCTCTGGCGCAGCCGATCGCCGCCGATCCTTACACCGACAATTCGCGCACCGGTCGCCTCGTCATCGAGGTCAACGGCCGCATTGCCGGCGGCGGCCTGGTGCTGTCGGTCGATTCCGGACAGCGCGCCATTCCCGTCGACATCGTGCCGGTGGAATCCGCGCTGCGGCCCGACGAGCGTTCGGCGCGCTACCGTCATGGCGGCGCGGTGGTCTGGCTGACGGGACTGCCGGGCTCCGGCAAGTCGGCGCTGGCGCGCGCGCTGGAGCGCCGGCTGTTCAGTGCCGGCGGCTCGCCGGTACTGCTGGACGGCGATACGCTGCGCGCCGGCCTCAACAGCGATCTCGGTTTCTCGGCACAGGATCGCAGCGAGAACATTCGCCGGCTCGCCGAAGTCGCGGTTCACCTGGCACGCAACGGCCACATCGCCATCGTCGCTGCGGTCTCACCGGCGCGCGAAGATCGCACCGCGGCGCGCCGCATCGCCGACACCGCGTTCCGCGAGATCTACGTCGCGACCCCGGTTGAAGTCTGCGAGAGCCGCGATCCCAAGGGCCATTACGCCAAGGCGCGTGCCGGCGCCTTGCACGGCTTCACGGGCACCGGCAACGATTACCAGCCGCCGGCCGGCTGCGAATTGACCATCGACACCTCGACGCGCTCGGTCCCCGACGCCACCGACGAGATCGAGCGGATGCTGGCAAGAACCGGCATTCTGTTCGACGAACTGGTCGATCTCGCCGCCAATATCTAGGACTTTCGGAGGCCCCTTTGGGGCCTTCTCATCGACCCGGCTTTATGGCTAAAAGAGCCCCAGAAATTGCCCTTTGGCGCGCTTTTTGCTGTGTTCACCCCAGAAAACAGCCCGTAAACCGCCATTTCCCGCCAAGAAAGCCCGTAATGAATCGTATCGATGCCCATGGACTGAAGATCGCCCCCGTTTTGTTCGATTTCATCGCCAGCGAGGCGACCCCCAATACCGGGATTGCGCCCGACGCGTTCTGGGCTGGCCTTGCGGCCATCCTCCAGGATCTCGCGCCGAAAAACCGCGAACTGCTCGCGGTGCGCGACACGCTGCAGGCGAAAATCGACGGCTGGCATCGCGCCAACAAGGGCAAACCGTTCGACATGAATTCGTACACGGCGTTCCTGAAGGAGATCGGCTATCTGCTGCCGGAGCCGGCGACCCACACGGTCGAAACGGCAAATGTCGATGAAGAAATCGGGAAAATCTGCGGGCCTCAGCTGGTGGTGCCGCTCACCAACGCGCGCTACGCCCTGAACGCCGCCAATGCGCGCTGGGGCAGTCTGTATGACGCCTTCTACGGCACCGACGCGATCCCGCACGAGGCTGGCGAAGAAGGCAAAGGCTTCAACAAGGCTCGCGGCGACAAGGTTGTTGCGAAAGCAAAGATCTTCCTCGATTCCGCAGTGCCCTTGGCGACCGGAAGCCACACCGACGTCACGTCCTACAGCGTCATCGCAGGCCAGCTCGCGGTTAAACTGAAGAGCGGCAATGCCACCGCGCTCAAGACCAACACCCAGTTCGCCGGCTACCGGGGCGACGACGCCTCGCCTACTGCGATCCTGCTGGTGAACAATAGCATGCATATCGAGATCAAGATCGATCGCAGCCACATGATCGGCAAGGACGACCCGGCCGGGGTCGCCGACATGATTCTGGAATCGGCGGTCTCCACTATCCTCGACATGGAGGACAGCGTCGCGGCGGTCGATGCCGAAGACAAGGTGCTGGTCTATCGCAACACGCTCGGCCTGATGGACGGCACGCTGTCGGCCGACTTCGAGAAGGGCGGCAAGACGCTGAAGCGCGCGCTCAATCCCGACCGCGTCTACACCACCGCGGACGGCAAGCAACTCACGCTGCACGGCCGCAGCCTGCTGCTGATGCGCAATGTCGGCCATCACATGTTCACCGACGCGGTGCTCGACTCCCAGGGCGCCGAAATTCCCGAGGGTATTCTGGATGCCGCCGTCGCCGGCCTGCTCGCGATCCACGATCTCAAGGGCAAGTCCAAGACCAAGAACAGCCGCACCGGCTCGGTCTACATCGTCAAGCCGAAGATGCACGGCCCGGACGAAGTCGCGCTGACCTGCGAACTGTTCGGCCAGGTCGAGAAAATGCTTGCGCTGCCGGAAAACACCATCAAGGTCGGCATCATGGACGAGGAGCGCCGCACCACGGTCAACCTCAAGGCCTGCATCCAGAACGCCTCGAAGCGGATCTGCTTCATCAACACCGGCTTCCTCGACCG
>JBKJUA010000027.1:0-9914 GCA_046590305.1 Bradyrhizobium sp.
CATGAAAGAATCTTCCGGTGCCGATCTCGACCGCATCGACCTGAAGATGCTGCGTGCGCTTCAACGTGACGGGCGGATCAGCAATGCCGATCTTGCCGAGGAGGTCGGCGTTAGCGCCGCGACCTGCCATCGCCGGACCCAGCGGTTGCTCGAGGCGGGCTATCTCTCAGGCGTGCGGGGCGTAGTTGATCCGCACAAGCTCGAACTGGGAGCCCTGGTGCTCGTCGGCGTTGTGCTCGATCGCTCGACGCCGGAGAGCTTTGCAGCGTTCGAGGCGGCCGTGACCAAGCTCAAGTTCGTGCTTGATTGCCACCTGGTGGCCGGTGATTTCGACTACTTCCTCAAGATCCGGGTGCGCGACATGGCGCACTTCAACCACCTCCACGGCACGCAGCTCATCGCGCTGCCCGGCGTGCGCCAGACCCGGACCTTCTTCGTGATGAAGGAAGTCGTCGATAACGCGCCGCTGGATTTCTGAGGGCGGCTGGCATGTGCGAACACGAATGCATTTGGAGCGCTTGTGCGTTCGCATAATACGTTCAGTTCCGACGAGTCCGAAAAACAACCGAAAGGCGCGACGCTCTACTTCGCTTCGGCCGCCTTGATACCCGCGCTTTCAATCAGCGTTGCCACGCGTGGCAGGTCGACGGCGAACAGGCGCGCGTGCGCCTCCGGCGTCAACTCGTTTTCAGGAAAGGGCAAGGTTCCGAGTTGCTTCATCTTTTCCAGCAGGCCCGGGTCGGCCAGCGCCTTGCGGAGTGCCGAGTTCAGCGCGCCGATGGTTTCCTTTGGCGTGCCCTTTGCCACATAGAGCCCATGCCACATCGAGTAACTGACCTCGGGCATGCCGAGTTCGGCGGTGGTCGGCACGTCCTTCAACTGATCAAGCCGCTTCGACGACGTAATGGCAATGCCGTGAAGCGTTCCGGCCTGAATCTGCGGCAGCGCATTGGTCACCTGATCCCACAGCAGATCGATCTGTCCCGCCAGGAGATCGCCGATGGCCGGAGCCGACCCGCGATAGGCCACGACGGTCGGTTTGAAGCCGAGCACGTTGCCCATCATCACGGCGCACAAATGACTGTTGGTTCCGATACCGCCATGCGCGAAGTTCGCCTTGTCGCCCTGCGCCTTGATCCAGGCCACGAAATCCTTCGGCGCCGCGCCGGGAATCGTCTTGCGGCCGATCAGCACCATCGGCGCATTGTTGACGAGGCCGACCGGCTCGAATGCGGTTTTCGTGTCGTAACGCAGGTTGATGAACAGGCTGGGCGCTGCGAGCAGCGCGACGTGATTGATCAGGATCGTGGAACCGTCGGGTGCCGATCGGGCAACGCGGTCATTGGCCAGCGTGCTGCCGCCTCCGACCACGTTCTCGATGATGATGGTCTGGCCGAGCGCGCCAGACATCCGCTCACCAATCAGCCGCGCGACGGTATCCGTGCCGCCGCCGGCCGCATAGGGGACCACCAGCGTCACGGTCCTGGGGGAGGATTGCGCGTGGACCTGGGTTGAAAGCGCACCCAGCAAGAGGCAGGAGCCCATGAGCGCGAGTCTGAAAAGCCGATTGAGCACGACGGTGTCCTCCCAAATTATTCCTTGTTGTCATGCCGCATTGTTGCGGACATGCGCCCGATCACGAAGCCACACCGCGGCAAGCGGCGAGGCTTCACGTCATGCTGGTATCCCGGCAGCAAATCAAACACATCGGTGGCGTAACCCGCAAGAGCGAAGCAGCATCCCGGATCTGCTATCGACGATCGTCGCGCCCCTGCGCAGCGAGAAATGCTCCCGAACTAGTTGGCAGTATCCAGCGATGAACGCTGGTGACGAAGCCATAAAACCGCGACCGCGGCGGCCAGCATCAGCAGCACCGAAAGCCAGTTGAGCGGCTGCCAACCCCAGCGATCCTGCAGAAAGCCCGCCATGAAGCTCGAAACTGCAGTGGTGCTGAAAACGAGCAGGTCGTTCAGCGCCTGAGCCTTGCCGCGTTCATTCGGACGATAACACGTGGTCACCAGCGTGGTCGCCCCGACAAACAGGAAATTCCAGCCGACGCCATTGACGGCAAGTGCGATCCGGAAATTCCACTCGGCTGTACCGCTGAGCGCCGCCGCGACGCCGGCCAGCATGAGCGCGACGCCCCAGGCCATCACTGTCGTCGTGCCAAACCGGTTGATCAGATTGCCGGTGAAGAATGACGGCACGAACATGCCCAGGACATGCAGGAAGATGACCCAATGGGCCTCGGCGTGCGGATAGCCGCAACCGACGATGGCCAGCGGCGACGCGCTCATGAGGAAGGACATCGTGCCGAACGCAAGCATGCCGGCCATCGCCGACGCGATGAAGCGCGGCTGGCTGGCAATTTCCCACAGCGGACGTGGCGGCGCGGAATCGACCTGCCCTGCCGACGAGGTGGTCGTCACGATCGGCGGGAAGGTGATGAAGGACATGATCGTGAAGACGATGGCATGCAGGCAGATGATGGCGGCATAGGTCGCAAGGTAAAGCGGCATCGTCAGATCGTGCGTCACCCGCACGACGCTGGGGCCGATCACGGCGGCAGCCACGCCACCGGCGGTCACCCACGAAATCGCCTTGGCACGGTAGTGAATCGGGACCAGTTCGGCCGCAGCGAACCGATACATCTGCAGGCAGGCCACCGCATAGCCGAGGACGAGACCCCCGGCGCACATAACGAGAAAATTGCCGGTAAACAGTCCGAGGCACATCACGCTCGCGCCCGCCATGCCGAACAGCGAGCCGACGCGAAACCCGATGCTGCGGCCGACCCTCTGCATCAGCAGCGCAGCCGGAAAGACCCAGATCATCACACCGATGTGCTGCATCGTGACCGGCAGATTGGCGAGATCGGGGCGATGATAAAAGGTGATGACGGACAGCCCCGTCGCCGCGAACATCATGGTGTTGCAGGATTGGCCGACGGCCTGACAGCCAGCGAGCAGCAGGAGATTGCGATGTGCGTGCCGGTCGAGGGTCTGCGCCGGATCGCCGTCCGGCTTCAGCCTCGACTGGGGGTTAAGTGCATCCATTATTGTTCTTGCCCAACGACTCGGGAGGCGCCGCCCGGGACCGAAGCCCGAGAGGCGAGACGGCACGTTCTAGGAAAAACGGCCCGTCCTCAAGCCCGACGTGGAAGATTTTTTGCTGCCTTGGCCAGATCTTGTGGAACGGAAGCCTCGTTCGCGTTGATGGCGTGCGGAAATCGCGTAAGCTGGGGACACGGCCGGGGTATCACATGTCCGACGATCTAAAGTTCACGGTCCAGCGGCCACCGGCCTACGGCGAATTGACCGATGTCCTGCCCGGGCTGTTCTGGATACGGCTGCCGGTGCCGACGCCACCCAATCACGTCAATTGCTGGCTGCTCGACAACGGCGCTGGATGGACGCTCGTCGACTGCGGCATGAACACCGACGACATTTTTGAGATCTGGGACCAACTTTGGCGGGGACTGCTGCGTAGCCGTCCGTTGCAGAACCTCACCTTCACACATGCGCATCTCGATCACTTCGGCCTGGCCAGTTATCTGGTGAAGGAATCAAAATGCACGGTACGCCTGCCATTGGCCGAATGGCTCAATGGCTGGAAGATGTGGCATGAGCGCGAGGAGGCTCCAGACGAGCAATTTGCCTCGTTCATGAAGCAGAATGGCGCATCGGACAACGACGCCGCAGGAATTCTGGCAACCCGGCGCCCGTCGAAATACCTCGGCCTGCGGCCGCCACGCGAATTCATCCGCATCCGGGACGGCGACCTGATCGACATGGGGCAACGCGCGTGGCGGGTGATCACCGCAGGTGGGCATTCGCCCGAACATGCGTCGTTCCACTGCGAGAACGACAAAATCCTGATCACGGGCGACCAGGTCCTGTCGCATATGGCGCCATCGGTGATGGTGCCTCCGGCGCAGCCGGAGGCCAACCCGATGAAGGAATATCTCGATTCGCTAACGCGGCTCGAAGCGTTGCCGGCGGATACGCTGGTGCTGCCGTCGCACGGACTGCCGTTTCGCGGGCTGCATCAGCGACTGGCTCAGCTGCACGCGCATCATCTGGCGCGGCTCGACGACGTGGCGTCCGTTGTCACCGGACAAACCACCGCGTTTGCGATCGCACAGGAAGTGTTCTCGCGCGCACTTTACGACAATCCGCGCCAGGCCTTCGGCGAGGCGCTTGCCCATCTCAACATGCTTGCATCGATCGGCAGACTGACACGTGATGTCAACGCCACGGGCGTGATCTCCTTCACGCCGGCATGAGAGTTCGGCGAACGCGCTCGCCGAAAACTCAGGATGAGTATTTTACGGTGCAACCATAAGCGCGCGTCGCGGAATTCGATACCGGCTTGCCGGCTTTCAATTCGGCCAGCGCCTCATCGACGAAATTCTTTGCATCCTTGATGTCTGCGGTACGTGTCGTCGCCTTGTCGTCGATCCCTCCAGCATAAGCGAGCGCGCCATCCGGCTTGATGATGTACATATGCGGCGTGACGGTCGCGCCGTAGGCCCGCGCAACCTGCTGCTTCGGATCGAGTAACACTCCGGTCGGCGTCGCCTTGCGCTCGCTCGTCAGCGAATTGGCGCGGGCGCCATCCGCGAAACCCTGCTCGCCGGCAGGTGACGAGATGACCGACAGCCAGACGACGCCCTGACCGGTCCATTTCTTTTGCAACGCCTGCATGTTGCCGCTGCCATAGTGCTTGCGGACATACGGGCAGCCGTCATTGGTCCACTCCAGCACGACCGTCTTGCCGCGATAGTCATTGAGATTGACCGTCTTGCCCTCGCTGTTCACGGCCGAGAATGCCGGGGCCGGCGCGCCGACCTTCGGCTCTGCGTGCGACGGCGCGATGGCCAACAGAGAAATAGCGGCTGAGATTGCGAACATCGTCACCAACGTACGTCTATCCATTTCCTTCTCCTGTTCCAGTGCAACGAGTTTCAGATTTTCCCAAGCGCATCCAGCACCAGCGATCGTGTCAGGATCTGGGGTAACACCACGGGCTCGCGACCGCCGCGATATAGCACATAAAGCGGTACGCCGCTGCGGCCGAACTTCTCGAGAAGGCGTGTGATTTCCGGATCGCGGTTGGTCCAGTCACCCTTCAGATAGGTGATGCCCTTGTCGGCGAATACCTCACGCACAGCACCCGTCGACAAGGCGGTCCGCTCGTTGACGAGGCAGGTGATGCACCATGCGGCCGTCATGTTGACAAAAACATTCTGCCCGGAGGCGACAAGCGTGTCGAGCTTCTGCTGGCTGAATGGCTCGGATCCGGCTGCGGAAGATGCGTGCTGCGCATTTGCTCCGATGGGTCGAGACAGGTTGATCGCAACGGCCAGCGCAACGACGCCGGCAACCGACACAGCGGCCATGCCTCGTAGGACGCGAGCTGAAACATTCGTGCGCTCTTGCGACAGACCATGGGTCCATGCGCCGAAGCCGATCAGCACCAGCGCTGCCAGTGCGGCAAGCAGCCCCGGCGCGCCGACCTGGAAACTGAGAACCCAGATCAGCCAGGCCACCGTAGCGTAGAGCGGGAAAGCGAGGAACTGCTTCAGCGTTTCCATCCAGCGCCCCGGCCGCGGCAGCAGCCGCTGCAGACCCGGCACAAAGGCGAGAACCAGAAACGGCAACGCGAGGCCAAGCCCGAGCGCGAGAAACACGGCAAGCCCGACAACAAACGGCTGCGTCAACGCAAAGCCGATTGACGCGCCCATGAAAGGCGCGGTGCAGGGTGTCGCCACCACCGTTGCCAGCACGCCGGCGAAAAAGGAGCCCGACAGTCCGCCCCGCTGCAGCAGCCGGCTGCCGCCGACGCGCGTCAATGACGTCCCGATAGTCAGAATCCCGGAGAGGCTCAATCCAAGCGCGAACAGAATGAACGCCAGGGTCGCGACCATGAGCGGCGATTGCAATTGAAAACCCCAGCCGACCTCGGCGCCGCCGGCGCGCAACCCATGAAGCACCCCCGCCAGAATGGTGAAGCAGGCAAGTATCCCCAGCGCGTAGGCCATTCCGTGCAGACGCACGCGGCGTGGAGTCTCTGCCTGGTGCTGCGTCAGGTTCATAATCTTGATCGACAGCACCGGAAATACGCAGGGCATGAGGTTCAGGATGATTCCTGCGATCAGTGCGGTAATCACGGCATAGAGCAGGGTCACACCGCCCTCTCCCGCCGCGAACGGGGCAGACAGCGCAGCCTCGATTGCAAAAGCATGGCGGGCGAGTTTACCGCCGACATCCTCCTCCAGCACCAGCACGCCATCGAGCCGCTGCGGCGTCGACTTTGCGATCTGGCTGCGTTCGATGGAAACCTGCGTCGTCCGCCCATCCACACGCAAGGCCTGCCGGGCGGCATTGTCGATCAGCGTATTGTCATACGGAAAGAACGTCGCCGAGCGGATGGCATCGCCCCTCAAATCCCTGGCGCGCAGGAACAGCGTGATTGCTTTTGCATCGACGCCGAAGGTCGCGCTCCACGGCGATGGTTGTGGCAGCATGCTGCGGGCCGCCTCGAATACGGCATTGGTCTGCGACGGCGCGCCTGACTCCGATACAGGGAGCAAAACGGACACCGATGCTTCGCCGGGGATGCAGATTTTCTCGCAGACGAGGTAGGCAATATCCGCAGCGAGATCGACACTTGTACCGGGTTTGAGGTCACGCGGAGGCGTGAGCCGTGCCAGCAGGATCGTCTCGCCTTCGTAACCGAAGCTCGCGGCTGGCCCGACCCGGATCAGCGACGGTGCCGGCCATTCGAGTTCGCTGGCGACAAAGCCCGGCGGCAATTTCCACGTCACCTTCGTCGGCTCGCCGGAATCACCGGGATTACGCCAGTAAGTGTGCCAATGCGGCTTCATCGACAGCTTGATGCCGACGGTAAATGGCTCGCCCGGCACGATCCCGGCGAGCTCGGCAAGCAATTCGACCTTGACCAGATCGGCGGTGTCTTGCGCCCGCGCGGACGTCGGCGCGAGGACGAACCCGCACAGGGCGAAGGTTAATGTCAGAATACGATTGAGACGATGTGAGAGCATGAGCCTCGACGAGCGACCGCGCTGAACCGCGAACGATCGATCGTAGCACCTGTCCGAGGAGGAACCGGACGATGCCGCCGCGCCCGGTATCACAAGCACGTGAGAAAACTGATGCCTGATCTCTCCGTTACTGTCTTTGGCGGTTGCGTTGCGGTGACCCTGGATTCGTCGGTTCTCCCACTGCGGGATTGATGGCCAACGACGCTCCGGCAACGCCTCCGGCTTCATAGGCCGTCATGGACACCGTGCGGCCGGTGCTGCGCGCCGCCCGTAAATTCAAGGCGAGCTTGCCGAACTCGTCATCGACGATCGAGGTCTTGAGCACGACAAGCCCGCGCCCGGTGCTTTGATTCACCTGATCGCGGGCGGCCTTCATCGCTACCAGCTTCTCCGCGATCGACGCGACCATGCCCAGCGCGAACGAGGCGTTGGCCAGGTGCCGGTCATTGTGCCGGAACCGGGCATAACCGGCTGTGGTCTTGTAGCGGCCGAGTTCGGAGCGGACGGAGGCGTCGATCAGTTCGGCCAGATAGTGCGCGACTTCGATATCCGAGCGAAGGCCGAAAAACACATAGCGGCTCTGGCCCGCCTGATTTTTCTCGCGCCAGACCCGGCAGTCGCAGAAAACCGCGACGGCGCCGATGCAGTCGTCGAGCGGGATTCGCTTCTTGCGGTAGGTTTCATACTCCCGCCGCTCGCAGGGCGCCTCGCGAATGTCGATGTCGGTCAGCGACAGGTCGTAGCGATCGAGCATCTCGGCGACCTTGGCCGCGGCGGACAGCGCCTCGTCCTCGGTGCAGCCATTGTCGATGGTCTTGGCACGTAACGCCTGGATGCGCGACTTGAGCTTGTCGAGTTCGGCGAGATTGGGATGCTGGTTCACTGACAGGCTACCTCAAAAATCGATCCGCAATTCTTACCAGCCTGCCGGACGAACGCTCAAGCCCGCCTCTAGCGCCATCCCTCGCTTGCCGAAAAATAATCGTGGAGCAAATCGGCGGCCTTGCGGTGACCATCTCTATTCCAATGGGCGTCGCCGGGGAAGAAGTCCTCGGCAGACATGACCGCCCCGGCATCGATGCAATCCAGGCCCAGATCCTTGCAGCGCCCGGCGACCGCCTTGCGCAAGCCCCCGTTGGCGAGGATCTCGGGAATCCTCGGCCACAGAGCCGGGGCGAGATGGGGGACCCGTACCGCGCCGGCGTAGAAGTTTTGCGGTATCAACATGACGACGAGCCGGCCCCCTCTTTCGCGAGCCAGACCGGCGATGTTCACGAGGCTGTCAAAGGCCCGATGGGAGAATTCATTGAACGCGCCGAATTCCAGTGGATCGGAATTATAGGCATTTGGCAGCACGGCGTCCTTTTCAAACAGGTACTGCCTGTAGGCTGTGTGATTCAGCGTCACCGCGAACAGGCGGGCGGTCTGGGATATTCCGACCAGCGTGCGAAAGCCCGGTATTCGATAGGGCGCCGTGCTCGTAATCTGTCCATTTTCTGTCGTCCGGTATGGCAGATCGAGCGTCAGGCTCTGCCTGTCAAACCGTGTCTCCCTTACATCGGGCTCGAGATCATTGCCGAGATATAGCCCGACAACGATAAATTTCGGTCTCAAGTCCGGATGCTTCCGCAGGAAGTATTCGTAATGCTCAGGCTGAAAACCGTCGTTACGTCCAACCGACACGACATGCGCGGGATCGATCCTGCCCTTCAGCCGGCTCGAAAACAGATTGGTGTAGCGCTCGCTTACCTCGACGCCGTGGCCGAAGGTAAAGGAGTCGCCCATGAAAGCGAACTCGACATCGGAAAGCCTGAATTCGAAATCTTCCCTGTAGCCCCCGGAGTTGGTTCGTATCGTGACGTCAAATTCGGAGGTCCGCCAGCGATGGTTGAGGTTGCCCCGGACCGCCGTAACCCGTCCGTCGGAAACCAGCCGGTCTTCGTAGATGGGCAAGGACGCAGCCGGCCTCAACCATCCCAGCGCCAGAAAGGACGCCGTCTCGCAAAGCGCAATCGTAATGGCAGCAACGATCAGAACGGTGCGACCGTCGCGCCGCAGGATTGCCAAGGGGTTCACGGCTCGTATTCCCCGAAAGTTATGAAGCCCGGCAAGGTGGCCATGCCAGGCCTGCGCAGCTAATGGCCGTTGACGCCCGACCGGGTGATTTTAGCCGGGATGCCGGTAACCATGTCGTTGGCGTTCACATCTTGCAGGACGACGGCCCCGGCGCCAACGACGGCCCCGCTGCCGATCTTTACGCGCTCGCGGATCACCGCACCCTGGGCGATGAAGGCGCCATCGCCGACTTCGACATTCCCGGCAATGTTGGCGCCGGGACCGATGGTGCAGTATTTCCCGATCCGGTCGTCGTGGCCAATCAGCGCGCCGCGGTTGACGAACGCATAATCCCCGAGAACCGCGTTCGATCCGACGACTGCTCCCGCGTTCACGATGCATCCCGAGCCGACATGGGCACGCTGGGACACATTGGAAAACGGATGAACCAGCGAGGCAAACGGATAATCTCGCGACCGCATGAGGTCGATGAAAGAACGCCGCTGCGTGGTCACGATGGCGCACACGACTTCGCAGTCGGCTGGACCGAACGGAAGGTCGTCCACCCAGAAAACCGGAAGCCCTTCAATGGTGGCGCCGGGATCCGGCCGCGTCAGGCTGTTGACGAAACCAAGCGGTGAAAAATCGCCGACAGCTTCCGCTATCTCGAGAGCTTCGACAGCAGAGGTGCCATCGCCCAGCAGTAAAAGCGGCCGAACCTTCAGGGCAACCCGCATACTCAAAATCCAGTTTCGGCGGAAGCGTAAGCCGACTTTGATAATCGGGTTTACAA
>JBKJUA010000082.1:0-7628 GCA_046590305.1 Bradyrhizobium sp.
CGCAATGTACTTTCGGCTATTCTAGACGCGGGTGCGCTGCGGATCAGGGATGTGACGGATGTTTTGAAAATACCACGCGAAACAACAAACGCACTCATGCAGTATCTCAAGCGCAAGAATTTAGTACAAAAAATCAGTGACGATTTCAATGCACCATACAGCCTGACAGACAAAGGACATTCAGCTTTGACGGAAATGACACGACGACATTCCGCATAGTCATATAACTGCACAAGAGGAGTGGCTTCGGTGAGTCCGTTTGGGGTGTCGCCGTGAAAAGGCGGCGCTTTCCAGCGGTTCAACTCCCGCCCGACAACTGCTCCAGCCGGAAGCAACCGGATCAGTCATGGAGGTGGCGGCCGCAACCTCAGGACATGACGCTATGGGTCAAACCGGGAGTCGTGGCTGGCTCAAGTCACTTCCGATTCACCCCGACAGCGGACATCCATCACGGCGACCGGCATGTCTGAAAAGTGCCAACGACAGCCAAGGACCTTGATATCCTCCAAGCCCAAACGGTCGAGTCGGCAAGGTGTCCGTGCTCGCCGGCGAAGGCGGCCGTGGGAAATCAACGAACCTATCCGATCCAGCGGCGCGAACGCGAACGGCCACCGGTGATGGCAAACTGCTAAACGAAACTGCGGCATAGGCTTCTTTATTTGGCAATTCGCTTGCCTTAAGACATAATTTCGGTACCAAGTCCTGCGTTGCTGGATCAGGGGAATGTAAGCTGCGATGGATACTCTGCTGAGCCTTGCATCCGATCCCGCCGCCTGGGCCGCGCTTTTGACCTTGATCGCAATGGAGGTTGTGCTCGGCATAGACAATTTGATATTCATTGCCATCCTGACCAACCGGATGCATGCGGATCAGCGCGAGCTGGGACGCCGGATCGGCATTGGTCTCGCGCTGATCCTGCGGTTGGCCCTCCTGGGTTCACTCGTATTCATTGTGACTTTAACTTCGCCAATCTTCTCAGTATGGGGCCAGGGCTTTTCTTGGCGGGACCTGATCTTGATCGCAGGTGGACTGTTTCTGGTATGGAAGGCAACGAAGGAGATACATCATCGGATTGATCCCGATCCAGGGCAGGATCTATTCGACCGCAAGGATGTCAGCCTCGGCTTCGCACCCGCGATTGGTCAGATTGTGGTTATCGACTTGGTGTTTTCTATCGACAGCATCATCACCGCTGTTGGTATGACCGACCAAATATCCATCATGATCATCGCTGTCGTTGTCGCGGTGCTCGTAATGCTGGTGGCAGCAACGCCGCTCGCCAACTTTATCAATAACAATCCGGCCATCGTGATGTTGGCTCTGGGCTTCCTGCTTATGATCGGCACTGTACTGATCGCTGAAGGTTTCGGGGCCAAAGTGCCGAAGGGCTACATCTACGCCGCGATGGCATTCTCGGCGATGGTCGAAGGCCTCATCATGCTGGAACGTCGCGCGGGGAAGAAACGCAGCAGCAGCTAGTTGGCACCGATGTGTTCCGGGTCGAGCAGGGTTGAGAGAACCGTCGAGCCAACAAGGTCAGAAAACATCACGGTCACTTGACGGCGCTCTGCGGCGTCATGCTTGGTTTTTCAATATGAGGACGAAAATTGGGCTGGGCTGGAATTGTTGTGGGTTAGCGCCCAGCAGCTTGCGACGTTGTCCAACATGGGGCCGGTTCGCCCCGAACTCGGATATCGCTGGTGCAGTCGGGACTTCTCAAAAGTGCCAGAAGCCTGAGTCGTTCTGGAGCGCCGGCAAACGCGACAGGACGAACATCATGATGCGCTACAGTCTGCAATCGAGGCCCCGGGAAGTGATAGAAGCAACAACCGTCCGGGTGTTCTGGTGACCGCGCGTTCGCTCATCCCTCGCTTGACGGACATCATCAAGGCGATCTTTCGGCTCGCACACGATCAGAAACGCTCAGCCCGAAGCACTAGCGCGTCGGTGACGTTGACGACGCCGATGTGACGCTTCACGACCGCAAATATCGCATCCAGCAAACCGTCCAGGCGATCCGGTCGGATAAGACAAATTACCGAGACCATGCCGCCGGCCCGGCTCACCTGCCCGTCGCGGGTCCATTGCCCTGATCTCCCAGAACCGCCGCTTACCGGGATCACCGTGTAGCCCGTCACCCCGGCATCAATAAGTGCCCCGGTCAGCGACCGCTCCATTACCGCCTCGATAATGATTTCTACGCGTTTGGCTCTGTGCGTTTCCATAACCGCGGCCTCCATTCATGTCCGCGCGATCAATTCAGACAGCGTCAAATAAAGGGGAATTCCAAGAACCAGATTGAACGGGAAAGTCACGCCCAACGAAAGCGTGAGAGACAACGCTGGATTCGCCTCGGGGAGGGCCACCCGCATAGCGGCCGGAACCGCGATATAAGATGCCGAGGCACAGAGCACTGCCATGAGCGCCACACCACCCGTAGACATTCCCAAGGCCAAGCCACTCGCCAGGCCCAATGTCGAGCCTGCCAGCGGCATCAACAAGCCAAACGCCACGACACCGGGTGTAAGAATGCCGCGGCTGGTCAACAGGCCTCGTCCCGCCACGAGGCCCATGTCGAGCAGAAAAAGACAAAGCACCCCCTTGAACGGTGAAACGATGAAACTCTCGATTTGCGCCAAGCCACTTGGTCCGGTGATCCAACCGATGGCGAACGCACCGATGAGCAGCACTATAGATCCATTGAGCAACACCTCACGCCACATTGTCGCGTCCGGCCGGTGGACGCCTTCGCGGCCCCGGGTTGCCAACCATAGTGCCGCCACGATCGCCGGCGCTTCCATCGCCGCCGCGACCGCCACCATATAGCTTTCCGCCGATATACCCCGCTCAGTCAGAAGCGAACTTGCGGCCAAAAACGTTACAATCGAGATCGAGCCGTAGTGTCCCGCCACCGCCGCCGCGTCAATTACCGATACCGGCGCCAGGTATCGAAGTAGCACGAATGCAAGCAGCGGCAACGTCAACGACAATAGCATTCCGGTCAACAGCGCAGCCGCCAGCCGCAAATCCAGTCCGTGGATCGCCAAACCCGCTCCGCCCTTGAAGCCGATGGCGAAGAGTAGATAGAGCGACATGCCTTTGGCAATTGCTTCGGGAATGCTCAGATCGGAGCGGCCGAATGCGGCAAAAAGTCCGAGCACGAAACTGAGGATAATAGGCGAAAGTAGGTTCTCTCCCGCCATCGCCAAGATACTGGTCATGCTCGCCCTCCAAAGTTACCAAACATAAATTGGCAGCGTGAAGCAACAAAACTTTGGTGGCGAACTGAGAGCGCAAATGCAGCTTCGATATTGAGAGCATGCGAAAGTCGTCCACCGCCGTTCGAATGTCTCTTTGGGTCATTCGCGTCAATTTTGGCATGCCCGTCGATGTCCGGTCACCGGGCATTATCGGACATGTTGAGCGCGCGCGCGGCTTTGCTTCCGCTCTCTGCTTCCGACGGTAAGGGAAATCGACAGCAAACCTCGGGTGGATGCCCCAGCGAGATCGCGAAGGTGTTACTTGTGGAAACGCGATGCTTGAAATCGTCTGGAGAGACAGGGTTTCACCGCGGCGCGCGTTCGCCAGAATCCGCTGCAATGTCCGCCGATGCATGTTCAGCCGCCGCGCGGTTTCCGAGACGTTGCGGTTGCACATCTCGTAGATGCGCTGAATGTGTTCCCAGCGCACGCGGTCGGCCGACATCGGATTGTGCGGCAGCTCGGATTTTTCGGTGCCGATCGCCAGCAGGGCGGCGACGCAATCGAAGGGCGTATCGTCGCTGCCTTCCAGCACGCGATCATAGGTCACGATCACGCATACAGGCGCATCGAATTGACGGAAGCCGCGCAGTACCCAGTCCTGGCGCCTGTCCTTGTCGTGACGCTCGGATCCCCATCGCCGAGAACAACTGCTTGGCGAGGCCGACTTGCTATCGCGGTGCTGGCCCAGTCCAATCAAACGGATTTGAAATGATATCAAGATTTCAAGATGGCCCATCCTCGCATATGATCGAAGCGTGCCATGATAGATGGGTTGTTCAGAGGTTCGCTAAATCAAATCGGCAAGCATTTTTGCCGCACGAGCTGCTCCATCGGCTTCGACTCTCATGAACGACGAAGGTACTTTGAGAACCGAAGCTATTGCCGCAGCGATCGTATCGGGTGTGGATGAGGCAAAATCCATGCGTCGACCGGCCCTATAACGGTCGAGACGATGAGCGACATGAAAGTTCTGTTCGAAGTGGTTTTTGAGAGGGAAATAGATGAAAGGTGTGCCCGCAGCCGTTAGCTCCATGCAAGTCGTGAGGCCTCCCTGCACGAGAGCGATGTCGCAGGCTGCGAGATGACGGTCGAGATCGGGGACGAAAGCTCTTACCTCCACCCCCATAGGGACGTCGAGCGAGCGCGCATCAATGCGGGGTCCCGCTACAACGATCATTCTCAGCTCGGGCAGCTGTGCGCGCGCAAGCGGATAGCTCTGCAAAATTCGTTTGATCAGGCTTGCCCCAATGCCTGATCCTCCAACCGTTACAATACACACGCGCTCATCAGGCCTATATCCCAGCTCTTGCCGCAGTTCGTCTCGGGAGGCAAACGTCTGCGGGTGCTCGCCGATGATGTAGCCCGAGAATTCAAAATGCTTCGGGACCCAATCCCGCATGACTGGAAGTCCGCTGCCAAATGAAAGGGGGGCGATGTCTTCCGGCGAGCCCACGAAGATCGCCCGGTCACGCACGTTGGGATGGCGTTCGACGTGCTCGATCATTTCGGCATTATAGTCAGTCGTAAGATACGCTTCGTGCTCGCCGCCTGAGGGCATGGGGATGTAGCCGACAAAGTCGGTAAACCAGGCGAGTGCTGACTTCTTCAGTTCGGGATGCTCATGCCAATAATGATCGATATCCCAGGCCTCGTCAGCGATCACCAAGTCGTAGCCCCCTTCTTCGACCGCGTCCTGGAAGATCATAAAGTTTGCGATCAACACTTCGTCCATCCGCCGGATAGCCTGGAAGGCATTAAGTTCGTGCTCACCGGACTCAAGCTCGATATGACGCGTCTCGCTTGCCAGCCGCGGACTTAGAGGATGAATGCGCTCACCGCTTGCTTCAAGGAGCCGCGTCACGGGATCCTGCGCCAGCCAGTCGACCTGCAAGTCCGGATGGATTTTGCGAAGCTCACGCGTGATCGCTATGTCCCGTCGCCCATGCCCAAGCCCAATTGGAGAAGATAGATACAGGGCTTTTTTCGTTTTCGTCACTGGACGAGCATAGCGGGACGACGCCGGCATGCCCAATCGACGATCGAGAAAATCGGCAATTAGCGTATTGCATTTGGCGGGGAAACGCCCAAGGGGATTGTGGCCGCCGCCGGGGATGGTGACGAACTCCGCGCCTGTGAGTTCGGCGACGGCCTTACCCCGCGCATACGGCTGAATCTGATCATCATCGCCATGAATTACCAACATCGGGCAATTGATCTTGCCAAACATCGCCTCGCTGACGTCGAAGCTGGGTGGGATAGCTCGGGCCTCCACTGTCTTCGCTAAGATGGCGCCGTCAGTCTCATTCGCCCATTCAATGCCGTCCTCGATCTGCTTCGTCGAGTGAGGATCGGAGAAGATGTTCGAAATAAAATGCTTGGTGAAGTCAGGGTATTCGGCCAGCCAATAACCATAATTGTATTTGTCCCATCCCTCGAACTGCGCCGGTTTTGCCGCGAAGTGTTGCGGGCTCATGTAAGGATAGCCCGGACCAACACTCGCGGAAGTCCCTGCGAGAATCGCGGCCTTGACTCGCTGAGGGTAGTGGGCAGCGAGTATGCAGGTTAACATGCCGCCAAAAGACAGACCTACTATAACGGCGGAGCCAATCAAGGTCGCGTCCATGATGGTGAGAGCATCGGCGACGTAGTGATCGAGCGAGTAAGCCGCCGGATCGGCAGGGCGGTCGGACTTGCCGTTGCCGCGCGGATCGTAAGTGATGCATCGATAACGCTCGCTGAAATACGGAAGCTGCGCTTTAAAAACTCGCGAGTGGACGATGGCCCATGGGGGCGGAAAGAATATCGTCTCCGGCCCGTCGCCATAAATTTCGTAAAATAGCTTCACGCCGTCGCGATCGATAAACCCTTCCTGGCTGGGCAGCTTTGCGCGCATGACCGTCACCTTTGAAATGAGGCGCCTTCCGCAAGGCGGATGAGTTCACCAATGCGCCGCAATGCCTGGCGTATCGGAGAGCCCTTTTTCTCTAGCCCAAGGAGATACAGGCTTTCGGCGCCGATGAAGGCATTGGCGGCGAAAGCGCCTGCCTCTTCGGGCGTGAACGGACCAAGACCGCCAAGCGCGGTCTCGGCCTTGCCTGCCACTCGCACGATGAGCTCGATCCATCCCATCATTCCGGCACGGACCACCTTGGCGACTTCAGCGTCGGCCCAGCTGGCGGCGATTAACTCTTGCAAGACGCGGACGTAGCCAGACGCGATATCGTCGTCGAGGTATCCGCATGCCCTATCCCATTGCTCCGAAAGCTTGAGCGTCGGGTCGCCGAAAAGCGCATTCTGGCGGCCAAGTAGCTGTACGTTGAGATACTCGTACAATGCTAACACTAGCCCTTGCTTGGAGCCGAAGTGGTAGTGGATTTGGCTCAGTGGAACGCCAGCGGCTGCCGCCACTTCGCGGGTCGACAGACCAGAATAGCCGTTCTGGCGGAGCACCTTCTTTGCCGCTTCGAGCAATGCGGTGCTGGCCAGCGGCTTCTTTGATAACGCTTGAGCCATTCCTGTCCTCTGTTCGATTGACGCTGCGAGCAGACCCTTTATGGGCCTTTCAGTTCAATGGACGGCCCCTCTGCGCTACCTGTGACTTTGCGTCGGGGAAGCGGGATCAGCATCGAGACCTGCGCACGATAGCGGCGATATTGATCGCCGAACAACCCGATCAGATCGCGCTCCTCAAGATAGATCCCAATTAGAATGTAGCCGCTTGTCGCGATCGCGAAAAGCAAATGACCCGCAGTCATGGTCGGCGTCGCCCAGAAGGCGAGCAGAAACCCGAGATATATCGGATGCCTAACTCGCTTGTAAAAGAATGGGGTCTTGAACACCGGCGCGGGCAGCGTCTGGCCGCGCAGCCGGGCATAAACTTGGGTCAGGCCAAATAGTTCGAAATGGTTGATGAGGAATGTGCTGATCAGCACGACGGCCCAACCGATCCAGAAAACCGCGTGCATGACCGCGATCCCGCCGGGATTGGTCACCGACCAGATCACTTCAGGTATTGGTCGCCACTGCCAATAGAGCAGCACCAGAGCCAGATTCGCCATCAATACATAAGTCGTTCGTTCAACTGCTTTCGGCACGAATGTCGTCCACCAACGTTTGAATGCTGGCCGCGCCATGATGCTGTGTTGGATCGCAAATAGCCCCAGAAGCAGCGTGTTGATGACCAAAGCCGGAACGAGCGGTCCAGCATAGCCGCTATCAATCGTCTTCGGCACTGGCAGATTGCCCACGAACGCGATGGCGTAAAGAAACGTACCCAAGAACAGCAGATAGGCGAGCACTCCATATAAAACCGAAGCGATACCACCCATGGCGATGTCTCCTTCTGGCAAGTGTGAGGCGTCCGCA
>JBKJUA010000224.1:0-12006 GCA_046590305.1 Bradyrhizobium sp.
TCGGGGCAAATCTTCGGCGCGCGCATGAACGAACTCTTCCTGTTCAGCCAGAACCGACCGGTTCGCTCGGTGCATCGCGGCGAAGGCTGGACGCCGCAGACGATCGCCGAACACGGCATGCCGGCGCTCAAGGGCTCATTCTACAAGCTCGACCGCTCGGCGGATATTTTCCCCTGGGATCCGATCTAAGCCGCGCTGCACCAACACGTCGTCCCCGCGAACGCGTCGCGAACGCGGGGAAGACGTGGGCAGGCCCCCACGCTTCCCCACGCCACCTGCAGTTGTCCCCGAAAATTTCGCCCGCATTCCGTCGGATTACGCGCTACACTCGCCTCCCCAACCACAAAAACCATGGGAGGAAATCATGACAAATTGGACTGATCTGCCTGACCACCGGACCGGTGCGGGATCCGGCAGCCTCGATCGCCGCACGCTGTTCAAGGGCGCGGCGGCGCTGGCCGCAACGGCCGTGACCGCGAAAGCGGCTTCCGCCGCGACCGTCACGCCGTTCGGTCAGACCGGCGTCCCAACCACGGCAACCCCGTCGCTGCCGCTGGGGCCGCTGTCCGGGGCGCGCTATCCGGACGCCCGCCTGGAGTCGATGAAAAAGAAAGGGGTGTCGTTCGGGCCGACCGGTTTTCCGGCCTTCGCCGGCACCATGGCGGTCGAGCGCGTCGCCACCGGCTTCCGCTGGGCCGAGGGACCGGTTTACTTCCCGGCCGGACGCTACGTGCTGTTCTCTGACATACCCAACAACCGCATCATGCGGTTTTCGGAGGATGACGGACACGTCAGCGTCTACCGCCATCCGTCGATGAACTCCAACGGCAACACCATCGATCGGGAAGGACGCCTGATCACCTGCGAACACAGCGGCCGGCGGGTCACCCGGACCGAACTCGACGGCTCGATCACCATCATCGCCGACAAGTTCAACGGCAAAAAGCTAAACTCGCCGAACGACGCGGTCGTCGCCGCAGATGGCTCGATCTGGTTCTGCGATCCAGCTTACGGCATCGGCGGCTTCTATGAGGGCATCAAGGCCGATCCCGAGCAGGACAAGAAAAACGTCTACCGGGTGGATCCGAAATCCGGTGACATCAGGATGGTGGTCGATGACTTCGTGCAGCCCAACGGCCTTTGCTTTTCGCCCGACGAGAAGAAGCTCTACATCTGCGACACCGGCTTTACGGACGGGCCGGACAACCCGTCGTATATCCGCGTGTTCGACGTCGATCTCGCGGCCGGCAGGCTTTCCAACAGCAAGGTGTTTGCGGACATGCCGAAGCCCAGCATCACCGACGGGCTGCGTTGCGACACCGCCGGGCGGCTATGGTGCTCGGTGGGCTGGGGCGATCCGAACGAGGACGGCGTGCGCTGCTACATGCCGGACGGCGACCTGCTCGGCAAGATTCACATCCCGGAAACCGTCGCCAATCTGTGCTTTGGCGGGATGCAGCGAAACCGGCTGTATATCTGCGGCTCGTCATCGCTCTATGCGGTCTACACCAGCGTGCAGGGTGCGATGAAGCCGTGAGGGAAGGACGAATGGGGAGTGGCGAATGGCGAATGGTCGCTCTTCCATTTGCTACTCGCCATTCGCCATTCGCCACTTACCTACCCGCTGTTCCTCAGCCCCGCCGAAATGCCGTTGATGGTGAGCTGGATGCCGCGCAGCACCTGCTCGTCGGGGTTTCGCGCGCGGTGCTCCTTGAGCAATTCGACCTGTACATGGTTGAGCGGATCGAGATAAGGGAAACGATTGCGGATCGAGCGTTCCAGTAGCGGGTTGCCCTGCAGCAGTCGCTCCTGCCCCATGATATCGAGCGATGTTTCGATCGAGAGGTGCCATTCGCGCCGGATGCGGCCGAAGATTTTTTCGCGTAACTCCGTATCCGGCACCAGTTCGGCGTAGCGTGAGGCGATCGCGATCGAGCTTTTCGCCAGCACCATGTCCATGTTCGACAGCAGCGTGCGGAAGAACGGCCACTCGCGGTAAAGCTCTCTCAGGAACGGCATGCCCTTGTCGGGGTGATCGGCGACCCAGCGTTCCACCGCGCTGCCAAAACCGTACCAGCCGGGCAGCATCAGCCGGCACTGCGCCCAGCTGAACACCCAGGGAATGGCGCGGAGGTCCTCGATGGCTCGGGTTTTCTTGCGCGACGCCGGCCGGCTGCCGATGTTCAGCGTCGAGATTTCGGTAATGACGGTGGACGCCCAGAAATATTCGACGAAACCGTCGGTCTCATAGACCAGCCCGCGATAGGCTTTGAAAGCGAGCTCCGACAATTGCTCCATCGCTTCGAGATATTCGTGCCGCGGCGCGCTGTGCTTGGGTTGCAGCAGGCTCGCTTCCAGCGTGGCAGCGGCAAGGATTTCCAGATTGCTGCGGCCGACTTCGGCATTGGAATATTTGCTGGAGATGATTTCGCCCTGCTCGGTGATGCGGATCTGGCCGTTCACCGCGCCGCCGGGCTGCGCGATGATCGCGTCATAGCTCGGCCCGCCGCCGCGGCCGACCGAACCGCCGCGGCCGTGGAACAGCCGCAAGCGCACATGGTGGCGCTCGAACACCTCGATCAGGCCGATCTCGGCCTTGTAGAGCTCCCAGCCCGAGGTGACGAAACCGCCATCCTTGTTGCTGTCGGAATAGCCCAGCATCACCTCCTGCACCGCGCCGCAACTGTCCACCAGCTTGCGGTAATCGTGCAGCGCCAGCATCCGGTCCATGATGCCGCTCGATGCCTGCAAATCCTCGATGGTCTCGAACAACGGCACGATGTTGATGGCGCTGCGGCCGGAGGGATGGACCAGCCCGGCCTCCTTCAGCAGCACCGCGACCTCGAGCATGTCGGACATGCCCTTGCACATCGAGATGATGCATTGGGGAATCACGTCGCTGCCGAACTTGGCGTGGGCCTCAGCGGCGGCGTGGAACAACGCGAGTTCGCCCGCGGTCTCCTCGCTATACTTTACGAAGGCCGACGTCAGCGGCCGGGCGTTGCGCAGTTCGCCCGCCAGCAACGCGATCCGCGCCTCCTCGTTCAGCGCCAGATAGGACATGCCGGGGATCGCCGCGTCGATCAATTCAGCGACGGTGCGCTCGTGCACGGCGGAATTCTGTCGGATATCGAGGCTGGCGAGGTGAAAGCCGAAACAATCCACGGCGCGGCGCAACAGCCGCAACCGCCCGCGCGCGATCACGCCCGAATTGTTGGAGATCAGCGAGCGGTAGAGAATATCGAGATCGGTCTTGAACTCCGCCACATCGGCATAGGCCGCGGCCTCGCCGACCGGCCGCCGGGTGATGCCGACATCCAGCTTCAGCGCGGTGGCGGTGAGGCGCGCGTAAATGCCGGATACCGCGAGGCGATAGGGCTCGCCGCTGCGATGCGGCGACTTGTCGGGCGAGCGTTCGGCGAGGTTGCGCAGATCCTTGGAGACGTCGGCCAGATGTGCGGCCATCGACAGCTCGGAGCCGAGCACGTGCAGTTCCTCGAGATAGAAGCGCAGCACCCGGCTCGACTGCAGCCCGAGCGTGCCGCGCATCACCTCGGCCGTCACGAACGGGTTGCCGTCGCGGTCGCCGCCGATCCAGCTTCCCATCCTCAAGAAGGACGCCAGTTCGCCCCGCGCGGCGCTGTCGCCCTCGTTCAGCCGGTCCTCCAGCGCGCAGTGCAGCCGCGGCACCTCGTGCAGGAAGGTGTAGTCATAGAACGACAGTCCGTTGGCGACTTCGTCCAGCACGGTGAGCTTGGTCCGGCGCAGCAGATTGGTCTGCCACAGTGTCAGCACCTCGCGGCGCAGCTGCTCGTCGCTCGCCGAGATCTCTTCCGGCGTCAGTTGCACCCGTTCGCGGCGGTCCAGCAGCGCCGCAATCTCCATTTCGCGGTCAATCGTGCTCTTGCGGCGGACTTCGGTGGGATGCGCGGTCAGCACCGGGCTGATCAGGGCTTCCGAGAAGAATTTGCGCAGCTCTGCGGCGGAAATGCCGGCCTCGCGGGCATGCGTCAGGGTCAGCGGCAACGTGCCCGGACCTGGCGCGCCGGTCGAGCGCACCCGCATTTGTCGGATGTTGTTCTGGTCCTCGGCGATGTTGGCGAGATGCGAGAAATAGCTGAAGGCGCGCACGATGCGCACGGTCTGGCTGGTCGACATGCTGTCGAGGATCAGTTCCAGCTCGCGCCGCGCAGGCTTGTCGTCGTCGCGGTGGAACCGGATCGAGGTCTGCCGGATGCGCTCGACCAGGTCGAACACGTCGGCGCCTTCCTGGTCGCGCACGGTGTCGCCGAGGATGCGCCCCAGCAGCCGGATGTCTTCCCGAAGCCGGGCGTCGGCCTCGATATCCTCGCCGCGGTTGGGACGCATATCAGGGTCGGAAGGCACGATCTGGGGTGACATGGTCGGTGACTCCAGAAATTGCCCGGCAGTTCGGGAGTGTGCAAGTTTTTTGCCGCAGTGCAAGATAAAGATGGCGGCGGCCTCTTTCGTCGTCCCGGCGAACGCCGGGAACCATACGCCGCGGCTTATCGGCTTACCAAAGGTGGCTGCTATCGCGCCCAAACGAGGGGACACGGCGTATAGGTCCCGGATCGGCGGTCGCTTACGCTCACTTGTCCGGGACGACGGGTATCAAATCTTCCTCCCCGCCCGCTCCCAATAGGGATCGCGCAGGCGGCGCTTGAAGATTTTGCCGGAATCCTCGCGCGGCAGGGATTTCTGGATTTCGACGTGCTTTGGGACTTTGTAATCCGCCAGCGAAGTCTTGAGCTGCGCGCGGATCGAGGCGACCTCCAGCGTCACGCCCGGCTGCGGTTCCACCACCGCCATCAGCGCCTCGCCGAATTCCGCGTCAGGAATGCCGAACACCGCGCAGTCGTGCACCCCCGGCAGCGCATGCAGCGCCGCCTCTATTTCGGCTGGATAGATGTTGACGCCGCCCGAGATCACCATGTCGCGCTTGCGGTCGCAGATGAAGACGTAGCCATCCTGGTCGATGTAACCGACATCGCCCGAGGTAATGAAACCGTCGAGATCGATCTCGGCGCGCTTTTCCGGCTTGTTGTGGTAGGTGAAATCCGGATTGCCCGGAATACGCGAATAGATCTCCCCGATCTCGCCTTGCGGCAACACCTTGCCATCGTCGCCGACAAAGCGAAGCTCCGCGCCGCGCGCAATCTTGCCGACGGTACCGGGCTTGTTCAGCGCGTCCTCGGAATTGGCGAAGGTGACCGCGCCTGACTCGGTAGAGCCGTAGAATTCGTAGATCACCGGCCCCCACCATTCGATCATCGCGCGCTTGACGTCGGCCGGACAGGGCGCGGCAGCGTGGATGATGTGCCGGAGCGACGACATGTCGTATTTGGCGCGGACGGCTTCCGGCAGCTTCATCAGCCGGATGAACATGGTCGGCACCATGAAGATGGTGTCGATCTTCTCGTGCTGGACCAGCCGGAGAAATTCCTCGGGGTCGAACCGCGGCATCAGCACCAGCGCGCCGCCGAGACGGCCGGCGCGCAGGCCGAACGAGTTCGGCGCGGAGTGATACAACGGGCCCGGCAGCAGCGCCCGCGCGCCCGGCTTCAGACCGTAGATCATCGCCCGCATCGCTTCCGCATTGGCGCTCTGCGCCGGCGTCGGGGCGTTGCGGCGCACCCCCTTCGGATGTCCCGTGGTGCCCGAGGTGTAGATCATGTTCTGCGGCTGTGCCAGCGCCGGGCCGTCATAGGGCGCCTGCGTCTGCAGCCAGGGTTCGAAATCGGTGGCGAAGCCGGGCGTCGCGAGATGCGCGGGATCGACCTTGTAGTTACCAAGAATCTCCGCCGGTGTCGGCACGCTGAGCACGGTGACGCCGCCGGGAATCGCATCGGTCAATTGATGCAGCATGTCGGCATGGCCGATCAAAACCGGCGTTCCGGAATCCTTCAAAATGTAATTGATTTCCTCCGGCTTGAAATGCCAGTTGACCGGCACGGCATAGGCGCCGAGCCGCATCGCGGCATAGGCCGTCTCGATGAAGGCAATGTCGTTGCGCATCAGAATACAGACGCTGTCGCCCTGCCCGACGCCGAGCTTGCGCAATCCGCCGGCAATGCGGTCGGCGCGATTGGCGACGTCGGCATGGCCGCGGCTGCGGCCACCGCTGATGATGCCGAGGAAAAGTGGTTGCGCTGTCATTGTCGCTGTCCGATCTGAAGCCGGGTTGGGATTGAGCCGTCATTCCGGGGCGATGCGGAGCATCGAACCCGGAATCCTAGGATTTCGGGTCTGGTCCTTCGGACCATCCCGGAATGACGTCGAAGAATTACCCCGCATCCGCAAAACGCGGCGCGCGCTTCTCGATGTTGGCGCTGACGGCCTCTAACTGGTTCGGCGCCCCCATCAGCTTCATCTGCTCGACGGATTCGGCCAATAGCGCCGGCCCCGGATCGACCGTGAGGTTGTTGAGCATGCGCTTGCAGGCGCGGATGGCGTCGGGGCTCTTGCCGGCGATTTCGCGCGCCAGCTCGAAGGCGCTGGCGCGCGGGTCGTCGCAGATCCGGGTGGCGAGACCGTAGCTCAGGGCTTCCTGCGCCGAGAAAATGCGCCCGGTAAAGGTTAGTTCGCGCAGGATATCGTCGCGCACCAGGCTGGCCAGGATCGGCGTCCCCGCCATGTCCGGCACCAGCCCCCATTTGATTTCCATGATCGACATCCGGGCATCGGGGCTGAGGAACCGCATGTCGGCGCCGAGCGCCAGCTGAAAGCCGCCGCCGAACGCCACGCCCTGGATCGCGGCAATCACCGGAACCGGCAGCAGGCGCCAACCCCACACCGCCTGTTGCGGAAAATTGGCGAGGCCATGGGTGCGCGTGGAAAGGTCGCGCTTTTCGCCACCGGCAACCCCGTTGCCGCCCTTTTCCTTCATGGCGGCAAATCGTCCCATGTCGAGACCGGCGCAAAACGCCCGCCCCTCCCCTGACAATACGACCGCGCGGAGGCCTTTTTCCTGGGCGAGCCGGGCGGAAGTCGCCACCAGCGCCTCGAACATCGCGGCATCGAGCGCGTTCATCTTGTCCGCCCGGACCAGGCGGACGTCGGCGACGCCGTCCGAAATCGTGACATCCACGCGCTTCTCCATCGCTTTGCTCCCTTGCCGTTGTTCCAGATTGTTGCCGCTTTACAGAAAGGCGTTGTGCGGATTTAGTCAATCAACCAATTAACAGGCAATCCCTTTGCCAATCTCTTGGGGCGGAAACCAGCCATGTTCACCGAAAAACTCCTTACCGGACGAAACATACTTGTCACCGGGGGCGGAAGCGGCCTCGGCAAGGCCATGGCCGCGCGCTTTCTCGAGCTCGGCGCCGATATCCATATTTGCGGCCGCCGCAAGGGCGTCTGCGACGAAACCGCGACCGAACTGATGGACCTCTATGGCGGCCGGGTGACAACCCACGGTGTCGATATCCGCAACCCGCTCGCGGTCGACGAGATGATGGAGACCATCTTCAGCCAGGGGCCGCTCACCGACCTCATCAACAATGCCGCCGGCAATTTCGTTTCGCGCACCCAGGATCTGACGCCGCGCGGCTTCGACGCCATCGCCAACATCGTCATGCATGGCACCTTCTATGTCACCCACGCGGTGGGCCGGCGCTGGATCGCCACCAAACAACCCGGCAATGTGGTGTCGATCACTGTGACCTGGGTCCGCAATGGCAGCCCCTATGTGGTGCCGTCGGCGATGAGCAAGTCGGCGATTCACGCCATGACCATGTCGCTGGCGATGGAATGGGGCCGCTACGGCATCCGGCTCAATACCATCGCGCCCGGCGAAATCCCGACCGAAGGCATGAGCAAGCGCCTCAACCCCGGCGACGAGCCGGGCGCGCGGACCATCGCCCGGAATCCGATGGGCCGCGTCGGCAAGATGGAAGAGCTGCAGAACCTCGCGGTGTTCCTGATTTCCGGCGGCTGCGACTGGATCAACGGCGAGACCATCGCCATGGATGGCGCCCAGGCACTGGCCACCGGCGGAAATTTCTACGAGATGCGCAGTTGGACCGACGAGGACTGGACCCGGGCCCGCGATTCGATTAAGGCGCAGAATGAAAAAGATCGCTCCCAGAGGGGGTAATGTTAACGTCGCCGACGCAAAACGGCTTCACTCGTCCGATCGAATCTGCATTTCGACCAGGGCCATCGTCTGCAATGTCCGGGGATCGCGTTCGCCTTCCTTGGCGCAGCGCAGAATGCTCTCGGCGATGGATTGCACGCGCGCTGAGTTTACCGGGTCCGGCAGCGTCGCTACCGCGCCCTCCAGCGCTTGATCCATCGCCTCGATCAGGTCGGGCGAAAACGAGGCATTCGAAAAATCCTTCATCGCGGTTTCCTTTCATCGGTTGGGAAACTGCTGTTTGCTAATGATCTTGAGCGCCGCATGTTCCCGATAGATGGGGAGCGTGGAACCCAACTCGCCTCCCGTGTGGTGAATTCCATGCGCGATACAAGCGGTCGTGGAACCGGCCAAGGTGCGGTCAAATTTCGGAATGCCGGCAGGAACGGTTTCTACATTTTCCCGTTTGCTCCTCGTCAATTCATGCAGGAGCGAGTGATGCCATTCAGCACCAAGTCTTATCTGGCAGGCATTGGGACGGTCGTTGCCGCAGTCACGATCGGATTTTCCGGCGGATTTTTGCTAGCGCCCTCGACGGGCCACGTCGAGCAAAACCGGCTGCAACGGGTAACGTCGGCCGCGCCGGTTTCGAATCCGGCGCCGCCAGCTGCCGTCACGCCGAAGTTGGAGATTACCGAGGCAAACCCCGCTCCGAAGCCAGCGATCGAGCCGTCTCCCCGCATGATCCCGGTCATGGCGAAAGCGGTCGAGCCCACACCCGCCCCAGTGGCGCCAAAAGCTTCCGATCCGGTTCGCGGGACCTTTGAACAAGACCGTGCCGCGCAATCCAATTCGGAACGGATGCGCGCGGCCGAGGAGAGGAAGCGTAAGGAGAAAAGACTGGCGGAGCGACGGAAGCAACGAGAAATAGAACTTGCGACTGCCGCTGTGAAGCGCATGCTCAGGGATCACAACCCGCAACAGGTTGCAGATCGAACGGACTCACCGCGGTTCGGATTCTTTGGAGAAGATTGAGTGAGGTACGCCTTACGAATAATCGCGATCTCGCTGCTGGCCTCAACGGTTTTGGCGCTGTCGCCGTTCTCGGCGATGGCGCAGCAGAACTGGCAACGCTATGTGGTAACCGAGACCGGCGCCAGCGTCGACGTGCCACGGCACATTTTCAGCGAGGAAGCCGGCAAACCGGAAACCGGTTATGGGGGATTGTTCCTGACGCCGGATCGCCGCGCCAACCTTACGGTGCAGTCGCTCCGCAACGATGCCAACGATACTCCCTCGGCGTTCCTGGCGAAAAAGCGCCCACCCCCAGGCATCGTTTATCGGCGGGTCACCGGCAACTTTTTCGTGGTTTCCAGCTTCCGCAACGATATGATCTGGTACAACCGCTGCAATTTCGCCGGGCGATCGATCACCTGCGTTTTGATCAACTATCCCTCAGCTGAAAAGAAGCGGTGGGACGCCCCTGTGACTCGCATCAGCAATTCCCTGTCGAACGGTTGAGGCCATCAAGCCGGCTCCATGAGGCGTAGCAGTCAACTCAACTCCCGTATTGTCTTTGCCGCGTAACGACGCCACACTCGCTGCAATAACATCAGACCTTCGGGGAAACATGTCCGTCTCAGAGGAACCGGCCAACCTGGCCGATATGGTGCGCGCACGCGCAAAAGTCCGCGGCGACGCCATCGCCTATGAATTCGAGGGCCGCCAGACCTCATTTGCCGAGTTCGATATCAAGACCAACCGCGTCGCCAACGCGCTGATCGCGCTCGGCGTCAAACCGCGCGAACGGATCGCCTATCTCGGCAAGAACAGCGACATTTATTTCGAACTGCTGATGGGCGCGATGAAGGCCAATGTGGTGATGGCGCCCGTCAATTGGCGGCTGGCCGGGCCGGAGGTCGCCTTCATCGTCGGGGATTGCAAAGCGCCGGTGCTGTTCGTCGGGCCTGAATTCGTCACCCAGGTCCGCAACATCAAACCGCAGCTGCCTGATCTACGCACTGTCATATCAACGGAAGGCGGCGCGCCGGAATGGCAGGATTTTATCGCCTGGCGCGACGCCCAGAGCCGCGACGACCCCAAGGTCGTGATCGACCGCAAGGATATCGCGATCCAGCTCTATACCTCCGGCACCACGGGCAAGCCTAAAGGCGCGATGCTGTCGCACGCCAATTTTCTCAATCTGGTGGAAACCGGCCGCGACCAGAAACCCGACTGGAACAAGTGGTCGACCGATGACGTCTCGCTGGTGGCGATGCCGATCTTCCATATCGGCGGCTCCGGCTGGGGCGTGATGGGCCTCTATCACGGCGCCAAAGGCGTGATCGCCCGCGAGTTCGATCCGACAAAGGTGCTGGATTTTTTCGAGCAGTCCGGGATCACAAAGCTGTTCATGGTGCCGGCGGCGATGCAGTTCGTGGTGCGGCAACCCCGTGCCCGCCAGGTGGATTTCTCCAAACTCAAATACATGCTCTACGGCGCCTCGCCGATCCCGGCGGCGCTGTTGAAGGAGTGCATCGAAGTCTTCAAATGCGGCTTCGTGCAGATGTACGGCATGACGGAAACCACCGGCACGATCGTGGCGCTGCCGCCGGAAGATCATGTCGAGGGGCTGGACCGGATGCGATCGGCAGGCAAGGCCCTGCCCGGCATTGAACTCGCGATCCTCGACGCCGACGGCAAACGATTGCCGCCGGGCGAGGTCGGCGAGATCGCCACCCGTTCCGGCTCCAACATGGCTGGCTACTGGAACCTGCCGGAAGCCACCGCCAGGACCCTCGACAGCGACGGCTGGCTGCGCACCGGCGATGCCGGCTACATGGACAGTGACGGGTATCTCTACATCCACGACCGCATCAAGGACATGATCATCTCGGGCGGTGAGAACATCTACCCCGCCGAAGTCGAAAGCGCGATCTGCGACCACCCCGACGTTGCCGAAGTCGCCGTGGTCGGCGTGCCCGACGACAAATGGGGCGAAGCCGTCAAGGCCATCGTGGTGATGAAGCCCGGCAAGAAAGCAACGTCATCCGACATCATCAATTTTACCCGCGAGCGCATCGCCGGGTTCAAGACCCCGAAGACGATCGATTTCATCGAGGCGTTGCCACGCAATGCGTCGGGGAAGATTTTGCGCCGGCACCTCCGAGACCCCTATTGGGCGGGGAAGGACCGGCAGGTGAATTGAGGTAACCGCCATCGCGAGCTTGCGGCCCCGGGACCGCCCCCTGATGTGCTATGACAAAACCACACGACGGGCAAATTTTCGCTTAACCCCGTCCTGCAAATCAGTGCGGCCGGTCTTGGCACGAACCGGACGGCCGCAGTGGCCAATGATGTCCGCTGCTGGGGGTAGAGCGGAAGTCGCATTTCGAAGCGACACTTCCGCTTTTGACCCAGGCTGTGTGAAAAACTCCCGCGCCGGACTCGCGCATAGATCTCGGCGTATTCATATCCGGTCATTGAAAGGATTGCCCATGCCCTCGACCAACAAGCTTGCCGCTGGTTCCGATTTTCCGGAGTTCTCATTTTCAACAACTGACGGCGGCGCCTCGAACGTCGCTTCCATGCCGGGTTGGCGGATGCTCGTCGTTTATCGGGGCAAGCATTGCCCGCTCTGCAAGAGGTATTTCAAGACGCTCAACGACATGCTCGGCGAACTGCGGCAAGCAGGCGTGACCGTCGTCGCGGTTTCCGCCGACTCAAAGGAAAAGGCTGAGGCCGACGTCGCCAGTGAGGGCTGGCAGTTTCCGGTCGGCTACGGCCTGACGCAGGAACAGATGCGCTTGCTTGGCCTTTATATTTCCGAGCCGCGCTCGCCGCAGGAGACGGATCGTCCGTTCGCCGAACCCGGCCTCTTTGTCGTGAATCCTGAAGGCAAAGTTCAGATT
>JBKJUA010000319.1:0-13387 GCA_046590305.1 Bradyrhizobium sp.
AGAAGCGAAAGTTACTTCTTCTTCTTGGCGACCTTGCGGGTCTTCTTCGCAGTCTTCTTCACTGCGCTCTTCGCCTTCTTCGCCTTCTTAGCTTTCTTGGCCATGTTGCCCTCCGATGTAGAGATGACTAATCGCTGTGTGCACTCGGGAATCGAAATGCACGCATTCCGAATACACCAACACATGCAAAAAAACAGTGTCTCGCTTAAGGAAGTGTTGACGCGCGGGAGAGAGAGCATGTCCCGCGCGTTGGTTGACGACAGGCCACTGCATTCTCGCAACGATGCGGAAAGTGCGCGAAAACGCTGCATCGGCGAATGTCAATATCGCTTCAGAACCTATAACTGACGATGTTTTCGTCATTCACGCAGGGCGCAGGCGATGCGCGATGGAGGCCGTCGCGACTCACCTTTGCCGGTCGAAAGCGCCTTGCGCGGACTCTGAGTCGCGATTTTTGGCAACAAATAAATTTTCATGCTGAGCGGCTTCGCGTCTCATCGGCGCTCGCCAAAACCGGATTTTTGCGCGAATCGCCGGACGCTGATTCGCAAGAAGGTTTCCCCGCTGACGCGATGCATCGACGTTCATGGTGAACGATCGGTGCACGCTTCGATGCGCGCAGCGAGACGGCGGCGATGCCGCCGCGTCGCGTCGCGCGCGCGTTCAGATGCCGAGCCTGGACTTCAGGAGATCGTTGACGGCCTGCGGGTTGGCCTTGCCGCCCGATGACTTCATCACCTGGCCGACGAACCAGCCGGCGAGCTGCGGCTTGGCGCGAGCCTGCGCCACCTTGTCGGGATTGGCGGCGATGATCTCATCGACCACCTTCTCGATCGCGCCGAGATCGGTGACCTGCTTCATGCCGCGCGCCTCGACCAGCGCGCGGGGATCGCCGCCCTCGGTCCAGACGATCTCGAACAGGTCTTTTGCAATCTTGCCGGAGATGGTGCCCTCGCCGATCAGGTCGACGATGGCCGAAAGCTGTTCTGATGACACCGGCGAGCCCGTAATATCGCGGCCTTCCTTGTTGAGACGGCCGAACAACTCATTGATCACCCAGTTGGCGGCGAGCTTGCCGTCGCGGGTCTTGTCGGCAAGCCCCGCCAGCACGGTCTCGTAGAAATTCGCGCTCTCGCGTTCGGCCACCAGCACGCTGGCGTCGTACGGCGAGAGGCCGAAATCGGCGATGAAGCGCGCCTTCTTCTGGTCCGGCAATTCCGGCAGGCCGGCCTTGATCCCGGCGACATAGGCCTCGCTGAACTCCAGCGGCAGCAGGTCGGGATCCGGGAAGTAACGATAGTCGTGCGCTTCTTCCTTGGAGCGCATCGAGCGGGTCTCGCCTTTGCCGGGATCGTAGAGCCGCGTCTCCTGGTCGATGGTGCCGCCGTCCTCGATGATTTCGATCTGGCGCCGGGCCTCGTGTTCGATGGCATCGCCGATGAAGCTGATCGAGTTCATGTTCTTGATCTCACAGCGGGTGCCGAGCGGGCCGCCCGGCTTGCGCACCGATACGTTGACGTCGGCGCGCAGCGATCCCTTCTCCATGTCGCCGTCGCAGGTACCGAGATAGCGCAGGATCGAGCGCAGCTTGGTCACATAGGCCTTGGCCTGCTCGGCATCGCGGATATCGGGTTTTGACACGATCTCCATCAGCGCCACGCCGCACCGGTTGAGGTCGACACAGGTCAGGCTCGGGCTGCGGTCGTGCAGCAATTTTCCGGCATCCTGTTCCAGATGCAGCCGCTCGATGCCGATGGTGGCGGTCCTGCCGCCGTCCAGCTCGAGCACCACTTCGCCCTCGCCGACAACAGGCGAAAGGTACTGGCTGATCTGGTAGCCCTGCGGCGAGTCCGGATAAAAATAGTTCTTGCGGTCGAACACCGAGCGCAGGTTGATCTTCGCGTTGAGGCCGAGTCCGGTCCTGACAGCCTGCCTGACGCATTCCTCGTTGATCACGGGCAGCATGCCCGGCATCGCCGCGTCGACCAGCGAGACGTGGCTGTTCGGCTCGCCGCCGAACTCGGTCGAGGCCCCGGAAAACAGCTTCGAGTTCGATGTGACCTGGGCATGGACTTCGAGCCCGATCACGGTTTCCCAATCGCCGGTGGCGCCCTTGATCAGCTTGCCGCTTGCCGCACTCATGCTCTTCCTCCGAGCAATGACAAAACCATCCGCTCCCATTCGGTCTCGATCGCATCGGTCGCGACCGGCTTGTTGGCCTGGCGGTACCAATAGCCGGCATTACCGAGGTCGCCCTCGACGCGGTGCAGATAGGCATGCACCCATGCGCCGTCAGCGCCCGCCTCGTCCTGTGCGATACGATGCGCCTGATCCCAATTGCCCTTGGCGGCCCACCACAGGGCTGCCAGCGGCGCGGCGAGGTCTGGCGCGGGGGCCGCGCCCGACAGGCTGGCTTTGAATTCGACCATCGTCACCACCACCTCGCCGGCGGTTTCGATGATTTGACGGGTGCGTTCATCTTGAGCCCTTCAGCGTAAGCATCACTTTAGCACGTCAGTGCCTGTATATGACCTTCTCGCGCATATTCCAGCAGTGGCCTGTCGCGCGTGACCAGCCGATAGCCGTATTCGCGCGCCGTCGCGGCAAAAATTCGATCGGCAGGATCGTTTGGCGGCGCTCCGGGTAAAAATGACGAAGCCATCAGTATCGCCGGAGACATTTCAGCCAACCGTAATCCCGGCGCTTGCAACAGGCGATCAAACCAACGATTTGGCGGCATCAGCAAATTCAATCTGCCGCGCGCCACCAGGAGGCCGATCTCCCATGCCGTGATCGGTGATACATAGATGGGCTCGCTACGTTCGCGCGCGCGCTGCAGGGCTTGCCCGGTATCATCCGAATATGACTCGCCTTGCGATATCCAAATCGTAGCGCAGGTATCGAGGAGCAGCGGAGCTTCCATCTACTTTTGATCGCCCCAAGAGCGCGCTCCCCATTCCGGATCGGAAGGTTGGGTGAGATCGACTCCCGGCGGAACCTGGACCGTTCCTTTCATCCATCCAACAAGAGGGTGAACTTGCGATGAGCCCTCACCTCCAGGCGGGGATGAATCGCTATCCATTGGCATCGCGGGTTGATCCACCTTTCGAAAGACCAGCTTCCGACCGGCAACGTCGACCTGTTCGGTTTCGAAACCGGCGTCCAGCCACACCTGGGTCATCACATTATTCCAGGGATTATTGCTCCACCAAGCCGGATAGCACTGAGATTTTGGCAGTTTGGTTCGAACGATTTCTTCAACCTCGGCAAACGTCATCGGAACAAGCGCCGCGCGCTGCTTACGCAGATAATCTCCTAGGGGTGCATATTTACCCATAGCATACCCTCCTTAATGTATCTATATACTTTAAGTAATGTAAAAATGCCCGTCAACTGCTTTTACCACCACCTCGCCGGTGTGAAGCGGCCCGCCGCCTGCTCGATCACCTCGCCGAGCGAGAACAGCGTCTCCTCGTCGAACGGACGGCCGATCAGCTGCAGGCCGAGCGGCAGGCCCTGGGTATCCTTGCCTGCGGGAACCGCGATCCCCGGCAGCCCCGCCATGTTCACCGTCACCGTAAAGATGTCGTTGAGGTACATCTCGACGGGATCGGCGCCCTTCTCCCCGATGCCGAACGCCGCCGACGGCGTCGCCGGCGTGAGGATGGCGTGGACGCCTTTGGCAAAGCAGTCCTCGAAATCGCGCTTGATCAGGGTACGGACTTTCTGCGCGCGCAGATAATAAGCGTCGTAGTAGCCGGCCGAGAGCACATAGGTGCCGATCATGACGCGGCGGCGAACCTCGGCGCCAAAGCCCTCGGCGCGGGTATTCTCGTATTGCTCGCTGATCGAGCGGCCGGGCACCCGCAGACCATAGCGCACGCCGTCGTAGCGCGCGAGGTTGGACGAGGCCTCGGCCGGTGCCACGATGTAATAGGCCGGCAGCGCGTATTTGGTATGCGGCAGCGACACGTCGACCAGCTCGGCGCCGGCCGCCTTCAGCCAGGCCGCGCCCTCGGTCCAGAGCTTTTCGATTTCCTGGGGCATGCCGTCGAGGCGGTATTCTTTGGGGATTCCGATTTTCATCCCCTTCACGGATTTTCCGATCGCCGCCTCGTAATCCGGCACTTCCCGTTCGACCGACGTGGTGTCCCTGGGATCGTGACCGGCCATCGAGCGCATCAGGATCGCACTGTCGCGCACCGTGCGCGCAATCGGCCCGGCCTGGTCGAGCGAGGACGCGAACGCCACGATGCCCCAGCGCGAGCAGCGGCCGTAGGTCGGCTTGACGCCGACGGTGCCGGTGAACGCCGCCGGCTGGCGGATCGATCCGCCGGTATCGGTCGCGGTCGCGCCCATGCACAAGAGTGCAGCCACCGCCGACGCGGAGCCGCCGGAGGAACCGCCGGGCACCAGCGTGGTGTTGGAGCCTTCGCGCCGCCACGGATTGACCACCGGGCCGAAGCAGGAGGTCTCGTTCGACGAGCCCATCGCAAACTCGTCATTGTTGAGCTTCCCCAACATGACCGCGCCGTCGCGCCAGAGCTGCGAAGTTATCGTGGATTCGTAAGGCGGAACGAAATCGCCGAGGATTTTGGAGCACGCTGTGGTGCGGACATCCTTTGTGGCGAACAGGTCCTTGATCCCCAAGGGAATGCCGGCCAGCGGACCGCCCTCGCCTTTGGCGATCTTCGCATCGACCGCGCGGGCCATGGCGCGGGCCTGATCCGGCGTCTCCATCACGAAGGCATTGAGCGCGCGCGCGGCCTCGATCGCCGCAAGGTGCGCGTCGGTCAGTTCGAGCGAGGTAAAGGATTTGTTCGCGAGACCCTCACGGGCCTCGGCGAGCGTCAGCGATGTCAGCAGTGTCATTTATCAACCGGGCTGCAGAAGAACGGAGACAGCGTCTTGTCGTCGGCCGGGTCGTCCAGCTTGCGGGTCTTGTCGGAGGCTTCGAGCGCGTCGAGCACGGCATCCATCGCTTTATCAGGATCGGCGGCCTTGCCCTGCCGCTCCATCGCGTCGAGGTAGTTCATATAGGCCTGATAGGCCTTTTCATCGTCGCAGAGCAGACACATCGGATTTCCCGTCCCGGAAGACTCTTATGTTTGACGCGTTTTCTTGACGCGAACCGGTACCCACTTCGCTCGAAAACGCTACGCTGGTATTTACTCGACCACTTTCGGCACCAGAAAGAAATGATCGTCGGTGGCCGGCGCGTTGCGGACGATATCGTCGGCGATCCCGCCGTCATTGACCACGTCGGCGCGCTTCTTCATTTCCATCGGAGTCACCGAGGTCATCGGCTCGACACCGTCGACATTGACCTCGCTGAGCTGCTCGACAAACGCCAGCATCGCGTTCAGTTCGCCCTGCAGATGGGGAACTTCGTCGTCGGTAACCGCGATCCGCGCGAGACGCGCGATACGGCGGACGGTGGCGGCATCGACGGACATTATATAGGGCCTCTGACGGGGAAATCAGCCCGCCGTATAGCAGAGGCTCCTTTTGCGCCGCAACCGCGGCGGCGGCCTTCTCAGCCCGCCATCTGGCTCAGCCGGGCCAATGCGGCGCCGGCCAGTGCCCGGGTCAGATCCGCGGCGGGCATCTCGCGGCCGAGCCGCACCGCCTGTCCGGCCCACAGATTGGTGAAATCGACCTTGCCCAGCTTTTCGGCAGCCACCTTCAGCGGGCCGAGCGCGGTGGCGGAATGCGGAAAGGCCGGGGCATCCGGTGAAATAGGTCCGACCTCGCGCATCACCCGGTTGGCCACCCCGCGCGCCGGACGCCCGGTCATGACATTGGTGATGACGGTGGAATCGTCGCGGGCCTGCGCCAGCGCCGCGCGCGCCGAGGCGCTTACTTTGGATTCGGGGCAGCGCAGATAGGCGGTGCCGATCTGGACGCCTGCCGCCCCGAGCGCGAACGCCGCCGCGATGCCGCGCCCGTCGGCAATACCGCCGGCTGCGATCACCGGCACCTTCACCGCGTCCACCACCTGCGGCAGGAGCGCAAAAATGCCGGGCTGTTCGGCGATGTTGTCGGTCAGGAACATGCCGCGATGGCCGCCCGCTTCAAAGCCTTGCGCGATGATGACGTCGGCGCCGTTCTCTTCCAGCCAGATCGCCTCCCGCACGATGGTCGCCGACGACATCACGATGCAGCCGGCCGCCTTGACGCGCTTCAACAGCGCGGGATCCGGCAGGCCGAAATGAAAGCTGACGATTTCGGGCTTCAGCTCCTCAACCAAGGCGCACATCGCCTCATCGAACGGCGCGCGGTTGGCGGCACTGACCGGCGCCGCCGGATCGAGCCCGTGTTCACTGTAATAGGACGACAGCCGCGTCTTCCATCCGGCCTCGCGCGCGGGATCCGGCTCGACCGGGGTGTGGCAGAAGAAGTTCACGTTGAGCGGCGCCGAGACGCGCTGGCGAATGATGTTGATCTGCTCACGGGCCTTTTCCGGCGAAAACATCGCGCATGGCAGCGAGCCGAGCGCGCCGCCCTGCGATGCCGCGATCACGAGATCGGCGTCCACCACCCCCGCCATCGGCGCCAGAATAATGGGGAATTCGGTCTTGAAGAGGTCGAGAATTCGGCGGTCCGGCCACATGATGCTGCTCGCTTGATCAGGCCTTGCGGGCCGTGGAAGAATTACGTCGACCCGACATTATCTGGTCGGCCTCGGCGACGATACGATCGATGATTTCGGACGCCGGTGGGACGTCATGGATCAATCCTACGGCTTCGCCGGCAATCACCGCCGCGATATCGAAATTGCCGGCGGCCCTGGCCGCGGCATAGTCGGCGGCGACCGCCGTCACATTCTGCAGCAGTTCGATTTCCCGGCCCATCCAGCGGCGCGCATGATCGTTGATCAGACAGCGCCCGTTGAACGGCGCCGGCCAGACGTTGTTGCGCGACAGGTCGAAGATGATGCCGCGCGTGGTGGTGCCCGCTTTGGCGGCGCAGATGCGCCGCTTGGCCTCCTCGGCGCCATCGCATTCCTGACTGGCGTAGAAGCGCGTACCCATGAGAATGCCTGTTGCGCCGAGCATCATCATCGCCGCCAGTCCGCGTCCGTCGCCGATGCCGCCGGCGGCCACGACCGGTACGCGGCCGGCCGCGAGATCGACGATCGATGGCACGATGTCGATGGTGGTGCGGGACGCGCCGTGGCCACCGGCCTCGGAGCCCTGCGCCACCAGAATGTCGACCCCGGCATCGAGCGCCTGCCGCGCCATGGCTTCATCCTGAACCTGGCAGATCAGCAACGCCCCCGCCTGTTTGATGCGGGGCGCAAATGGTTTGGGATCGCCGAACGACAGCATGATCGCGCGCGGCCGTGCGGCCAGCGCAACATCCAGCAGGTCAGGCTGCTTTGCGAGACTCCAGGAAATGAAACCGACGCCGAACGGCGCCGCTTGCTGCCGGAGTTTTTCCGTCTCCTGCTCGAGCCAGCTTCTTTCGCCATAGCCGCCGCCAAGAATGCCGAAGCCCCCGGCCCGGCTGACCGCTGCCGTCAGCCGCGCGCCGGCGATTACATCCATCGGCGCGAGCAACACCGGATGGCGGATGCCCAGCAAGCTCGTCAGCGGCGCCTCGATCGACATTTCAAATCCTCTGATCTGGACAGGCAATCTACGTCCGGCTACCATTCTGGATAAGTGATTTCTTGAGATCTCTACCATCTCAAAATCAGAACGGGACCCGCGCTATGGAATTGTCCGATCTGGTGACGTTTTCGACCGTGGCTCGCCTCGGCGCCGTCACCCGCGCCGCCGCCGAACTCAACACCGTGCAATCCAACATCACGCAACGGGTGAAGGCGCTCGAGGCCGAAATCGGCACGCCGTTGTTCGAGCGGCACAGCCGCGGCATGGCCCTCACCGGCGCCGGCCGCCGCCTGCTGCCCTACGCGCAGCGGTTGGCCGCGCTGTCGCGCGAAGCCGTGCTAGCCGCGCGCGAGGATGGCGAGCCGAAAGGACCATTGTCGATCGGCTCGATGGAAACCACCGCCGCCGTGCGCCTGCCGTCGCTGCTCGCGGAATTTCATCGGCGTTTTCCCGCGGTGCAATTGAGCCTGCGGACCGCGCCGACCGCCGACCTGGTCGCGGCCGTGCTCGACGGTTCGCTCGACGGCGCCTTCGTCGCCGGTCCGATCGCGCATGCCGAACTCACCGATGTGACGGCATTCCAGGAAGAACTGGTGCTGGTGACGGCGCGGCGATGGGCCAGCCTCGCTGCCCTTCGCGCCGGCACGCCGGAATCCGGACCGACCGTGCTGGTGTTCCGCACCGGCTGCAGCTACCGGCAGCGGCTTGAGCAACTGCTGACGGAGTTCGGCTGGCCGTCCGCCGCGCGGTTCGAACTGGGCACGCTCGACGGCATGATCGGCTGCGTCGCCGCCGGCATGGGCGTCACGCTGCTGCCGCGCGCCGTGGTCGAACGCAGCGACCATAGCGGCAACATCCGCATCCACCCTCTCAGCCCGTCGCAGTCGCGGGTCGACACCCTCTTCATCCAGCGCCGCGGCGCGCCTCACTACAGCGCCCTGCAAGGGTTCGTCTCATGCCTAGAGCACAACCGTCAGGTCATTGCCGCCTGACCGTCCGGGTATTCCGCGCGGCGAAAAGCGCTGTCATGAATTTGCGGCAAATTGTTCGGGCATTTCGCGCTTGCGATGCGGCGCTGCATCGCATTGAAGATTCCGCGTCGAAAACTTTGGACGCCCCGCCCGACTACGTTAGTATGCGGCGCTAGCTACCAACAACCATAACGTCAATGCTTGGGAGGATCTGCGATGCTGAGGGCAATCGTATTGTGCTGTTCTGTCGCCGTGTTGGGTACGGCCGGAACCGCGAGCGCACAGGACTGGACCAAATCGAAATGGGGACCGAACGACGAGATCGGCGCCGCCAATTACATGAAGCCGGAGCTGGTGGTCAAAGCCGCGCAGCTGGTCAAGACCGGCAAGACCTATGCGCTCGGCATCCCCGTCGATGCCAAGACGCCGGCCTACCCGCCGCGCGCCTTCAAGATCACCGTGGTTCAGCCCGGCCAGGCCGGCATTCCCGGCCTCGGGCCCAGCAAGACCACCTATAATGACGACATCATCGAGGGCTGGGTCGGCGTCGGCAGCCAGCTCGACGGCCTCGGCCATATCGGCGTCGAGCACGTCTATTACAATGGCAACAAGCTGCTCGAATTCGCCGATCCCACCGGCCTCAAGAAACTCGGCGTCGAAAAAATCCCGCCGATGGTGACCCGCGGTGTGCTGCTCGACATGGCGGCCCATTACAACACCGACGTCGTCAAGGAAGGCACAGCCTTCAACGTCAAGGAAATCGAGGAAGTCGCCAGGAAACAGGGCGTCGAAATCCGCCAGGGCGATGTCGTGCTGTTCCACACCGGCTGGCTCAGCCTGATCGGCAAGGACGACAAACGTTTCGGCGCCGGTGAACCCGGCCTCGGCGTCGAAGGCGCCAAATATCTCGTCAGCAAGGGCGTGGTCGCGGTCGGCGCCGATACCTGGGGACTCGAAGCGGTCCCGTTCGAGACCAAGAACATCTTCGAGGTCCATCAAATCCTGCTGCCGATGAACGGCACCTACATCCTCGAAAACATGGACACCGCCGAATTGGCCAAGGACAAGGCCTATGAGTTCCTGTTCGTGCTCGGCCACCCCCGCTTCAAGGGCGGCGTACAGAGCATGATCAACCCGGTGGCGATCCGCTGAGAACAGCGCAGTCGGCCTTCCTTCATCTCTCTCTTGGGGAGGTGAAGGAAGTGCCTTTGCGCGGCCGGTGCGGCACGTGTTAAGCGAACGCCATGCCCGCTCTCATCCTGCCCATGATCGAAGCTGTCGCGCACTGGCCGGAGCGCGGTGCGCTGATTGGACTTGACTTGGGAACCAAGACCATCGGCGTCGCGGTGTCCGATCCCGACCGCCGGCTCGCGACCGGTGTCGGCACCATCCAGCGCAAGGCCTTCACATCGGACGCGGCGCGGCTGCTCGCTATTGCCGCCGAGCGCAGCGCCGTCGGCTTCGTGCTCGGCCTGCCCGTCAACATGGACGCCAGCGAGGGGCCGCGCGCGCAGTCGACCCGCGCCTTCGCCCGCAATTTTTCCAGGCTGACGGATCTCGCCATCGGCCTGTGGGACGAGCGGCTGTCCACGGCGGCGGTGGAGCGGGAGTTGATCGGGACCGACATGAGCCGGGCCCGGCGCGCCGAGGTGATCGACGAGCATGCCGCGATCTACATCCTGCAGGGCGCGCTCGACCGGCTGATGACGCTCGGTGATAGCCGCAGAGGCCGCTGAGAATGGCGCTGGTCATTACGGCGTTGCTGCCGGTGTTCCTGCTGATCGTGCTGGGATTCATCCTGAAGCGAAGCCTGCTGCGGCTGGAGACGCAATGGCACGGGCTGGAGCGGCTGACTTATTACGTGCTGTTCCCGGTGCTGCTGGTCCAGACCCTCGTCAAGGCCGATCTTGCCACCGTGCCGGTCGCGGGCGTCGGCGGGGCGCTGCTGCTCTCGTTGCTGCTGATGTCGCTGCTGTGCCTCGCACTGCGGCCGTTGCTGGCGCGGTGCGCGGTCGACGGCCCGGCCTTCACCTCGATTTTCCAGGGCGCTACCCGCTGGCAGACCTATGTGGCGCTCGCGGTGTCCGTCAATCTCTACGGCGACACCGGGCTGGCGCTGGCTTCGGTGGCGATGGTCGCGATTATCCCGCTGGTCAACGTCTTCAGCGTTTCCGTGCTGGCGCATTATGCCTCGCCCGAAAAGCGGTCGGTACGCGCCATCCTGATGACGGTGGTGCGCAATCCCCTGATCTGGGCCTGCGTGATCGGGCTGGCGCTCAATATTTTGCAGCTGCGGCTGCCACGGATCTGGCATGAGGTCGCCGACGCGCTCGGCCGCTCCGCGCTGGCGATCGGCCTGCTGGTCACCGGGGCCGGCCTGCAGCTGGCCGGCATGTTTCGACCGAGCCTCGCCGCCAGCGTCGCCGTGTGTCTGAAACTCGTGCTGATGCCGGTGCTGGCGATCGCGCTGGCGCTGTGGTTCGGCCTTTCCGGCTCCAACCTGGCCATCGTGGCGGTGTGCTCGGCGGTGCCGGCGTCATCGAGCGCCTATGTGCTGGCCCGCCAGATGGGTGGCGACGCGCCTTTGCTGGCGCAGATCATCACGCTGCAGACGATTCTGGCGGCGTTCACGATGCCGATCGTGATCGCGCTGGTGGCCTGAAGCCGTCATGATCCCGCCAGCCAGATGCTCTGCAGCGTCGCCGCGAAATTGTTGAGGCCGTGCAGGACCACCGTCAGCCAGGTCGAGTGATAGCGATAGCGCAGCCAGCCGAACAGCAGGCCGATCGAAAACACCTGGCCGAAAAAGAACCAGTCATACTGCATATGCAGCCCGGTCCGCACCAGCGACGACAGCAGGATGGCGCCGGGTACCTTCAGGAACGATTCCGACCAGCCGCGATAGAGAAAGCCGCGGGCGAAAAATTCCTCCGAGATCGGCGCCGCGACACAGAATGCGATGATCAGGAGCCACACCGCGCCGTCAGCGCGCGCCGATTTCAGCACGTCAACCATGAAGCCGGGTGCGACCTCCCGCCCCAGCGCGCGCGACAACAGATCCCAGCCTGCAACCAGCACGACCAGCGCGACGGTGCCGATCGCCAGATGACGCCACGACGGCCAGTGCAGCGCGAGGTATTCGGCAAACGGCGTCCGCGACAGCCGGGTGGCGATCCATATCGCCAGCAGCGCTGCGGGCAGCCCCATGATGACGGAGAGCGAGATGGTCAGACCGCCACCGACGACGCGGATCGCGTCGGCCAGATCGAACGGCCCCTCCTGCCGGAAGATGAACCAGCCCACCACCGCGAGCTGACCGACAAACAGCATCGCAAAGATGAACAGGCCCCACAGCGAGGTGCCCCAGAATTTCCAGATCCGCGGGTGTTGGGCCGGCGTCACCAGGATCGGCGAGGCCGCGGGATCGAGGGAGTCCATCAACTGACTTTCAAATTTTACTAGCGCCGCCTGATCGGAAAATCATACGCCTGCCCGCCGGCGCCCGGCATCGAAAAGTGCCACCACTCCTTCGAATAGTTGACAAAACCCTGCTTTGCCATCGCAGCGACCAGCATATTGCGCCAGCGGCGTTGAGCCGGCGTAACGGCGCGCGAGGCGGTATGCGACTTTACATCCGAACAGTCATAGCCGGTGCCCATATCGACGCTGCCCTCCGGCGCGCGGCCGCCTTCAGGCGCAGTGCAGTCGGCATAGGTTTTGGCGGGATCGAACGTGGCGGAATTGTCGGCGGCAAGATCGACCAAAGAGAGATCGAGCGCTGCGCCGGTGGAATGCTGCGAACGCTCGGCGATGTAGCCCAGCCGGAACAGGTCCTTCTTCGGGAGCGCGGGGTTATAGCGCCGCTCGGCCGCCGTCTCCCTGCCGTTTTGCGCCCACACCACCATGTCGCGCGAGGCGCGGGCCGGCCGGTAGCAATCGAACATCTTCAGCGACAGTTTTTGCTTCGCCAGTTCCGCCTGGACGTTTTTCAACGCCAGGCCGACGCTGCGCTTCACCACACATTCGGCGGCGTCATAACCCGAAAGCCTGCGGCCGACGAAATTGTTCGAGGAGGCATAGCGGATGTCCTGCAGGATGGTTGGATCGATGTCGCGCAGAAACACGAAGTCGCCAGGCAACGCTTGCGCCCGCGCGGCGGTGGTCGCGCAGAAACTGAAAGCGAGAATGGAGGCACAGACCGCGCGTCCAAGATTCGCCGCATGGTCAAGCGCCCGGCTCACTTCACCCGCTCCGAATTGACCAGCAATTTCGTGATCGCGGTATCGGTATATTTGTTACCGGCCCAGACGTCGTCGATGATGAACTTGACCCAATACGCCCTCACCGGCTTGGGCAACGTCAACAATTCTGACCCAAAACGGTCGGGCACAATCAGCGTCTGGGTCTCGCCTTGCGAGAACACGGCCCGCAACTGCCGCACGCGGTTGTTCTTTTGGAAAATATCGTTGCTCTTCTGGTAGCCGTTGCGCACGACGATCGAGCGCACGGTACGCAGGCCGTCGAATTCGATCGCGATCCACTCGCCGATGCCCGGCCCGGCCTGACCTTCCACCCAGGCCGAGCTCTGCGGCCCCTCGAACAGGTTTTCCGGTCCATAGGAATTGCCGAATTGCGGCTTCAGCACCGAGCTGACGCAATAGGTCTCATAGCCATTGCGCGCGCAGCGTTCGCCCGGCGAACCCGGCCGCGGCGGACCCAGCGCGCCTTCCGCCCCCGGCGGCTTGGCGGCGAGACCGGTCGGCGCGGCGACGGGCCCCCGCACAACGTTCGCCGGCGATC
>JBKJUA010000227.1:0-5166 GCA_046590305.1 Bradyrhizobium sp.
CATGGTGGAAGTGCCCGCGCTGCTCTATCAGCTCGACGAACTCCTGAAGAAGGTCGATTTCGTCTCGGTCGGCTCCAACGATCTGTTTCAGTTCCTGTACGCGGTCGATCGCGGCAACGCCAAGGTCTCCGAACGGTTCGACACCATGTCGGCGCCGATCATGCGGGCGTTGCGCGAAATCGTCGTGAAGGCCAATGCGGCGAAGAAATCCGCATCGCTGTGCGGCGAGATGGCCTCCAAACCGCTCGGCGCGCTGGCGCTGATCGCACTGGGCTACCGCTCGCTGTCGCTGTCGGCCACCGGCCACGGTCCGGTCAAGGCGATGATCCTCGACCTCGACGCCAAAAAAGCCGAAGCCATGATGCTGCCGCTGCTCGAGGCGCCCGCAGGCAGCGTGTCGATCCGCGAGAAACTGACGGCTTTCGCCGAGGCCGAGGGGCTGTCGTTGTAGCGAGGCTCTGTCCCGCACCACGAACCTGCTCTGCAATTCGAGACGAAACCATGTCGATACTCCCTGAAGCCAAGCTCGATGTCCTGCTGGCGCACCACGCCTCGCTGGAAGCGCAACTGCTCAGCCAGTTGAGCTCGGAGAATTACGTCAGGATCACGCGCGAGCTTTCCGAACTGAATCCGCTGATATCAGCCGTCAAAACCTACCGCGCCGCCAATGCCGAATTGGCCGGCATCGACACGCTGATATCAGACGCCAGCACCGACGCCGAAATGCGCGGCATGGCGGAGGCCGAGCGCGAGACGCTGGTCGCGCGCAGCGTCGAACTGGCGCAGCAGATCCGCGTCGCGCTGTTGCCGAAGGACGCGATGGACGAGCGCAACGTCGTGCTGGAAATCCGCGCCGGCACCGGCGGCGACGAGGCCGCCCTGTTCGCCGGCGACCTGTTCCGGATGTATGAGCGCTTTGCGGCCTTGCAGGGCTGGAAGGTCGAGGCGATCTCCGCCAGCGAAGGCACCATGGGCGGCTACAAGGAAATCATCGCCGAAATACAGGGTCGCGGCGCCTTTGCAAAGCTGAAATTCGAATCCGGCGTGCACCGGGTGCAGCGGGTGCCCGACACCGAGACGCAAGGGCGGATTCACACCTCGGCGGCGACGGTGGCGGTGCTGCCGGAGGTCGAGGAGGTCGACGTCGAGATCAGGAACGACGATTTGCGGATCGATACCATGCGCGCGCAGGGCGCCGGCGGCCAGCACGTCAACAAGACCGAATCGGCGATCCGCATCACCCACATCCCGACCGGCATCGTGGTGATGATGCAGGACAGCCGCTCGCAGCACAAGAATCGCGCCTCGGCGATGAACATCCTGCGCTCGCGCATCTACGACGCCGAGCAGCAGCGCATCAACGCCACCCGCGCCGCCGACCGCCGCGAGAAGGTCGGATCCGGCGACCGCTCCGAGCGGATCCGGACCTATAATTTCCCGCAAGGCCGCGTCACCGACCACCGCATCAATCTCACGCTCCACAAGCTGCCGCAGGTGATCGCGGGCGAAGCGCTCGGCGAGTTGGTGGACGCGCTGACGACCGAACATCAGGCAGCCCAACTCGCCGCCCAGGGTGCGGCGGCGTGAGCCGGGGCGAATCCCTCGCCGGACAAACCGTCGATGCCGCACGGCGCGCCCTCACCGCGCGCTTCAAATCCGCCGCCCTCGAGTCCGCCGAACTCGATGCGCGAATGCTGGTCGGCGCCGTGCTCGGCCTCGACCTTACCGGCCTGATCTCGGCGGCCGGCCGGCGGCTCACCGCGGACGAATCGATTCGCCTGGAGGATTTCGCGCGCCGCCGTCTCGGCGGCGAGCCGGTCGCGCGGATTCTCGGGACCAGGGAATTCTGGGGACTGCCGTTGACCCTGTCGGCCGCAACGCTGGTGCCGCGGCCCGATACCGAAACCGTGGTCGAACTGGCGCTGGACATGCTGCGCGCCGGCCCTGCTCCAGATCGGCAGTTGCGCATCGCCGATCTCGGCACCGGCTCGGGTGCCATTCTGCTGGCGCTGCTGTCGGAATTGCCGCGCGCCCATGGAATAGGCACCGACATCAGCGGCGATGCGTTACAAACAGCCCACAACAATGCGATCGACCTCGGCTTCGCCGATCGCGCCACCTTCATCGCCTGCGATTATGCGGCTGATCTGGAGGGTCCCTTCGATCTCATGGTCTCGAATCCTCCCTACATCCGCTCGGCCGATATCGCCGGGCTCGCCGCCGAGGTCCGGAATTTCGACCCGCATGGCGCGCTCGACGGCGGCCGCGACGGACTCGACGCCTATCGCGCGCTGATCCCGCAGGCGGCGCGGCTACTGGCGCCGCAGGGCGCACTCGTGGTGGAAGTCGGACAGGGCCAGCACGACGATGTCAGGGGGTTGATGATGGCGGCCGGGCTGGCGCCGGAGGGGCCAGGCAGGGCCGATCTGGCGGGCGTCCGCCGGGCCGTCGGCGGCCGCAAAAAGCCGTCATAACGCCTGATTGAGAGGCAAAAAAACCACTTGGAAAATTCCCCGTTAGCGACTACGTTCCGGCCACAACGTCGGTCCAGGGTTGCTGGCCCCGTGATGCCCTGAGGGGAATATCGCGGGTGGATGCCAGAGTTCTCAGAGCGAGAGCCCGCCCCGAGTGAAAGGTTCCAAAACGCAGGTCAATTGAGCGCGATGGCTGAAAGAGCTGCGCTGCTTCCGACCGCAAAGCGAACGAAAGCCTGATCATTGCGCCTAGAGAATCACGCGATAAACCTGTGCTTGTTTTGGCAGGCGGACTGATTTGATGCAGCCGGCGGCGCGGGCTGGGCTGGTGGGGAACGCGTCCTTGTTGACTGCGACGTACGGCAAAATCTGCGTGGAGCTCGATTGCACGGCGATTCGGTGCGCGTGACTCGTGCCGGGCCTGCGCTGCGACGACATCTGTAATTCAAGGCCGAGTACTTCAAGGCCGCGCAATTCAAGACAAGTGATTCAAGGCTGGTAACTTCAGGGCTGGAATAAAGGCGAGACATGAGAAACGGTCAGAACAACAACAAGCGGATGCGTAACCGGAATAACAATAGCAACAATAACAATCGCAACGACAGCAACCGGCGCGGTCAGAATCCGATGACCCGGGTGTTCGAGTCGAACGGGCCGGATATCAAGATCCGCGGCACCGCATCCCACGTCGCCGAAAAATACGTGCAGCTGGCGCGCGACGCGCGCTCTTCCGGCGATCCCGTCGCCGCCGAGAATTACTATCAGCATGCCGAACATTATTTCCGCCTGATCGCCGCCGCCCAGGAGCAGTTCCGGCAGAACCAGCCGCAGCCGCGCACCGAAAACGAAATGGCACCGGAGGACAGCGACGACGAGAGCGAGAGCTTCTCGAATTTCGGCCAGGAGCCCGGCTTCGGGCCGGCGCAGGCGCAGCCCTTCGTGCCGCGCGACAATCCACCGCCGCGCGAACATCAGCGCGAAGGCCAGCCCTACCAGCCGCGCGAGCAGCGCGAACACCAGCCGCGTGAACACCAGCCGCGTGAACACAATGCCCATCGCGAGCATCGTCCGCAGCCCCAGTTCCAGCCACCGCAGCCCCAGCCGCAGCCGGTCATTGCCGAGGTCAACGTCGATCGCCTGCCGTCGTTCATCACCGGGCCGCAGCCGCAAATCAGCAACCCGCCGGCCGCCTTCGAAGGCGGCGAACGCTTCCCGCGCCGCCGCCGCCGGCCTCACGGCCCGCGTCCCGAAGGCGCCGCCGCACCGGCCGCGCCCAGCGAAGATTTCAATCCGGGGAATGAGTAAGGATCGCTTGTAAGGGTGGGCAAAGGCCTCTTGGCCGTGCCCACCAATTCTCACATCGCGAATGCACTTAAGTGGTGGGCACGACGCGAAGAGCGCGCCTTTGCCCACCCTAAAAGATCACAGCATTTCATCCCGCCGCACAGACGATGACGGCACCAGCACCGGCTCCAGCGCCGGGATCAGCCGTGTGCGTTCGCGGTGGGCCGGGATCGCGCGGTAGACCTGCTTGGTCGCTTCCACGATATGCACGCCGGCAAACGGCAGCGACAGCGCGGCACCGACGCGTTCCCATGCCATCGCCGAACGCAGGAACCAGCCGCCCGCGACCGGCGGCATGAACAGCGCCTCGCCCCAGGAGGCCGGCGTGAACCAGGTCTGCCGCAGCAACTGCGTGATCTGCGAACGCGAATAGGGCCGGCCGTGGCCGAACGGCGTGTTGTCGGTGCGGGTCCACACCCCGCGCCGGTTCGGAACTACTGCCATCAGCCGGCCGGAGGGCGCCAGCACCCGCCATACCTCACGCAACAACCCCTCGGGATCGTCAGACATTTCCAGCGCATGGACCAGCAGGATACGATCGACCGCGGCGTCCGGCAGCGGCAGCGAGAATTCATCGACCAAGGTGGCCAGCGTCGGCCGCGCCGTCGGCCATTTCAGCACGCCCTGCGCCGCCGGCATGAAGGCGATGCAGCGCTCGGAGTCCTCGCGGAACAATCCGAGATAGGGCGTGGGATAGCCGAGGCCGAGCACGCGCTGGCCCTGCGCGTCCGGCCAGCGGGCCTGAATGCCGCGATTGATCAGCCGCCGCGCCACGATGCCGAGGCGCTGCGAATAGAAATTGCGGAGATCGATGACGTCGATGGTCATGACCCCAATCTAGCACGGCGCCGGGGCGCGCGGCGCGCACAATATGGCCATTGCCTGTTGAGCCTTAACGCCATATTTCATGCCTGTCCGCGGCGGGGCCGGAGCCTTCATTTGACCGGACCACGCCTCACTTGATCACGGAGATATCATGGCCGCCGAAATTCGCCTGTTCACCTGCCTCACCGATAATTTCGGCTATCTGATCCACGACCCCGCGACCGGGGCTACCGCCTCAATCGACGCACCGGAGGCCGCTCCCATCATCAAGGCGCTGGAGCGCGAGGGCTGGACGCTGACGGATATCCTGATCACCCACCATCACGGCGACCATGTCGGCGGCGTCGCCGAGTTGAAGCAGAAGTACAATTGCCGCGTGGTCGCGCCGCACGACAAGGCCGCCAGAATCGCCCATGTCGATCTGCGCGCCGGCCAGGGCGACGTGGTGAAGGTGGGAGGCCTGCTGGCGCGGGTGCTGGAAACCCCGGGCCATACGCTCGACCACATCAGTTATGTGTTCGAC
>JBKJUA010000359.1:0-8161 GCA_046590305.1 Bradyrhizobium sp.
CGCTCGATCAGTTCCGCCAGCTTCAGCGGCGTGCGGTCTTCCAGCCAGGGGCCGACGATCTGCACGCCGACCGGCAGGCCCTGACCGGTGAGACCAAGCGGGATCGCGGTGGCGGGCAGGCCGGGCAAAGTGGCGATGCCGGGCCATGCCAGCTGATCCGGATAGATGTGATCCTTGCCGTCGATTGCGATGCGGCGCTTCTCCTGGTCGTCTGAATGAACATGCGGATAGGCCGGCGTCGGCATGATCGGGCAGATCACGGCGTCAAAGGTTTTGAACAGTTCGCGCCATTGCGCGCGCAGGCGTGAACGTCCGCCGTCGGCCATCAGCCAGTCGCGGTGGCTGAGTGCGATGCCGCGCAGGCGCTCCGCGGCCAGACTGGTGTCGCCGGCCGGAAGCGCCGAGGCGGTAGCTTGCGCACCGGCATAGACTTCCGGCGCAAAGGATGCCGCAAGGAACGACATCAGCATCCGCATGTAAAGCCTGCTTGATGCGGCGAAATCGGGCAACAAGGGGCTGCTGCGGGCGACCTTGACGCCGGCTCTGCCGAGATCGGTAGCGAGCTTTTCCAGGGTTCCCCGCACGACCTTGTCGGTCGGCATCACCGGGTCGGTGTCGATCAGGAGCACGCGAAAGTTCTTCAACCCGGTGTGGCGTGGCGGCGGAAGCGCGAGAGTATAGGCCTTGCCGGCGTCGAGCGGGTCGGGCCCGGCCATCACGTCGAGCAGCAGCGAGAGATCGGCCGCGCAGCGCGCCATCGGGCCGATCACGCTGAGGTCGCGTGTGGATGGCAGCGGCGGCAATGGCGGCGGCGTATGGCCGCGCATGGCGACGAGGTCGAAGGTCGGCTTGTGCGCATAGACGCCGCAATGAAAGGCGGGCACGCGTAGCGAGCCGCCGATGTCGGAGCCGAGCGACAAAGGGCCATAACCCGCCGCGAGCGCCGCCGCCGACCCTCCCGAGGAGCCGCCCGGCGTGCGGCCGAGATCGAACGGGTTGTTGGTGGTGCCGTAGATCTCGTTGTAACTCTGCCAGTCGGCCAGGCCAAGCGGCACGTTGGTCTTGCCCAGAATGATGCCACCGGCGTCCTTGACACGCGTGATCGGCAGTGCGTCTTCCGCAGGCCGAAAATCCTTCTGCGCCGGAATGCCCCAGGTCGTCGGCAGGCCGGCGACATTGAAGGATTCCTTCACCGTCATGGGGAGGCCGAGCAGCGGCTTTTTGACGCCGCGCGCCAGTTCGTCGTCAGCGGCGCGGGCTGAGGCAAGGCCGCGCTCGAAATCGCGCACGCACATCGCATTGATCCTGCCGTCGTGGCGCTCGATGCGGCCGATGGCGTCCTGCGCCAGTTCGACGGCGGAGACTTTCTTCGTCGCAAGGGCTGACGACAATTCGGTTGCGGTCTTGAAGCTCCATTGCGATTTGGCCAAGGTGTATCTCCTGCCGGGTTTTGCCGAGCCCCGATGATGCGCAGTTATGGCTGAGGCTGCAAGCCGGGTGGCGGTCGACCGATCAGCGGCCCGTACCACCTGCCTTCAGGAAAGCCAGCAGCAGCCGGCTCACCTCGGCGGGTTGCTCCTGCTGCACCCAATGGCCGGCGCCCTCGATCAGATGACAGCCGGCCATGTTGGTGCAGGCCGTCTTCTGCATCGCCTCGATGACACCCGGCCGCTGATAGATGCCCCAGTCCTGCTGGCCGGAAATGAAGCAGGAGGGCACGTCGATGGTCCGGCCGGACCAGGTCTGCAATTCCGCGATGAATTCGCCGGAAGTACCGCAACGGTACCATTGCAGGCCGCCCTGGAATCCGGTGCGGGCATACTCGGCGCTGTAGAAGGAAAGCTCCGCGTCAGGCAGCCATGTGTTGGCGGCAATGGCCTGCGCTGAGGGCATTTCCTCGGCAACCGTCCCGGCCATGTCCCTGGCCAGATCCATTACGTAATAGGTCGGCAGCTTTGCCAGTTCGCTCGCGGTCCAGCCCTGCAGCGGAGTGGGCTTGTTGTCCTTCCAGTCCGCGCTCTTGTGATGATAATAGCCGCGCAGGAAATCATGCACGCCCTGCGGCGCGCGGTGCATGTCGGCGTTGGCCTGCCGCGTCGAGTAGTACCATTGATAGTGTTTTCGCGGCCGTGGCAGCCCCGCGAGTTCGCGATGCACGGGATCTTCGCTTTTCGGCTTCGCCGGCGCGTCCGCGGTATTAAACGGCAGTGGCGGCGGTCCGGCGAACGGGGCGCTCATCAGCGCGACCGAGCGAAATACGTCGGGCCGCACCAGCGCGCACCACGCCGCGACCGAACTGCCGAAATCATGTCCGACCACCGCATCCACATGGCGATAGCCGAACGCCGACACCAGCCCGAGTGCGTCGCGCACCAGATTGAGCAGCCGGAACGAGACGAGATCGCCGTCGTAACCAGGATCCCACCCGGTGGTGCGGCCATAGCCGCGCTGGTCCGGCGCGATCACGTGGTAGCCGGCGGCAGCCAGTGCCGGCATCACCTTGCGCCAGCTGAAAGCCAGTTCCGGAAAACCGTGCAGCAGCAGCACGCAGGGCCGGCCGGGTGTCTCGAAGCCGGCTTCGAGTACATGCATGCGCAGGCCGTTGATGTTTTCGACGTAGCGCGAGCGGATGGTGGAGGGCAGCGGGATGTCGGGGAGGGTGGTCATTCGTTCACGCCCTTTCTTCCCTCTCCCCTTGTGGGAGAGGGTGGATCAATCGCGCACAGCGCGATTGAGACGGGTGATGGGTCTGTCTCCGCGGATGGAGACCCCTCATCCGGCAGCCTTCGGCTGCCACCTTCTCCCACAAGGGGAGAAGGGAAGAAAGCTACACCTTCACCGCCGGCTTCGGCCAATATTTGTCGCGCAGATGCCTTTTCACCAGCTTGCCGGTCGGTGTGCGCGGCAGCTCGGCTTCGAAATCAATGCTCTTCGGGCATTTGATCGGCGACAGATGTTTGCGGCAGAACAGCATCAGCTCGGTTTCCAGCTCCTTGCCGGCTTTCGTCATGTCGTGCGGCTGCACCACCGCCTTGACCTCTTCGCCCATTTCCTCGTTCGGCACGCCGAACACCGCGACATCGGCGACGCCGGGGTGGGTGATCAATACGTCCTCGGTCTCCTGAGGATAGATGTTCACGCCGCCTGAAATGATCATGTAGGACTTGCGGTCGGTGAGATAGAGGAAACCTTCCTCGTCGAGATAGCCGACATCGCCGAGCGTCGACCATCCCCTGGCATTATAGGCGCGCTTCGTCTTCTCGGGATCGTTGTGATAGGTGAAGACCGGCGCGTCGGCGAAATAGACCGTGCCGATCTGCCCGACCGGCACTTCCGCATCGTTCTCGTCCAGGATCTTGATCTTGCCGACCACGGCGCGGCCGACGGTGCCGCGATGGTCGAGCCATTGCTGCGAGGTCGACACCGTGACGCCGTTGCCTTCGGATCCCGCGTAGTACTCGATCAGGATCGGCCCCCACCATTCGATCATCTTCGCCTTGACGTCTACAGGGCAGGGCGCCGCGGCGTGGATCGCGCCCTTCACCGAGGAGACGTCATAGCGCGTCCGCACCTCGTCCGGCAATTTGAGCATGCGCACGAACATGGTCGGCACCAGCTGAGACTGGGTGATCCTGTGCTTCTCGACCAGCTTCAGGAATTGCTCGGCATCGAAGGATTCCATGATCACCGACGTGCCGCCGAGCGTGATCGCCATCATGTTGAAGCGCAGGGGAGCGGCGTGATAGAGCGGCGCAGGAGAGAGGTAAATACTGTCGGATGACATTCCGCACATGTCAGCGCAGAGAATTTTCAGGAACGCGTTCGGCGCATCGATCGGCTTGTTCTCGAATTCCTTCTTGATGCCCTTCGGTCGTCCCGTGGTGCCCGACGAATACAGCATGTCGTAGCCGGCGACCTGGTCAGGGATCGGCGTGATCGGCTGCGCAATCGCTTCCTTGTCCCATGAGCGGAAGCCGGGCAGCGGCTCATCGAGCATATAGAACAGCGGCTCGCCGGCCGCGCCGGTGACCAGCCCCTGGATCTGCTCGGCGCATTTCGGTGAGGTGATGACGAGCTTGGCGCCACAATCCCTGATGATGTAGGCGATCTCTTCCTGGGTGAGATAGCGGCTGATCGCGGTGTAATACAGCCCTGCGCGCTGCGCCGCCCAGCAGATCTCCATGAAGGCCAGCCGGTTCTCGATCAGGAACGCGATGTGATCGCCTTGCTTCAAGCCGAGCGCGCGGAACAGCTGCGCGCCCTGGTTCGACAACTCGTCGAGCTCGCGATAGGTGATCGCCTTGCCGGTGCCGGCCATCTGGTAGGCGATCTTGTCGGATTGCGTGCGGGCGTAGATCGACGGATGGGTCATGGGAGGTCCTCAAAAAAATGCGAATGGCGAGTGGCGAGTAGGGAGGAAGGGCCATCGCCGCCTTCACCTGCTCCCCAATTCGCTATTCGCCACTCGCCATTCGCCGTTGTTACAGTCTTTCCACGATCGTCACGTTCGCCATGCCGCCGCCCTCGCACATGGTCTGCAGGCCGTAGCGCTTGTTGCGCTGCTTCAGGGCGTTGATCAGCGTGGTCATCAGCTTGGTGCCGGAGCCGCCCAGCGGATGGCCGAGCGCGATGGCGCCGCCATTGACGTTGAGCCGCGCCGGATCGGCGCCTGTGGTTTTCAGCCAGGCGGTGGGCACCGAGGCAAAGGCCTCGTTGACCTCGAACAGGTCGATGTCGTCGATCGACATGCCGGCCTTCTTCAGCGCGCGCTCGGTGGCGTGCAATGGCGCGTCCAGCATGATCACGGGATCGCCGCCCATCATGGTCATGTGGTGGACCCGCGCCAGCGGTTTGACGCCGAGCGACTTCAGGCCGCGTTCGTTAACGACCATGACGCCCGAGGCGCCGTCGCAGATCTGGCTGGCGCTGGCGGCGGTGAGCTTGCCGTTTTCGGCGATCAGCTTGACGCCCCTGATGCCGTCGAGCGTGGCGTCGAAGCGGATGCCTTCGTCGATGGCGTGGGTGTCGGTCGAACCGTCGGCGCGGGTGATCTGCAGCGGAATGATTTCGTCCTTGAACTTGCCGGCCTGCGTGGCGGCGATGGCGCGCTGGTGGCTCTCATAGGCGTACCGGTCGAGCTCATCCCTGGACAGGCCGTATTTCTCCGCCATCATTTCCGCGCCGGTGAACTGGCTGAACACGATGTTGGGATACTTCTTCTCGATACCCGGGCTCTTGTAAGTGCCAAAGCCGTTCTTGGCCGGCAGTTGCGACGACAGGCCCATCGGCACCCGCGTCATCGATTCCACGCCGGCGGCGATCACGATGTCCATGGTGCCGGACATCACGGCTTGCGCGGCGAAATGCAGCGCCTGCTGCGACGAGCCGCACTGGCGGTCGACCGAGGTGCCGGGCACGCTTTCCGGCAGTTTCGAGGCCATGATGGCGTTGCGCGCCATGTTGTTGGACTGTTCGCCGGTCTGCATGACGCAGCCCATGATGACGTCCTCGATCTGGTCGGGAGCAGCACCCGAGCGATCGACCAGCGCATCCAGCACGGAGGCGGCGAGATCGGCAGGATGCCAGCCGGCGAGACGTCCCCCCTTGCGGCCGCCTGCGGTGCGTGCGGCGGCGACGATATATGCCTCGGCCATGAGCGTTCTCCCTGATGGTTTTGGGTGGGTTTTGAAGGATGGGCCGGATTTAAGGGGCGCAACAGGATTTAGTCAATCAATCAATTAACTCTTGAGTGCAGCCACGGCATCGGGTTATCTGCGCCCGGATTTCCCGGCAAGCGGGGCGCGTTGAAGTAAGTCATGGAATCGCAGTTGAATACCAGCGTACCTACAAAGCTCCCGGGCGGAAAAAACTCGACAGCCGAGAAGCTGCTGGTCGCGGCCAGCGAACTGATGATCGGGCGTTCCTCGATCGACGTGTCGCTCAGCGACATCGCGCAGAAGTCCGGCGTCAACGCCGCTCTGGTGAAGTATCATTTCGGCAACAAGGACGGCTTGCTGCTGGCGCTGCTGGCGCGCGATGCCGCCACCGAAGTAACGCAGCTGGAATATCTGCTGGCGCAGCCGATTGCGCCGACCGCGAAACTCAAGCTGCATATCGCCGGCATCATCCGCGCCTATCACCAGTTCCCCTATATGAACCGGCTGATCCATTATCTGCTGCATGAAAGCAGCGTGGATTCCGCCGACGAGGTCTCGAAATTCTTCGTCGCCCCGCTGCTGGATTTCCATCGCCGGCTGCTGGCCGAAGGCATCAAGGCCGGCGAATTTCGCAACATCGATCCGGTGCTGTTCTACACCAGCCTGATCGGCGCTTGCGACCATCTGTTCTTCGGCCGCCACGCGATGTCGCGCGCATCTGGCGTCGGGCCTGTGACCGACGAGGTTTGCCGGCAGTATATCAAGCACATGGAAGCGCTGATTTGCGGGGGGATGCTGGAAGAAAGAAAGGGGCGAATGGCGAGTAGCGAATAGCGAATGGGTAAGCGACATCCTTTGTCTTCCCCATTCGCCATTCGCTACTCACTATTCGCCATTTAGAAAAGAAACGCCCAGGGAAGGTTCAAGGAAAGGTTTTTACCCATGCAGTTGAAAGACGTTGCCGTTCTCATCACCGGCGGTGGCTCCGGCCTCGGCGCCGCCACCGCGCGCGCCATGGCCGCCAAGGGCGCGAAAATCGGCGTGCTCGACCAGAGCATGGAAAACGCCGAGAAGATCGCCGCCGAAGTGGGGGGCGTCGCCCTTCATGCCGACGTCACCAACGAAGACCAGGTCAAGACGGCGATCGCCAAGGCCGAAGCCGCCCACGGCATCGCCCGCGTGCTGATGAACTGCGCCGGCATCGGCGGATCGCAGCGCATCGTCGGCAAGGACGGCGTCTATCCGCTGGCCAAGTTCGTCCGCATCATCAACGTCAATTTGATCGGCACCTTCAACGTGCTGCGCCTGTTTGCCGAACGGCTCGCGACCGAAGCGCCGGTCGGCGAAGAGCGCGGCGTCATCATCAACACCGCGAGCGTCGCGGCCTATGAGGGCCAGATCGGCCAGATCGCCTATGCGGCCTCGAAGGGCGGCGTGGTCGGCCTGACCCTGCCGGCGGCCCGCGATCTCGCGACCCTGAAAATCCGAGTCAACACCATCGCGCCCGGCCTGTTCCTGACGCCGCTGCTGATGGGATTGAACGAGGAAGCCCGCAAGAGCCTCGGCGCCCAGGTGCCGCATCCGGCCCGGCTCGGCGACGCCTCCGAATACGGTAACCTCGCGGTGCACATCGTCGAGAACCCGATGCTCAACGGCGAGACCATCCGCCTCGACGGCGCCATCCGCATGGCGCCAAGGTAGGCACTTCTCGTCGTCCCGGACAAGCGGGCGAAAACGAGCGCTGATCCGGGACCCATACTCCGCGGCGGTAATTGTTCAGAAGGGCTCTGCGACCATGCCACAACGATACGACACGGCGTATGGGTCCCGGCGCCTCGTGCGCAATTGCGCACTGAGGCCGGGACGACAACAATGACAAAACCGCTGCTGATCGAACATGACGACGGGATCGACCGGGTGACGCTCAATCGCCCGGACAGCCTCAACGCGCTCAACCCTGACATGATCGACGCGCTCAACAGCTATTTCGAGGGCCTGCAGCGCAACCGTTCCACCCGCGTGGTGGTGCTGAAGGGCGCCGGCACGTCGTTCTGCGCCGGGCTCGATCTCAAGCACGCGATGGCGCGCCGCGCCGGGCAACAGGAACCGCCCGGGGTCACCGAATCGCTGGATTCGCAGCGCCGGATCGCCGACATCGTGCTGTTGATGCGGCGCTGTCCGCAGCCGATCCTCGCGCTGGTGCAGGGCTCCGCCGCCGGCGGCGGTTTTGCGTTGGCGCTCGCCGCCGATATCCGCATCGCCACCAGGTCGGCGCGGATGAACTGCGCGTTTATAAAACTCGGGCTCGGCGGCTGCGACATCGGCACCAGCTATTTCCTGCCGCGGCTGGTTGGGGTGTCCGTGGCTTCCGAATTGATCCTGACCGGACGGTTCATTCATGCCGAACGCGCGCTGGCGGTCGGGCTGGTTTCGGAAGTCGCCGAGGAAGGCGGCCCCGATGCCGCCGCCGCGCCTTATGTCGATGCGATGATGACGGCGTCGCC
>JBKJUA010000421.1:0-4493 GCA_046590305.1 Bradyrhizobium sp.
CGGGGTCAGCGGGGTGGCGAGGTTCTTGATGCCGAGTTCGCTGAGCGCATCGATCACGCCGTTGACGAGGCAGGGAGTGCCGCCGATCGTGCCGGATTCGCCGCAGCCCTTGGCGCCGAGCGGGTTGGTCTTGCAGGGGGCGGAGTCGTCGAGCGCGACCGCGATCGGCGGGATATCGTCGGCGCGCGGCAGGCAGTAGTCCTGATAGCTCGCGGTCAGCAGCTGCCCTTCGGGATCGTAGCTGACGCCCTCGTAAAGCGCCTGGCCGATGCCCTGGGCGACGCCGCCATGAATTTGGCCCGTGACCAGCATCGGATTGACGGCGACGCCGACGTCGTCGACCGTGGTGTAGCGCACGATCGTCGTCACGCCGGTTTCGGGATCGATCTCGACTTCGCAGATATGGGTGCCGTTGGGCCAGCTCGGGCCGTCTACCTCGCCCTCGCTGTCGACGCTGAGCCGCGCGCCGCTTTCCTTCTTCGCGATCTCGAACAGGCCGATCCGCTTGTCGGTGCCGACCACCGTCAGCATGCCCTCGCGGTATTCGATGTCCTCGACCGAAGCCTCCAGAATATTCGAGGCTTTTTCGCGCGCTTTCGCGATCATGTCGGCGGCGGAAACCGCCAGCGCCGTGCCGCCGACGAACAGCGAGCGCGAACCGACGCTGCCGAAGCCGGTGGCGAGATCCGTATCGCCCTGCACGATGTCGATCTTGTCCATGGCAATGCCGAGCGCATCCGACGCCATCTGCGTGAAGGTGGTCTGCAGCCCCTGCCCCATCGCCATGGTGCCGGAATGCAGGATGATGCGGCCTTCCGCGGTGGCGTGCAGGCTGACCTTTTCGGTATGGGCGCGGCCGCCGGTCCATTCGATATAGGAGGTGAGGCCGCGGCCGTAGAGCAGGCCCTTCTTCTTCGCGGCTTTCTTGCGCGCGGCGAAGCCGTCCCAGTCGGCAAGCTTCGAGGCGCGCTCCAGCATGTGGGCGAATGCGCCGCTGTCGTAAACCTGGCCGACGGGGTTGGTGTAGGGCAGTTGCGCCGGCTTGATGTAATTCACTTTCCGAATGGCGCGCGGGTCCATCCCGATCTGGCGCGCGGCGGCGTCCATCAGCCGCTCGACAATGAAGACGCCCTCGGGACGGCCCGCGCCGCGATAGGCGCCGACCGGCGCGGTGTGGGTCATCACCGATTTGACCTCGTAATGCACCAGCGGCAGGTCGTAGACGCCTGATTGCACGAAGGGGCCGAGCACCAGCGGGATGATATTGCCCGCGCCGGAGCTGTAGGCGCCGGTACCGCCGACCGAGCGCACCCGATAGGCCAGCACGCGGCCTTTGGCGTCGAGCGCGAATTCGCCGGTCGAGGTGAGATCGCGGCCATGGGTGCCGCCAACGAATTCGTCGGTGCGGTCGCCGCGCCAGCGCACCTTGCGGTTCAGCTTGGTCGCGGCATAGGCGACGATGCCATCTTCCGGATAAAGGCTGGTCTTCTGGCCAAAGCCGCCGCCGATATCGCCGACCAGCACGCGGATACTCTCCTTCGGCCGCTTCAAGACCGCATCCGCCAGCAAGTCGCGGGTCGAGCCCGGTGTCTGCGATTGCACATGCAGGATCAGCCGGCCGGTTTTCTTCTCGATCTCGGCGATGGTCGAGCGCGGCTCCATCGCGGAGGGAATGAGGCGCTGGCTGACCAGATCGAGCGAGACTTTATGCGCGGCACTGGCGAAGGCGGCTTCCACCTTGGCGGCGTCGCCATAGCTCATCGCGGCGACGATGTTGTCCGGCGCCTCGGCCCACACCACAGGCGCGCCGGGTTTTGTGGCCTCGACGGGATCCACCACCGACGGCAATATCTCGTAGTCGATCGCGATCGCTTCCGCCGCGGTCTGCGCCGCCACCCGCGATGTCGCCACCACGGCCGCCACCGCCTCGCCGGCATAGCGCACGATTTCATGCGCCAGCAGCCGGCGCGGCGGCACCGTCATCGGCTTGCCGTCCGGCCGCATGAACACCGCCAGCGTCGGGATGGTGCCGATGTCGTCGGCGACGAGGTCGGCGCCGGTGTAGACCACCTTGACGCCGGGCATCCCTGCAGCCGCCTTACTGTCGATCGAGGTGATTTTGGCGTGGGCATGCGGCGAGCGCAGCACATGCAGCCACAGCGCGCCGTCTTCCGGCTTGTCGTCGATGAACTGGCCCTTCCCGGTAAGCAATCGCTGGTCTTCAAGACGCTTGACGGGTTTGCCCGCACCGAAACGCAGATTGCCGGGAAGAATGTTCATCAGTTGGTCCTTCGAGTCTCTTGTAACGTTGGGCGGGGTTTTAGCGGATAGGCAATGGAAGTGCCAACCCGGCAAACGGGCGGGAGGCCCGGATTGCGATGAATTTAGGCATTCTTGTCGTCATTGCGAGGAGCTCTTGCGACGAAGCAATCCATCTCGCCGCCAAAAGAACGATGGATTGCTTCGTGGAGCCTGTCATCGGGCGCGCATTCGCGCGACCCGTTGGCTCGCAATGATGGTGCGAGAGCGTCACCCGACCTCCCGCAGCACCGCCTCGACCGCCCGGCGCTCGTCCGCGGTCAGTGCGGCCTGCGGCGGCACGGGATCGCCGACCTCGTAGCCCTGGATCGCCAGTCCGGCCTTGATGCAAGCCGCGAGATTGTAGCGCGCGAACGCTTCGTTGATGCGCCACAGCCGGCGCTGCAGCGTCAGCGCATCGTCCCAGCGCGCGGCTTTGCAGAGGTTGTAGAGCTCGACGCTTTGCCGGGGGATGATGCAGGCCGGCCCCGCCATCCACCCGACTCCGCCGATCAGCATCACCGCGGCCGGGATATGCGCCGACGCCGAGAACACGCGGATCGAGTCGCCGCAGCGGTTCATGATCGACAGCAGCCGCCCGGTATTGGTCGAGGCATCCTTGATGTAGCCGATGCGCGGATGCGCCGCGAGCCGGGCGATGACGTCGAGCGTCAGGTCCGAGCGCTGGAATTGCGGATTGGTGTAGATCACCACGGGAATATCGACCGCATCCGCGATGGCGCGGAAATAGGATTCGACCTGCGCATCGCCAAGCGGGAAATACGCTTCCAGGATCGCCAGGATACCGTCGGCGCCGAGCTTCTGGCAGGCTCTGGCCTGCGCCACCGCGTCCGCCGTCGAAGTCGAGGCGACACCGGCGACCACAGGCACGCGGCCTTTTGCCGCCTCGATCGTGGTCTGCACCACGGCCAGTCGCTGCGCGTTGTTGAGATAGGCGAACTCGCCGGTCGAGCCGAGCGGCGTCAGCCCGTGTACGCCGGATTGGATGAGATCGTCGCAGAGACGAGCCAGCACATCGGTGCGGATCTGGCCTGCGGGATCGATGGGAGAGACGAGATAGGGGAAAACGCCGTGGAAATCAGTCATGAGGCTGACTTTAGGGCTTTCGCGGCGCCCGGGTCAAATCGCTGACGTCACCGTGTCGCGGTTAGGTTTCTTGCTGGTGGACAGGATGAAATGTAAAATGACAGCGCGCGCGCATCGACATGCCAATCCGGAGGCGACGACGTGAGCAGGAAAGTTCTGGCCGTGATTGGTTTGTTCTCGACGCTTGCACCGGTGCTGGCCCAGGCTCTGATCTCGCGACCGCACCGATGCAACTTTCCCTCGAAGTCACTACCGATTCGCCCCGTCAGCAATGCCGCCGCTTCGAGCCGTCGGACACCCCGTTCGCCGCGACGCTGCCGCTGCGCCAGACCTTTCACGATGATTTCGACGAGCATCCGTTGTTGCGTGGCAGGTGGGCGCCGCACTATGCCGGTGGCCCCGCCTACCCGGAAGCGCGCTATTGGGGCGGCGAAGGCTCCGACTTCAAGCGCAAGACCGCCTGGAATGCCGAGCAGCGGATCTATGTGGACCCCCGTTATGGCGGACGAGCGACAACGCCGCTCGGGCTCGACCCGTTCAACGTACGCGACGGCCTGCTCTCGATCGTCGCCAGCCGGACGCCGCCTGCATTGAAGGAGGTGCTGTTCAACAATGAATACATCTCCGGCATCCTCACCACCCAGGGCTCGTTTACGCAGAAGTTCGGCCATTACGAGATCCGCGCCAAAATACCGGTCGGGCAAGGCGTATGGCCGGCGTTCTGGATGCTGGCCGATAATGGCGGCTGGCCGCCCGAGATCGACGTGATCGAAGGCCGCGGGCAGCGGCCCGGCGACCTCGTGATGACGACGCATTGGCGGATTCCGGCCACCGGCGTCGTGCAATCCTGCGGCTTCGATTTCATCGTGCCGGACGCGCCCACCGCTTTCCATGACTACGGCGTGCTGTGGCTACCGAACCGGCTGATCTATTTCATCGACCGCAAGCCGGTATTCGACATGAGGGTCCCCGACACCTTCGTCGACCCGATGTATATGATCGTCAATCTGGCGATGGGCACCCAGACGCTTCCAGGCGTCGGTTTCGTGGACGAAACTTCCCCTGTTACGGTGGCCTTCGAGATCGAC
>JBKJUA010000436.1:0-12295 GCA_046590305.1 Bradyrhizobium sp.
TCGAGCTCCTTCGACCATGCATCGCCGGCCACCAGGCCCGGGGTCTTCCACACCACGTCGAACTGGCCATTGGCTTTGATTTCGCCAATGAACACCGGCTTGGTGATGTGATGGTTCGGCAGCATCTTGGAGGTGCCGCCGGTCAGGTTCTTGGCCTCGATGCCGGGCAGCGCGTCGATCACCTTGTCGGCGTCAACCGTCTTGGCCTTCTCGACCGCCTTGATCCACATCTCGAAGCCGATGACGTGAGCTTCCATCGGATCGTTGGTCACGCGCTTAGGGTTCTTGGTGTAGGCCTGCCAGGCCTTGATGAACTTCTCGTTGGCCGGATCCTTGATCGACTGGAAGTAGTTCCAGGCGGCGAGATGGCCGAGCAGCGGCTTGGTGTCGATGCCGGCGAGTTCTTCTTCGCCGACCGAGAACGCGACGACCGGGATGTCGGTGGCCTTGATGCCCTGGTTGCCGAGTTCCTTGTAGAACGGAACGTTGGCATCGCCATTGATGGTCGAGACCACCGCGGTCTTCTTGCCGGTGGAGCCGAATTTCTTGACGTCAGCGACGATGGTCTGCCAATCGGAATGACCGAACGGCGTGTAGTTGATCATGATGTCTTCCTGCTTGACGCCCTTCGACTTCAAGTAGGCTTCGAGGATCTTGTTGGTGGTGCGCGGATAGACGTAGTCGGTGCCGGCCAGCACCCAGCGCTTCACCTTCTCGTCCTTCATCAAATAGTCGACCGCGGGGATCGCCTGCTGGTTCGGCGCAGCACCCGTGTAGAACACATTGCGCTCGCTCTCCTCGCCCTCGTACTGAACCGGATAGAACAGGATCGAATTCAATTCCTTGAACACCGGCAGCACCGACTTGCGCGACACCGAGGTCCAGCAGCCGAACACCACCGAAACCTTGTTCTTGGTGATGAGCTCGCGGGCCTTTTCGGCGAACAGCGGCCAGTTCGACGCGGGGTCCACGACGACGGCCTCGAGCTTCTTGCCGAGAACGCCGCCCTTCTTGTTCTGCTCGTCGATCAGGAAGAGGACCGTATCCTTCAGCGTGGTTTCGCTGATGGCCATGGTGCCGGAAAGCGAATGCAGGACGCCAACCTTGATGGTCTCCTGCGCCTTGGCGTTGGTGAAGGCGGCCAGGCCCAAAACCAGGCCGGCGGTCGCCGCCAGCCAGCGGCGGCTCAGTGGCGTCGCTATATCGTGAGTCAATTGAGTAAGCATGAGGTGTCATCTCCCTGACGCAGACGTTAAAACGCTGCGAAACGGCCCCACGGCCGCCTGCGTTAACGGAATCGCAAGAACCGTGCCACCTGTGTCAATCTAGCTAACCAGATAGCTTCATTGCGGAATTTCCCGCCAACCGCCAAATTGCTGAAATTTTCTGCCTAATGTTTGGACGGAAAGACTGTATGCTTGACGGGCAATATGTTTAATAAACAGGCAAATATCATCATGTGGCTAATTTTCCGGCAAAAAATTTTTGCATTGCAGCGTAAAAAATCTCCTGATCAGTCGAAAATCCGGGCTTCTTCCCGGTTCCCTTAACCGAGTCGGGCTATCGTCGCGCGATTCACCTTGAAAGCGCCGCGTTCGTGTTCCATATGAATACCACGACCCAGGGAATCACCGGGTCATTGCGAGCCGCGTGTTCTGAGCCCGTCCAACGGTTTCTGGCTTGCCCCTTCAGCTAACCAAAACCGACGCCCCAAACACGCGGGTGTCTCTGACACCCTCGCGCGCTCCTGGCTGCATCGGCCGGGCGCCTGCCTTTTATAATGGAAAGTACCCACCTTTTGACCTCCTTTCAGGACTTCGGCCTCGCCGAACCCCTCTCGCGTGCGCTCAAGGAAGAGAATTATCTGACGCCCACGCCCATCCAGGCTCAAACCATCCCGATCGCAATCACCGGCCGTGACGTCGTCGGTATTGCCCAGACCGGCACCGGCAAGACCGCAGCCTTCGCGCTGCCGATCCTGCACCGCATTCTGGAAAACCGCATCAAGCCGCAGCCCAAGGCCTGCCGCGTGCTGGTGCTGAGCCCGACCCGCGAACTGTCCGGACAGATCCTCGACAGCTTCAACGCCTATGGCCGCCACATCCGCCTCACTTCGGCGCTGGCGATCGGTGGCGTCCCGATGGGCCGCCAGGTCCGTTCGATCATGCAGGGCGTCGAAGTCCTGGTGGCGACGCCCGGCCGCCTGCTCGACCTCGTTCAGAGCAACGGCCTGAAGCTCGGACAGGTCGAGTTCCTCGTGCTCGACGAAGCCGACCGCATGCTGGACATGGGCTTCATCAACGACATCCGGAAGGTCGTCGCCAAACTGCCGATCAAGCGGCAGACGCTGTTCTTCTCGGCCACCATGCCGAAGGACATCGCCGAACTCGCCGAAGCGATGCTGCGCGATCCGGCGCGGGTCGCCGTGACGCCGGTGGCCTCGACGGTCGAACGCATCACCCAGCGCATCATCCAGGTCGATCACTCCAATAAACCGACCTTCCTGGCCAATCTCCTGAAGAGCGAGACGGTCAAACGCGCGCTGGTCTTCACCCGCACCAAGCACGGTGCCGACAAGGTGGTGAAGAGCCTGGCCCGCGCCGGCATCAGCGCCGACGCCATTCACGGCAACAAGTCGCAGAACCATCGCGAGCGGGTGCTGGCGGCGTTCCGCACCGGCGAGATCCGCACCCTGGTCGCCACCGACATCGCCGCCCGCGGCATCGACGTCGACGGCATCAGCCATGTGGTGAACTTCGATTTGCCCAACATCCCCGAAACCTACGTCCATCGCATCGGCCGCACCGCGCGCGCCGGCGCCGAGGGCGTGGCGATCTCGCTGATCGCGGGCGCCGAGGAAATGGGCTATCTGCGCGACATCGAAAAGCTGATCCGCATTGCCCTGCCGAGAGAAGATCACCGCACTCCGGGCCACCGCGAGGCCGCACCGCCGCCGGCGCAGCATCGCGGGGCACGGTCCGGACCGCGCGGGCATACCGGCAGGGGCAGTGAAGCCGCCGCCCCCGGCTCGAAAGGTCCTCGCCGTAACCGCCGTCCCGGTGGTAATGGTGGCGCGCCGCAAGCCAATCGCCACGAGACCAGCCGGCAGGAGCCATCCCGTCCGGCGGCGCAGGCCAGCGGCAAGGCCGAAGGGATGCAAGGGGTTGCGTTTTTGCATCGCGAAAGCCGTCCGAATACCAGACCCAACCGCACCCAACGACCGCGCTGAACGATCGATCTGGAGACAACCATGGCTAAAGAAGAGCTGATCCAGTTCGAAGGACTGGTCACCGAAATCCTGCCCGATGCCCGCTATCGCGTGCAGCTCGACGCAGGGCACGAGATCGTCGCCTACACCGCCGGCAAGATGAAAAAGAACCGGATCAAGACGCTGGCGGGCGACCGGGTGACGATCGAGATGTCGCCTTACGATCTGGAAAAAGGCCGGCTGATCTTCCGCCACAAGGACGAGCGTCCGGGCGGCGGAGCGCCTCGCGGTGCACCGCCGCGCGGTCAATTCCGGCGCCGCTAAAAAACGCGCAGACCGCATGGCAAAACCATGGCGGCGCGTAGGCAATAGCCTCCAGCTGCGATCCCGGGCACGATCAAAAAATCGTGCACGTCAGGATTGTTTTGGGGGCTATTTTGCAATAATATAACCTTATCGATTTTCGGCCGGACGACATTAGCTATCCACCGGTACAGCCGGTTTAGACGCTGACGACCCTTCCAAAAATTCGATCTCACCAGCCCATCGCAAGTGGGCTTCTACTATATCTATCTTGAGAAGGGACTACCCCCGTGAGCATGGGAACCGTGAAGTGGTTTAACGCGACCAAGGGCTTCGGCTTTATTCAACCGGATGACGGTGGCAACGACGTGTTCGTGCACATCAGCGCCGTAGAGCGCGCCGGCCTTGGAACGCTGCGTGAAGGCCAGAAGATCTCTTACGAGATCGTGGCCGATCGCCGCTCTGGCAAGTCTTCGGCCGATAATCTGCGCGCCGCCGGCTAACGATATTTCCGGGCTCTTCACCCGGGGAAATCCGACCTGACTAATGTGAAAGGCCGCGCCTAGTGCGCGGCCTTTTTTGTGTGGGCGGCGGCTTCGACCAATACCGATCGCGACCGGACCGGCCTCCGATCACGAGGTCGGACAGGAAGGGAGCGAGCCCGAACTCGGCGTCGGGTAGATCACGCAGGTCGACTGCCGCGGACGGGTATAGGCGACATCCTTCAGATCTACCCCGGCCGGCGCCATCACCTTGCCGACCGCCGGTACATAGCGATAGCTGACTTCGCTGAAGATCAGATAGGTGCCGCTGACCTTGAGTTCGGTCGGGATCGTGAGCGTGCTTCCCACCGCACGCGGCGCGTAACCCTGGCTCCACATCACCTTCACCACCAGCGAGCCCGGGACGACGTACAATTCGGAAATCGTCGACTGCGTCGGCGCCGACGGATAGGGCGTCATGACGCCCTTGCTGGCGGCAAAGAAACCGGTGAGGTCGGCGTTGTTGACCGACGTCGACTGCGACGTCAGATCGGACAGCGTGCGCGCCATCAACGTCACCTTGCGATTGACCGCCACGCCGGATGAAAACTCCACCGTACCGAAGAACATCACCAGCATGACCGGCACGATGACGGCAAATTCGGTCGCCGCAATGCCGCTGCGATCCGCGAACATCCTCGCGGCGATGCGCCGCATACGAAGCCAGATTGGGAACATTGACATTGTTTTCATCGCTTTGTCCTGTCAGCAAGGCGCGGTGGCGAGGAAGGGCTCGTTGCGAAATGCGGCGGTCGCGGACAACAACCGCTTGCTGCCGGACAGATTCGAGATGTTGTAGCCAAGCCCGGTGACGAACAGGGGCCATTGATAGAACATCCGCACCACGACGATGTCGCCGCCCGCACCGGGACAATAACTGGTGGGCGGGATGAAATTCTTGGCGCCGTCGATCGGTTCGGTGATCGCGACATCGGGGAAGGTGGGGTAGCTCTTGGCTTCGATATGGAGATTGTTACAGTCGAAAAGCACTTTGGCGAGCGCACCGGTCGGGCAAACGACGATGTCCTTGAATTGCGCCTTGCTGTAGTTGGCGGTCTGCGCCTGGCCGGTCATGATCAGGCGCGCGGAGTCCTGCGTGACGGTCTCCAGCACCTGGCCTGCGAAAAACACGATCGCGGTCTCGATGATCGCAAACAGCAGCGCGAAGAACACCGGCGCCACCAGCGCGAATTCGACGGCGGCCGAGCCGCGGCGGTTGCGGCGGAACCTGTGCAACGCGATTCGGAACGAGCCTGGTGCGGCAGCGGGCGATGACATCGAACAATCCTTAAATCGCGGCGGCAATTTCCTGCCCGCGAGGTTTACCCGAAACAGATTGTTGAAGTGTTTCGCCGGATCGAAGCAGGGTGACCCGCTTTGTTAACCGGGCCTTAACCATTTTCGGCGTGATTCGCGGGTCGCGGATCGCCGCGCCGGCTGGCGCGGCCTATCAGTTCTGTGATTTGCCCCCGGCTGCGGCAGCGCCGCTGGCCTGGTTGGAGAGCGAGCCGGCCTGATCGATCGCAGATTTGAAGTAGCTCTCGCCATCGCCCAAGGTGACGCGACGCTGGCAGATCGGCATGCAGCTGTAGGATTCGCGTTCGACGCCGCGGTAGATGGTGACGAGCTGGTCGGTCGGGCCCTCGACCTGGATGATGCGGTCGACCAGGATATCCCCGGCGCGGTCCATCGCGATGAAGTTGGTGGCGCCGTAGCCCTTGCCGGTGACGACGATGATGCCGCCGTTCTGCAGCGTGACGTCGGCGATCAGCGGGTTGCCGACCACGATGGTGGCGACCTTGCCGGGGAGCTTGACCAGTTTGGCCTGATCGACATTGACAAGGACGGTATCGGCCGCGGGCGCGGCCAGAGCCGCTGCCGGCCACAGCAGCATTCCGATCGCGAGCGAGCGGAACGAGGAAAGCGCGCGTGAGCGCATACGCAAGCAACTGAACGACATACTCTACCCCGGGGCGTTGACGAGCCGGCAAAAGCGATACGCAGCGGAACCGGCGCCCGACCGGGCAAATCTGCCCCTAATGTGTGAACGAAGTGCAAACGGCGGCGAGATCGCCGGCACCCGCCTACGATCGCCGGAACGGATAGGCGAGTTGCCCGGCAATCTCGGTCGGAAAGGTCGCTTGCTCGTCGATGCCATAATTGTCGGGCAGCCTGTTTTCCGGCATCCGGAAGGTTCCGAACATAATGTCCCAGAGCGGAAAAGTGCCGGCGAAATTGGTGTTGCCGCCCTCTTCCTGCGCCGTGTGATGCCAGCGGTGGAACACCGGGCTGGCGAGTACGTATTTGAACGGACCGAGCGTCCAGTTCAGGTTGGCGTGCACGAACGCCGAATGGAACATGTTGAAGGGCGCGACCCAGAGCATGACGTTGGGTGAAATGCCGGCGATCAGCAGGAAGACGTCGACCAGGATGGTTCCCAGGAACAGGTTGACGGGGTGGAAGCGCGCCGCGGAAATCCAGTCCAGTTCCTCGGACGAATGATGGACCGCGTGGTATTTCCAGAAGTCGCCCCGGTGAAACATCCGGTGCAGCCAGTACAACATGAAGTCCGACAGCACCAGGAACAGCACCGCCTGGAACCAGAGCGGCAACTGCGCCAGCGGGCCGTGGCCATTGTCGTAGAATGCAATCAACTCGTCGGCGTCGCGGATATTGAAGAGCACGCCCGCGCCGACCACCAGCAGCCCGATCCGCAGCACGCGGGCGAACAGCGGCACGAAGAACCAGTAGCAGATATCGGTGACGAGTTCCTTCTTGCGCCACCACGGCGTTCCCGGATTGCAGGCCCAGAAATGGGTCAGCAGCGAGAACACCACGGCCAGTCCGATCGTGACGGGCACCACCTTGGCGATCGTCTCGCCGAACATCACAACGACTTCCAGAGGCAAATTGGACATGGCAACCTCATCCGACGGGCCTTAATGGGTACCCTTTGACGCTTAAGGAGCCATGAATCGCGGCGGTTCGCGGCTTTGAAGCCCTCCAGACCGGGAGCGATCCGGTCACCTGTCGAATTGTCGGCAAGCTCTTAATTCCACATTTACTCTGCTTAAGAACTGCCAGTTCCATCGAGGTTTACGCGGTCGAGTTAACCGCGCCGAAATTTCCCGACCTTAGGGTTGCGTCCATGGTCACGGTGCTGAGAACGCCGGCGAGACCAAATGTTAGTCGACCAGCCACGTGTACACATGGAGTTGAATATGAAGAACCTGATTGCGCGTTTCGTGAAGGACGAGTCCGGCGCCACCGCTATCGAGTACGGCCTGATTGCAGCCGGCATCTCGCTCGCGATCATCGCTGTCGTGAACGGCCTCGGTACCAACCTGAACACCAAGTTCACCTCGATCAACACCTCGCTGAAATAAGCGACTGTTGCGCGAAGCCTCAAAGGCCCCGGCAATTCCGGGGCCTTTGCTGTCTCTATAGAGTGGTGTTGGCGTAAACATGCGTAAACCGGTGACCGCCGCCGCGGCGGTAACAAGAGTAGCCGTGCCGGCCAGCCGCCGGGACAGGCGGGCCGCGGAACTGGTTTGCCTGACGCTGGCGCTGGCGATGCTCGCCATCGCCGTTCAGATCGCCAGTATCTGGTGACCGCTCCGGCCGTTTCCCGATTGTTCATTTCTGATCGCTAGACTCGGGCGATGCTCCGACCTCGCGTCAGCCACACGGGCCGCCCAGTCCCATGATCCTCGATATCGTTCGCCTCACGCTGTTTCCGGCCCTGATGGCGTTCGCGGCGGCGAGCGATCTTTTCACCATGACGATTTCGAACCGGGTGTCGCTGGCGCTGGCGGCGGGCTTTCTGGCGCTCGCGCTGCTGAGCGGCATGCCGTTCCTCGACATTCTCTCGCATGTCGGCGCGGGCTTGACCGTACTTGTCATCGCCTTTGGCTGCTTTGCCATGGGCTGGGTTGGCGGCGGCGACGCCAAGGTGGCGGCCGCGGCCGCATTGTGGTTCGGCTTCAGCCATCTGCTCAACTACCTGCTCTATGCCTCGCTGTTCGGCGGCGCCCTGACATTACTCTTGCTGCAATTCCGGCAATGGCCGCTGCCCTGGCAGCTCGCGGGCCAGCCCTGGCTGCTGAAGCTGCACGCCAGGGAGACCGGCATTCCCTACGGCATCGCGCTCGCGATCGGCGCGTTGATGATCTATCCGGAAACCGAATGGATCAAAGCGGTGGACCTCACCCACTTCGCCATGCGCTGAGCAAGCCTCGGTAAACTCTCGTTAACGCGATTTAGATACGCCTCATTAACCATGCTTTGACGAATAGCTGGTCAACTCCCATCACGGCGACGGAAGCGTCGCGGCGTAATGTGGAAAGTGAAGCGTATGAATACCGCACGCATTGTGGTGCTGACGATCGCTGTCGGAGCCGGAGGCGTGGCTGCCTATCTTGCGAGCGGATCCGACAAGGGACCGGCGCCGGCGGAACCGGTCGCCCAGATGCCAACCGTCGACGTTCTGGTTGCGAGGGCCGACATCGGTCTCGGCCAGTCGCTCAAGCCGGACGACATGCAATGGCAGACATGGCCGGCCTCCTCGAACAGCAATACCTTTATTCGCCGCGGCGAACGCCCTGACGCCACCACGCAGGTCGCAGGCTGGATCGCGCGCGCGCCTTTTATCGCCGGCGAACCGATCCGGGAGCAGAAGCTGGTCAGGGCCGACGGATCCGGCTTCATGGCGGCGATCCTGCCCACCGGTATGCGCGCCATTTCCACGGAGATTTCGCCGGAGACCGGCGCCGGCGGCTTCATCCTGCCGAACGACCGCGTCGACGTGATCCTGTCCAAGCGCGAGAAGGCCGACAAGAACGGCCCCGACCAGGTCATCTCCGAAGTCATCCTGACCAATGTCCGCGTGCTCGCGATCGATCAGGCGCCGAAGGAAAAGGACGGCCAGAATGCCGTGGTCGGCAAGACCGTCACGCTCGAGCTGAAGCCCGAGCAGGCCGAGACGCTGGCCCGCGCGCGACAGACCGGCACGTTGGCGCTGGCGCTGCGAAGCATCGCCGACCTCAACATGGTCGAGAACCGAACCGACGATCATACTTCCAAGCGTGGCGAGAGTATCAACGTAATTCGCTATGGCGTATCCAGCCCGACGACGATGCAGAAGTGACAAAGAGGACGCGCGAAATGAAGTGCAGGGGAAATCAGCCGGTGATGCGGACCATGACGGTCCGCGCCCTGTCGTTCTCGGCTGTCGCGGCGATGATGTTCAATCAGGCCTTGACGCCGGTGCTGGCGAGCGATTATCGCGTCGCCGCACCGGGCGCGGCCGACGGCCAGATGAATGCGCGCTTCCTCGCGCTCGGTATCGGCAAATCCGTCGTGATCGACCTGCCGCGCGACATCAAGGACGTGCTGGTCGCGGATCCCAAGATCGCCAACGCCGTCGTGCGCTCTTCGCAGCGCGCCTATATCATCGGCGCCGCGGTCGGTCAGACCAACATCGTGTTCTTCGATTCCGCCGGCCAGCAGATCGCGGCCTACGATATCGCCGTCAAGCGCGACCTCAACGGCTTGCGCGCCGCGCTGAAGAGCACGCTGCCGAATGCCGACATCCAGATCGAAGGCGTCGGCGACGGCGTCATGCTGACCGGCTCGGCGGCAAGTCCGATCGAGGCCCAGCAGGCCGGCGAACTCGCCGGGCGCCTGGCGGGCGGCGCTGAAAAGGTGGTCAACTCGATCGTGGTGCGCGGCCGCGACCAGGTGATGCTGAAGGTTACCGTCGCCGAAGTCGCGCGCAATATCATCAAGCAGCTCGGCATCGACGTCTCCGGCACGCTGAACTATGGCACCGCCGTCGTGAACTTCAACAACTCCAACCCCTTCACCGCACTCGGCCGCCCGCTGGTCGCCGGCAACGGCGTGACCGGGGCGTTGGGCACGTCGGTATCGGCCACCCTGCGCGCGATGGAGAACGCCGGCGTGGTACGCACGCTGGCCGAACCAAACCTGACCGCGATCTCCGGCGAGTCCGCGACCTTCATTGCCGGCGGCGAGTTTCCAGTGCCGGCCGGCTACAATTGCGATCCCGTCACCAGGGTCTGCACCACCCAGATCAGCTTCAAGAAATTCGGCATCTCGCTGAATTTCACTCCGGTGGTGCTGTCCGAAGGGCGCATCAGCCTGCGGGTGATGACCGAGGTCTCGGAACTGTCGAACGAAAACGCCATTACGTTGAGCCAGGGCTCGGGCAATTCGTTGACCGTTCCCTCGGTCAAGACCCGCCGCGCGGAAACCACCCTTGAAATTCCCTCGGGCGGCGCGATGGCGATGGCGGGCCTGATCCAGGAACAGACCAAGCAGGCCATCAATGGTCTGCCGGGCCTCGCGCAGTTGCCGGTGCTTGGAACGCTGTTCCGCAGCCGCGACTTCGTCAACAGCCAGACCGAACTGGTGGTCATCGTAACGCCCTTCATCGTGCGCGCGGTGGCGCAGAAGGACCTGTCGAGGCCGGATGACGGCTTTGCCAATGCGTCGGATCCGCAGGCCGACCTGCTCGGCAGCATCAATCGCATCTACGGCGTTCCAGGCCGGGTCGAACCGGCACGGAATTATCGCGGCACCTACGGCTTTATTACCGACTGAGCGGGACGAGGACCAAAACGATGACAATCAAACTACCCCTCGATCGCAGTCGCGCTTTCCGCCTGGCGGGAGCGCTTGTCGGTCTGACCCTCGTGCTGGGGGCCTGCCGGCACACCGGCGATGTCGCCATGGCCGAGAGCGCGCCCGACGATTATCGCCATCGCCACCCGATCGCCATCGAGGAAGCCAACCGCTCGGTCGTGATCTTCGTTGGGCAGGCGCGGGGCGGACTTTCCGCCGCGCAGCGCGCCGACGTGATCGGGCTGGCGCAGGTCTGGCTGCGCGAGGGCACCGGCGCCATCACCGCCGACGTGCCGGTCGACACGCCGAATGCGCGCGCAGCCGCGGACGCATTCCGGGAAATTCAGGGAACACTGGCTGCCGCCGGCGTGCCGCCGCGCGGGGTCGTTGCCCGCCACTACAAGCCGAATGATCCGCGCACGATGGCGACGATCCGGTTGAACTATCCGAAGATCGCGGCGGTCGCCGGTCCCTGCGGGTTGTGGCCTGAAGATCTCGGTCCCTCGATCAAGAACAAGAGCTATTTCGAAAACAAGCAGTACTACAATTTCGGCTGCGCCTATCAGCGCAACATGGCGGCGATGGTCGACAATCCGGCCGACCTGGTGCAGCCGCGAAGTGAAACACCGGCCTATACCTCCCGGCGCAACATCGCCTTCGACAAGTATCGCAAGGGTACCACGACCGCGACCACCTATCCCGAATCCGACCGAGCCAAACTCAGCGATACAGGCAAATGATCAGCTACGCGCGCCAGAACACCGAACAGCAGCCGGACGCATCGCCGCCCGCGGACGATCACATTGCGCCGGCACCGCGCGTGTCGGTGCAGGCGTTCTGCGAGACCGTTGAAACCGCGGCCGCCGTGCAGTCGGCGGGCGAAGACCGCCGCCTCGGCAAGGCCCATCTCAAGATCCAGATGGGTGGCATGGCAGCGGCTATCGAGGCCTATCGCACGGCGCCGACGCCGAACGTGATCATCCTGGAAACCGAGGGCCGCACCGATATTCTCGCGGGCCTCGATCAACTCGCCACCGTTTGCGATTCCGGAACCCGGGTGGTCGTGATCGGCAAGATCAACGACGTCACGCTGTATCGCGAACTGGTGCGCCGCGGCGTCAGCGACTATGTGCTCGCGCCGGTCAATACCATCGACGTGGTACGCTCGGTCTGCAATCTGTTCTCGGCTCCTGAGGCCAAGGCCGTCGGCCGCATCATCGCCGTCGTCGGCGCCAAGGGCGGCGTCGGCGCGTCCACCGTCGCCCATAACGTCGCCTGGGCGATCGCCCGCGACCTGGCGCTGGATTCCGTGGTCGCCGATCTCGACCTCGCCTTCGGGACCGCTGGCCTCGACTATAATCAAGACCCGCCGCAGGGTATTGCGGATGCGGTATTCTCGCCGGACCGGGTCGATACCGCGTTCATCGATCGCCTGCTGTCGAAATGCACCGACCATCTCAGCCTGCTGGCAGCACCTGCGACGCTGGATCGGGTCTATGATTTCGGCGCGGACGCCTTCGATTCGATCTTCGATACGCTTCGCACCACGATGCCCTGCATCGTACTCGACGTTCCCCATCAATGGTCGGGATGGACCAAG
>JBKJUA010000438.1:0-4612 GCA_046590305.1 Bradyrhizobium sp.
GGGCGTCATGGCCTGTTCCTTTTGTTGTGCCCCCTTGCACGCAGTCCGCGATCTTGCGCAACCACCACAAGGTGCCTGTATGTTCCGGACCGGATGGCCGCGTCGCGGCCACTCGTCGTCCGGATCGTGAACGGCGAATCTTACGGTTAAGTTCTCATCACCGACAGCATTAGGTGGCTATCGGCCATGGGGGTGTCAAGTCGCTGGAAAGAGCTCGCCAATCGGGGCCAACGCGGATAAAAGCCTACGCGACAGCGGTCGCCGAATGCCGGCGGCCGACGCTTACGAAAACTTAATCCGTCAGCAGCTAAACGCGCACTCAGGCGCTGGCGCTGCTCTCGACGGCGCGATCGGAACGATCGGCATAGATGTAGAGCGGACGAGCGGTCCCCTCGACGACTTCGCGCGAGATCACGACCTCCTCGACGCCTTCCAGCCCCGGGAGATCGAACATGGTCTCCAGCAGGATGCTTTCGAGAATCGAGCGCAGGCCGCGCGCGCCGGTCTTGCGTTCGATCGCCCTGCGGGCGACGGCGCCAAGCGCCTCGTCGGCGAAGGTGAGCTCGATATTCTCCATTTCGAACAGCCGCTGATACTGCTTCACCAGCGCGTTCTTCGGATCGGTCAGAATCTTCTTCAGCGAAGCCTCGTCGAGATCTTCCAGCGTGGCGACCACCGGGAGGCGGCCGACGAATTCCGGGATCAGGCCGTACTTCAAGAGATCCTCGGGCTCGACGTGACGGAAGATTTCGCCGGTGCGGCGGTCTTCCGGCGCCAGAACCTGGGCCGCGAAGCCGATCGAGGTCGAGCGTCCGCGCGCGGAGATGATCTTCTCCAGCCCGGAGAAGGCGCCGCCGCAGATGAACAGGATGTTGGTGGTGTCGACCTGCAGGAATTCCTGCTGCGGATGCTTGCGGCCGCCTTGCGGCGGCACTGACGCAACCGTGCCTTCCATGATCTTCAGCAGCGCCTGCTGCACGCCCTCGCCCGAGACGTCACGGGTGATCGAAGGGTTGTCGGACTTGCGGCTGATCTTGTCGATTTCGTCGATATAGACGATGCCGCGCTGGGCGCGCTCGACATTGTAGTCGGCCGACTGCAGCAGCTTGAGGATGATGTTCTCTACGTCCTCGCCGACATAGCCGGCTTCGGTCAGCGTGGTCGCATCCGCCATCGTGAACGGCACGTCGAGAATCCGCGCCAGCGTCTGCGCCAGCAGCGTCTTGCCCGAGCCGGTCGGACCGATCAGCAGGATGTTCGACTTCGCGAGCTCGACGTCGTTGTGCTTGGTCTGGTGATTGAGCCGCTTGTAGTGATTGTGGACGGCGACCGAGAGCACCTTCTTGGCATGGCTCTGGCCGATCACGTAATCGTCGAGGACCTTGCAGATTTCCTTCGGGGTCGGGATGCCGTCGCGCGACTTCACCAGCGAGGATTTGTTTTCCTCCCGGATGATGTCCATACACAGCTCAACGCATTCGTCGCAGATGAATACGGTGGGACCCGCGATCAATTTGCGGACTTCATGCTGGCTCTTGCCACAGAACGAGCAATACAGCGTGTTCTTGGAGTCGCTCGTGCCGACCTTACTCATTCTTATCTCCGTCCGCCGTTCGATCTCGTCCGCTCGATCGTCTCGTTCCGGTACTTACCCGGCGCAAGTTCTAGATAGAGCAAAATCCGTACCAAAAAAGACCCTAGCTTCAGATACCGCACGAATCGCGGCTAACTCGAATCCCCCGCAAAGCATAACCTATCCCAGCTAGCCAACCATGGTCGCACCCGACTATCAAGAATTCGCTAATTGCCGGGCCGGCCGATACCCGTGACAATACCGTGATTTGCGGCTTTCACGCGAGGCGAGCCTGTCGAAATCATCAGGGCGTTGCGCGATTGCCACGCCGCCAAACCAGCACGAAAGCGGAACTTGCTGCCCATTAGGGGCATAAATGTCCCACCGGCGGCCGAAATTGGCCGCTGGCGACCGGTATTGTCTGGAGGCAACGCGCGGCTCCCGACAATTGCGAGCCTTCTACGGGATTTTCTTAGGGAGTCTTGGCCGCCGGCTCTTCCTGGCGCTTGTCGATCACCTTGTCGACAATGCCGAAGTCGCGAGCCATCTCGGCGGTGAGGAACTTGTCGCGTTCCAGCGCATCCTCGATCGCCTTGAAGGTCTGGCCGGTGTGCTTGACGTAGATTTCGTTGAGCCGCTTCTTCAGGTTCAGGATTTCCTGGGCGTGCAGCATGATGTCGGTGGCCTGGCCCTGGAAGCCGCCGGAGGGCTGATGCACCATAATGCGCGAATTCGGCAGCGAGAAGCGCATGTCCTTGTGGCCGGCGGCCAGCAGCAGCGAGCCCATCGACGCCGCCTGACCGGTGCAAAGCGTCGACACCGGCGGGCGGATGAACTGCATCGTGTCGTAGATCGCAAGGCCCGACGTCACCACGCCGCCGGGCGAGTTGATGTACATCGAGATTTCCTTCTTCGGATTCTCGGCCTCGAGGAACAATAGCTGGGCGACAGTCAGCGTCGCCATGCCGTCCTCGACCGGACCGGTCAAGAAGATGATGCGTTCTTTCAGCAGGCGCGAAAAGATGTCGTAGGCGCGTTCGCCACGGTTGGTCTGTTCGACCACCATCGGCACGAGTTGCATGTAGGTTTCGACCGGATCGCGCATTAATCACCCAAGGTTTTGGAGGCGGACACCCATCGGCCCGGCAGGAGCGTGAGAGTTGCCGAACGTGGACGAACGACCCGTGAGGCAGGACTTATAGGGACATTTAGCTCAGAAAAGACATGGCTCAGAAAAGACATGACTCAGACAAGGCCTGGCTCAGATATGGGCCAATTCCCCGGTAACAAGACCGGGTCAATAGCGTGCGGAATTTCGTGCAGTTGAAGCTGATTCGCACGACCGGGCATAGCGACGGATGCCGTCGCGATGCCGGTTTCGCTCCTCAACCTTAACGCCGGACTGACGGATGGCTCGGGTCAGGCCGCGCTCTTCTCCGCGTCGTCGTCCTTGTAAAGATCCTCGCGGGTGACCTTTTTCTCGGTCACGTTGGCCAATTCGAGGATGAAATCGACCACCTTGTCCTCGTAGATCGGTGCACGAAGCTGGGCGAGCGCGTTGGTATTGCTGCGATAGTAGTCCCAGACTTCTTTCTCGCGGCCGGGCATCGAGCGCGCACGCTCGATCACCGCGCGGCTGACTTCGTCGTCGGTGACCGTGATCTTGTTCTTCTCGCCGATCTCGGAGAGCACCAGGCCGAGCCGAACCCTTCGGTCGGCGATCTTCTGGTATTCCTCCTTGGCGGCCTCTTCGGTGGTGTCTTCATCGGCGAAAGTCTTGCCGCCGGACTCCATCTCGGCCTTGATCGAGTTCCACATCAGATTGAACTCCTCCTCGACCAGCGACGGCGGCGCCTCGAAGCGGTGGGCTTCGTCGAGCCGGTCCAGCAGCATGCGCTTGACCTTCTGGCGGGTGGCGCCGGCGAATTCGGCCACCAGCCGCTCGCGCGCGGCTTCCTTCAGCTTGTCGAGGGATTCGAGACCGAGCGTCTTGGCGAACTCGTCATCGACGACGCTGTCCTGCGGCGATTCGATCGCGGTCGCGGTGGTCTCGAACTCGGCGGCCTGGCCGGCGAGCTTCTCGCTGGCGTAGTTCTTCGGGAACGAGACCTTCAGGGTGCGGGTTTCGCCGGCCGCGATGCCGATCAGCTGCTCCTCGAAGCCGGGAATGAACTGCCCGGCGCCAATCACGACCTGGATGCCCTCGCCGGTGCCGCCTTCGAACGGCACACCGTCGATGCTGCCCTTGAAGGAGATCGTGGCCCGATCGCCGGTCTCCGCCGTGGCACCCTCGGCCTTGGCGGCGTAGGGCCGGTTCTGGTCGGCGATGCGCTTGATGGCCTCGTCGACGTCGGCGTCGGTGACTTCAACGACCGGCTTCTCGACGGTAAAACTCTTGAAATCGGCCAGCGCGATCGCGGGCACCACCTCGATCGAGACGGTGTAGGTGAGATCGGATTTACCCGACAGGATGTCCTCGACCTCCTTGGCCTCCGTCGGCATCGTGATCTTGGGCTCGGTGGCGAGGCGGAAGCCGCGATCGGTGAAGATCTGCGTGTTGGTCTCGCGGATGGTCTGGTCGATGGTCTCGGCCATCACGGAGCGGCCATAGACCTTCTTGAGATGGCTCACGGGCACCTTGCCCGGGCGGAAGCCGTTGAGTTTGACCTTGTCCTTGAGCTCCACCAGCTTGACGTCCGCCTTGGCATCGAGATCCGATGCGGGAACGCTGATCTGGAATTCGTGCTTCAAGCCCTCGGCGAGGGTTTCTGTGACCTGCATGGCGTCAATCTTCTTCCCGCTTGGTCCGGCCTCCGCGGCACGGACATTGTCAATCTGGTCGCGCGAGGCTTCAAAACCTGCGCCGGTGGCTGGCCGACCCATTTCTTCAAGAGAGCATCTCCCCTTCCGAAATCGGTCTTCCCGTAATCTTCTCGCAAACGCTGTCAGCGCTTGGTGCGGGCGGAGGGACTCGAACCCCCACAACTTTCGTCACTGGAACCTAAATCCAGCGCGTCTACCAATTCCGCCACGCCCGCT
>JBKJUA010000327.1:0-5765 GCA_046590305.1 Bradyrhizobium sp.
TGCCGGTGAGGCCACTACTGCAATCCGATCAAGTTCGTCAGCGATACAGGTTCAAGATCTAGCGCTACCCGACAAACCGTCCATCGTCGTCCTACCGTTCGACAATATGTCCGCTGAGCCGGGTCAGGACTACCTCGCCGATGGAATCGTAGAGGCAATTACCGCAGCGCTTTCGTGCATCCGTTCTTTCTTCGTCATCGCACGTAGTTCAGCATTCACCTATAAGGGACGCACGACAAATGCTCGCGACATCGGCAAGGAGCTGGGCGTTGCCTATTTGCTCGAGGGTAGTGTCCAGAAGGCCGGAAACCGCCTTCGCATTATCGTTCAGCTAATCGAAACCGAAGGTGGCGCACACGTTTGGAGCTCGCGCTTCGACGGCGCAGTCGAAGAATTCTTTGATCTCGAAGACCGGATAACGGAGCAGGTGGCAGGCGCTCTACAACCTTCTATCCGCATTGCCGAGATTGAGCGGTCGCGACGCAAACGGCCACAAGACCTGGGCAGCTACGATTATACTATGAGGGCAATGCCTCATGTCTGGGCGCTGGAGAAGGAAGAAAGCGTTAAAGCGCTCGATCTCCTCGAAAAAGCGCTCGCGATCGATCCTGAATACCCTCTAGCGTTGTCGCTTGCCGGTTGGTGCCACGCCCAGCGCTCGGTCTACAATTGGGCCGACGATATCGCAGAGAGTCAGGCTATGGCACGATCGCTCGCCGAGCGGGCAGCAGAGATGAGCGGCGACGATCCTATTATTCTGACGGTACTGGGCGCGGTGCACACTTTTGTACGCAATTATGGAACTGCGCGTGTGCTGCTTGAGCGCGCGGTCACACTCGATCCAAACGCTGCATGGGCGTGGAGTAGGCTCGGATGGCTGGAGAATTATGCCGATCAGTCTCAGAAGGCGATTGGAAATTTCGAGCGCGCTCTGCGGCTGAGTCCGATCGACCCAATGAATTTCAACAACTATGTAGGTATAGCGTCGGCGCACGAAGTGGCGCAAGAATACGACAAGGCTGCCGCGTTCTATCAGCGCGCCCTTGAGGAACGGCCAAACGCCAGCTGGATATACCGCCATTTGGCATCGTCGCTGTCGGGAGCCGGCCGGGTTGAAGAAGCCAATCAAGCCTTTGTGGAGGTATTGCGCAGTTATCCGGATCTGACGGTTTCAAAATACAAGCAAGCCATGGTGTTTTCCCCTGCCGCCCTGAACCGTATGGCAGAAAATCTTCGCAAGCTCGGGTTACCTGACTGATTTATGGCGATCCACTGCTAAAGGAGCTCGGTGACAACGTACTCGTACCGGCGGAGGCATCGGGACGTTGTGCGTGGTGTTCCCCGAACAGGTTATCGTGCTAGGGTTTGCGCCCTTGCCGCCGTCAACGCGGCGGCGGGTTCATGACACCTTGTGTTCCTCGAAAATTTCGTCTCCGCTCCGGACCGCTTCGCGCACCACCAGATCCAGATCTTCGCGCCGGGTGCGATGGTTGCAGATAGCCACGCGCAAGCAGTGGCGCTCCTTCACGGTAGTGTCAGACAGGGCGGCAATCCCAGCCTCCTGAAGGCGCAGCATGATTTCGCTGTTCAGGACGCGCAGAGCGGCTTCGTCCAGCCCGCCGGGGTCGTAGCGGAAGCACACGATGTTTAGCACGGTGGGCGCCATCAGGGTCAGGTTCGGCCCGGCCCTGACCGCTTCGGTCAGATACCGTGCCTGTTCGATGTTCTGGTCGATCAGGCGGCCGAACTTTGCTGCCCCGTGCTCTTTGAGCAGCATCCAGAGCTTTAGCGCCCGGAACCCGCGGCTCGTCTGTACACCGTAATTGTAGAGGTATTCCGCAGCCGCGATGCCTCGCGGTTTTTCCTCCAGATATTCGGGCTGCAAGGCAAATGCACCAAGATGTTGTGCGCGGTCACGTACCAGCGCGAGCCCGGCCTCAAAGGGCGCGTGCAGCCATTTGTGCAAATCAAGAGCCAGAGAATCCGCATCCTCGATCCCGGCCACGAGGTGCCGGTGGCGGGGCGCGATTGTCACCAGCGCACCGATGCAGCCATCCACATGAAACCATAGCCCCTCGCGACGGCACAGATCCCTTATCGCCGGAAGATCATCAATCGCGCCCGTGTTTGTGGTTCCGGCTGTAGCGATAACGCATGCGGGTTTCAGCCCGGCTGCCCGGTCATTAGCGATGGCTGTGACCAGCGCGGAAAGGTCCATACGGCAAGCATTGTCGGATGGCACTCGGACCAGTGCTCGATTGCCCAGACCTAGCAGTTCCACGGCCTTCTGATGGCACGAATGCACCTGATCCGAGGCGTAAAACCGCAGGGGCTGCGGAATGGCTGCCACGCCTTCCTCACGCACGTCCACCCCGGCCATCACATTGCGCGCCACCGTCAGCCCGATGATGTTAGCCTTCGATCCCCCATCGACCAGCGTTCCCGAAGCTCCTTCAGGAAAGCCCATCACACGGCGGATCCAACCCGTCACCTGCGTGTCCATCAGGGCTGCGGCCGTGTTGCCTGCGCCGAGGTTCGAGCTTTCGATGGCGGCCAAAAACTCGCCTAACGCGCCGGTAAACGTGCCGGCACCCATGTACCACATCCAGAAGCGCGGATGCATGTTGCCCATGGCATAGGGCAAAAGGTTGGATTGCAGATCCTGCCAAAGTTCAGTGAGGGGAGCGGGGTCTTGCGGCAACGGGGCGGTAAAGCTTTGCCGCACCGTGTCGGGCATCGCTTGCCACACGGGTCGGTCACGCACGTCGCGAATATGGACAACAGCAGCCTCCACCATCTGGTGGGCAAGCGCCAGGGTGGCAGTCCAATCGGTGGGATCCAGCGTTTCTGGCGGTTCCTGCTCCGTCATCGTCATCCGCCTTGCATTCGTGTTTCCCGGCGCGCGGTGCCCGCGCGCCAAGCGCAGTCCGCAGCCTCAGCCCAACTGATATCCCGGAGTCGAATGCGACAGAGCCTGTTCTTCTGCATCCATGTCCTCGGGAATGTCGGCGAAAAGCGGAGTTGTAAGGTAGCGCTCACCGGTATCCGGCAGCATCGCCAGGATCACAGCACCGGGTTCGGCGCGTCCCGCGATGACCATGGCAACAGCAAACGCAGCGCCGCCTGAAATGCCGGTCAAGATGCCTTCGCGTTGCGCAAGCTTCTTCGCCCAAGCGATACCGTCGGTGCCTGCCACGGGGATCAGTTCATCATAGCCGCCGCTATCGATGCATTCCTGAAGGACATTCGGTATGAAATCCGGGGTCCAGCCTTGAATGGGATGGGGCTCAAAACTCGGGTGGCTGACGGCAGGCCCGCCATCAGCACTGCGTTTCTGAGCCACGCCGCTGCCCAACAATTGCGCATTGGCGGGTTCGGTTAAAATGATCCGCGTTTCGGGCCGTTCCTTGCGCAAGACCCGCGCGAGCCCTGCCACCGTGCCGCCCGTGCCATAGCCGGTTACGACATAATCGAGACGGTCACCGGCAAAATCGCCGACGATCTCGCGCGCCGTAGTGGCCTCATGGATGTCCGCATTGGCGGCTGTCTCGAATTGCCGGGCGAGGAACCAGCCGTGCTGCTCGGCCAATTCAACGGCCTTGAAATACATCCCCGTGCCCTTCTGCGCACGCGGCGTCAGCACCACCTTTGCGCCCAGCATCCGCATCAGTCGCCGCCGCTCGACCGAGAAGCTGTCGGCCATAGTGACGACCAACGGATAGCCTTTCTGCGCGCAGACCATGGCGAGCCCAATGCCTGTATTGCCGCTGGTAGCCTCGACTACAGTCTGGCCGGGTTTCAGCGTGCCGGCCCTCTCACCCGCTTCGATGATGTTCAGCGCCAGCCGGTCCTTGACCGAAGCGGCGGGATTGAAGAATTCGGCCTTCACGTAGAGGCGCACGTTATCGGGCGCGAGGTTGTTCACCCGAATCACCGGCGTGTCGCCGACTGTATCCAGAATTGAGTCGAACAGGCGCCCGCGGCCTTTGGTCGTACGAATGGTTCTAGACTCCATAGGTTTCTCCTTCTTCGGTGCTCTCGGCGGTCTGTACCGGGTGTGACCGGCCCACGGGTCAGTGCTGATGCTCGGGTGGTGCAAACAGGATCAGTTCCACCCTTTCCGACCCCTCGACATGGGCGTCATGCCCCGGCGGGATTTCGAAGAAGTCACCTGTGCTGAGTCGCGTCTCGATGCCGGTGTCGATCATACGCACGATGAGCCGGCCCGAGATACAATATCCGGTGTGCCGCATCGGGCAGGAGTCTGGCGAGCCTAGAAGCGGCTTCTCATCGTTCTCCCAAGTCCAGCCGGGCTCGAAGATTGCATGCATCCCGGCGCTGCCGTCGGCCATCTTCACGATCGAGATGCCACCGCGTTCCTTCATGTCGAGCAACTGGTCAGGCTTATCGAACCGTCTGGTTTCGATCGCAGTCATGGATGGTTCCTCTGCATGTTGTGGAGCCGAGATGATCCCGATCCCGGAGTGCGTTCAAACTACGCAAGCAGTCCGCGCGCGCTTGATCAGTTCCTGAAGATTTCGTGTAGAACTCCAGAATTCTGGGGTTATATTGTGGGATGATCGTGCAATTTGGCGAATTCCGGCTGGACCCGAACAGGTTCGAACTGGCGCACCGCGATGTCCCGGTGCGGGTGGAACCGCAGGTGTTGTCGCTGCTTGTGCACCTGATCCGGAATCGCGATCGGATGGTTGGAAAGGACGAGATCGCGCAGGTCGTCTGGAACGGCCGAACAGTATCGGACGCCAGCATCGCCAGCCGTATCCGATCGGCTCGGCAGGCGGTGGGAGATGACGGGTCGAGCCAGTCGGTTATCCGCACGTTGCATGGACGGGGCTTCCGCTTTGTGGCCGAGGTGGTGGAAACTACGCCCGTAAGGCCGTCGGCGCTGGAGCGTGTGCCGAGTGCTAATCCGACCGAGATGTGTCGCCCCTCGATCGCCGTGCTTCCCTTCCGACCGTTGGGAATAGGCCCCGATCTTGCGATCCTCGCCGAAGCGATCCCGCATGAGATCATCCAGGCCCTGTCGCGGATGCGCTGGCTGGCGGTGACCGCACGTGGCTCGTCCTTTCGCTTCCGTGAGCCGGACCTCGAGCTGATCGGCACGGCGCTGGGCGTCGGCTATGTTTTGTCAGGCCTGATTGAGACGCGGGACAAGACCATCGCGGTGACGCTCCAGCTGGCGGATGCCGGTCGTGGCGAGGTGATCTGGGGCGACCGGCTGGCAGTACCGTTCGACGGAGTCGAAGATCTACGCCAGCGCATTGTCGCCCGGGTTGTTGCGGCGTTGGACCTGCATGTGCCCGAGAACGAGGCGCGGATCGCAGCGCTCGGCAGTTCCGACCAGCTCGACGCCTGGGCGAACTTCCATCTCGGCCTGCACCATCTCTATCGGTTCACGACGGACTCGACGCTGAAGGCGAGAGAGAATTTCGAACGTGCCGTGACGCTCGATCCCCGTTTTGCTCGCGCCCATGCCGGGCTGTCCTTCACCAGCTTCATCGAAGCCTTCTTGCACATGGGATCGGACGCGAAAGCCTCGGCACAGATGGCGCGCCACCACGCCGAGCGCGGGCTGGAGCTCGACCCGCTCGACCCCTTCGCGCATTTTACGATGGGTCGTTCATTCTGGCTTACAGATCAGCCTGAGGCGGCGGATGGATGGCTCCGGCGTGCGGTGGAGCTCAATCCAAATTACGCACAGGGTTACTATGCCAAGGCATTCACTGCCATGCTGACCGGCGACG
>JBKJUA010000005.1:0-4317 GCA_046590305.1 Bradyrhizobium sp.
CTAAGTCGCTGAACTCCAAAGACGGAAGGGTGGCCGAGCGGTTTAAGGCACCGGTCTTGAAAACCGGCGTGCCTGCAAGGGTACCGTGGGTTCGAATCCCACCCCTTCCGCCAATACGGGGCGTCGTTTTTCAGTTGGGAAGCAATGCCGTCGTCTGACAACCCCGCAGCACTGCCCCCCAAGTCCATCAAGCCGCCTCGCTGCGCGATGTGTCGAGCACGAATGGAACTGGCCAGCCGGGAGCCGTCCGCCAACGGCGCAGAGAAGCACGTTTTCAAATGCCCGAAGTGCGAATTCTCCAAGACGAAAACCACCGGTGACCCGGTCAGCGCCGGGCGCCATCGCCCTCCCCGGAAACGATGAAAGCTCCGGCGCGGCGATCGTTCGTCAACCCTTGGCTTTGTTGATCTGCTTCACTTTCGCGTCGGTGGCCTCGATCGAGGACGCCAGTTCCAGGATGGCCTTCGACAGCAGTTCAATCGCTTCTTTCTCGTCCTGCGAGCGTGCGGCGCGAAGCGCATAGTTCTTGGCTGAGGACAGCGACATCGGCAATCTTTCTCACGAAGAAACCCGCCGGTTGAGGACGGCGGGTTTCGTTAGCTCTCGCGGTATGAGTTACGAGGCCCGCGATTACGCAAACGGTAAACGCAGGCGGTTAACAAATACCCCGGTCTGAAAACCTGGGCGTGAAACAAGCCCGAACAAGTTGAGCGAACGCGTAGCGCTGCTTATGGTTAATGGAACCCGGTCGTCCCATCTCAGCCTTGATTGCGGGTCGAGTCCGCCACATTGCCGTGGCATGCCGCGTGGATGAATCGATTCTCGCCATTGCTCACCTGCGCTTTGCTGTGCCTTGCAGGCTTGCTGTTGCCGTCCTGCGCCGGAAAAACCGCGGGCGAACGGCTGGCGGACATGCCGCAGTGGATGGGCGGCATGCCTGCCGGAGTTCCGCCGCGGCGCGGCACGCCCGAACATGACGCATGGATGGCCGCGCGAGCCCAGGAAGCCGCCCGGCCTAAGACCGATCAGCCCAAATAGCGCCCTCGTTGCCCTCCCATCGTACCGGCGCAGTGGCCGCGATACGATGCACGGGAGGCATGCCCGCAACAGGCTATTGCGCAGCTCCGCAGGCTGCTAAACACTGCAGTCGGTAATGTACGCGGGGCGTGAGATGAGTAAGCAGGACGAGGGATTTGACTACCACCGCTATCGGAGCCTGCTGGCTGACGCGGTCGACGAGCCCAGTCGGCTGGCGTTTATCGACCTGTTGATCGAAGAGCGCGCCAGGGAACGGCTGAAGGCCCACAGCACCTCCGAGCGGCTTGCGATCACGGCGAAGACCGTTGCCAGCATTCTCGGTACGTCAAGGACCTGAATTGAACGTGAGCCGTCGGTTGGTCGCACTGCGCCGGGCCTTTACCTATGCGCTGACAAGGGCCGGGTTTGCCACTCTGCTCGGATTGATGGCGTTCCATCCGACCGCTGGCGCGATGGCGCAGCTCGCCACCGCGGCGCTGGTGGCGCAGCCGGTGTCGCTGCCGGACATGGCACTCGGTCCCGCCGACGCGCCGGTGACCATCACCGAATATTCGTCGATGACTTGCCCGCATTGCGCGGCGTTCGGCGAGAACGTGTTTCCGATGCTGCGGGCGAAATACATCGACACCGGCAAGGTGCGGTTCGTGTTCCGGGAATTCCCGCTCGATATCAAGGCCGCGGCGGCGTCAATGCTGGCGCGCTGCATCGCCAATGGCGACGCCGAGAAGTTCTTCGGCACCGTCCAGCTCTTGTTCCAGCAACAGCAGATGCTGATGGCGCAGACCAACGTCACGTTGAGGGAGATCGGCAAGCAGGCCGGGATGAGCGAACAGGCGGTCGAGACCTGCGGCAGGGATCAGACCCTGCTCGACAAGCTCGCCGCCGACCAGCGGTTTGCCCATGAGGTCATCAGGGTGGAATCGACGCCGACGTTCTTCATCAATGGCGAACGGCTCAAGGGCGCGATGTCGTTCGAGGAGCTGGAACAAGCCATCAAGCCGTTGCTGAAGGAGTAACGGCGGCGGTCCCATTGCTGTTGTGTCGCTTTGCCCTTGTCCTGTACGGCGCCCTCGCCGATGATAGCACCAACGAGAACATATCGGGGGGAGCGTCATGGCGTGCGTTTTGCGCGGATTTCTTGCAGCCGCTTTTTTGCTGTCCGGCGTCATGCCATCGCTGGCGCAGGGCTATCCAAACCGGCCGGTGCGCGTGGTGGTCGGATTTCCTCCGGGCGGTCCGACCGACGTCATCGCGCGCCTCGTGGCACAGCGGCTTTCCGAAAGCCTCGGCCAGCAGTTCTTTATCGAGAACATCGGCGGCGCGGGCGGCAACACCGCGGCCGGTCAGGTCGCGCGTGTCACCCCCGACGGCTACACCATCATGGCGATCTCGACCGGCTTCGTGGTCAACCCCAGCCTCTATGCCAAGGTGCCGTACGATCCGGTGAAGGATTTCGCGGCCGTTTCGCTGGTCGCGGTTTCGCCAAACGTCATCGTGGTCAATCCGTCGGTGCCGGCCAAAACGCTGCCTGAACTGGTGCAGCTGATCCGGGATAATCCCGGCAAGTACAGTTTTGCCGGCCCCGGCGTCGGCTCGACGCCCCATCTTGGCGGCGAACTGTTCCGGCTGGCGTTCAAGCTCGACCTGGTCCATGTCCCCTTTACCGGCGCGGCACCGGCCGTTCAGGCCACGGTCGGCGGCCACACCCCGATCGCCTTTACGGCGTTGCCGTCGTCCCTTTCGGCCATCCAGGCCGGGCAAGTGCGCGCGCTCGGCGTGGCGGCGACCGCACGGGCGGGCGGCATACCCGACGTGCCGACCTTCGCCGAACAGGGCGTGAAGGATCAGGAAGCCGATACGCTGACCGGCATCGTGGCGCCGGCGGGAACGCCGAAAGAGATCGTCGAACTGCTTTCCCGCGAGATCGCCAAAGGCGTGGCGCGACCGGATGTCAGCGAGCGCCTCGCCGTGCTCGGCTTCAAGGGAGTAGCCAATACACCCGACGAGTTCGCGGCGCGCATCAGGCTGGAGATCGAAAAGTGGGGCAAGGTGGTTCGCGATGCGAAGCTGAGGATCGAATAGACGGCCGCGAATGGAAGGCCGATATCGATCCAAGGCGCCCCGCCCGGTTCGGACCGCTATGCCGGCGTAGTCTCGACGAAGGTCAGGCCGACCCGGTTACGCTGAATCCAGGCCACCTGACACTCCCGGACCGAGGAGTCGCTGGCCATCACCAGACGAAAGCGTGGGGGTATGAAGGCCGGGTTCTCGATATCGATGGCCGCACCCTCGGCCGAGATATTGCGGACCGTGCAGCTCATGACCGAGCCGCCGGACGAAATATAAGCCGGCTCATCGACTTCGGTGCGTGGGTGCTTACGTTTTTCTTCCATCTGCGGCGACCTTGGCTGGTATCGGCGCAAGGCTAACGCCAAACCTTAAATAATTAACGCTCTGTCGTGTTTCGCGTCTGCGAAAGCGCCGTCAGCGGTCGGCGCCGTGCTCGGCCTGCACCGGGTGCGCCCCGGATAGGCCGACTGCAGCGAATCGTGCGCATCTGCCTTGCATATCCCGGGGCTTCCTTCGAACCCTGCGGCGCTGGATGATGGACCGATTCCGGCCCCCCTTTGCCTCTCTCCAGGAGACACCCATGCCGCTTGGCGTACTGCAGCACTACACCATCGAACCCTCAGACCTGGAGCGCACGAGGGATTTCTATTGCGACGTGCTCGGGCTCGAGAATGGCGACCGGCCGCCGCTCGATTTCCCCGGCTACTGGCTCTATTCCGGCGGCGTCGCCACGGTGCACCTGATGGGCACCCGCAAGCCGCGCGAAGGCATCGTGGTCCGCGGCACCGAGAAGAAGTACGACGACACCGGCCGGCTCGATCACATCGCCTTTGCCGCAACCGATCCCGATGGCGTACGCAAACGCCTACAGTCCAGGAACGTCAAATTCCGCGAGAGCATCGTGCCGCGCACCGGCGATACGCAATTCTTCATGTACGATCCCGACGGCGTCGGCGTGGAGTTGAACTTCCCCAAGGTGTAGGGCGTCTTGCAGCGTCTCTTGGCGCTGCCCTGTTGCTCGCCCGACACATCGGCCGGCGAAATGCCGTCCGATGTGGCTTTTGCGGCGTGTTCCCGACAACGCCCCGAGTCAGCCATCTCTCGGGCGTGAATCGGTCGGCGTTTCCCCAATATTGCGTGACGAATTGAGTGGCCGCGCCGCTGCGGCAGGATAGCCGGGTGCCGCGCCTTAGACCCCTACCCCAGAGG
>JBKJUA010000387.1:0-5741 GCA_046590305.1 Bradyrhizobium sp.
TTCTGCCGCTGCATGAATATTCCGGCGCGCTACTGCACCGGCTATCTCGGCGACATCGGTACGCCGAAACCCTGGGCCGCCGGAGATTTCGCCGGCTGGTTCGAAGCCTATCTCGGCGGCCACTGGCACACCTTCGACCCCCGCAACAACATCCCGCGGATCGGCCGGGTACTCATCGCCCAGGGCCGCGACGCCTCCGACGTGCCGATCACGCAGACCTTTGGGCCGAACACGCTGGTGAGTTTCAAGGTCTGGACTGACGAAGTCGAGGAAGCTGGTGAGTCTGCCTGAGGTAGCACGTTTGCGAACAACAAATTATACTGTGATCGCCCGGCTTGACCGGGCGATCACAGTGTCATGCTGTGAGACATGGCCGCCTAAATCTTCTTCGTTGCGAACCAGATCAAGTGGCGCGCGCCGCTGCGCTTGGTCGTGGCGCGCACCGCGACTTCGTTGACCTCGAAGCCGGCTTCACGCAGCCGCCTGGAAAAGGCCGGGTGCGGTCCCGACGACCAGACCGCAAGCACACCGCCCGGCTTCAACGCCCGATGGATCGCCTGCAGCCCTTTCGCATCGTAGAGCGCGTCATTGGCCTTGCGGATCAGGCCCTCCGGGCCATTGTCGACATCGAGCAGGATGGCGTCGAACACCTGGGGTTTGGATGCGATCACTTCGATGACATCGGCGCTCAGGATTTTCGCTCTGGGATCGTCGAGGCTGTCGCCGAAGATTTCGGCCATCGGACCGCGCGCCCAGGCGATCACGGCGGGCACCAGTTCGGCCACCGTGATTCGCGCTTTCGGCCCCAGCACCGCGAGGGCGGCGCGGAGCGTAAAGCCCATGCCCAGCCCGCCTATCAGCAGATGCGGCGCCTTGACCGCCGCCAGTCGTCGGCAGGTCAGCGTGGCAAGCGCCTCCTCCGATCCCGAGAGGCGGCTGCTCATCAACTCGTTCTGGCCGAGCTTCATGGAAAACTCGGCGCCACGCTGCATCAGGCGCAGTTCGACGTCCGAGCCGGGCACGCGTGTCGTATCGATCTGTTTCCACGGAATCATCAGGGGTTTTTACGCCGCTTTGGCGGCAGCGTGCAAAGCCGTTATGGACCGATCGGGCAAGTGCCGGGCTTCTGGCAAGGCGCGGGCGCGGGTCGCGTGGTGGCAGAAGCCTCGTTGGACGTCGGGCCTTCGGCTCCATTCACGATGGCCGAGACGCGCCAGCGATAGACCGTTCGCGGCGTCAACCCTGAGTCGGCGAAGCTCGGACCCGCCACATCGGCCACGACGGTGAATGAACCGTCGGCGCCGGCACGAAGGATTCGATACGCCGTGGTTGCCGCCAGCGGAGTCCACGCCAGATCAACTGACGTATCCGAGGTGTCGATCACCTTGAGGGGATTGGGCGCGCCGGATGACGCCGCCGCCGGCGCGGGTGCGGCGCCCGCCGTCAGCGCGTCGAGCATCGCCTTGATGGTGCGAATCTGCGCGCCGGATTTCGTTACGTAATTGTCGCCGTGGTTGACGTAGCTCCACCAAACCCAGCACGCCTGCGGATTGAACGGCGCGAACGAACTCGCCGTGGTTTGCGGGTAAAGCACGATCAGGCGATTGCTGTCGGCCCCGGCATTGTAACCGGTATCGTCGATGAAGCGCCGGCCGATGCTGCCGGCATTCTGCCTGCATCCGTGCAAGGCGATGTGGACGCGGCATGCCGCGCCCTGCTCGCATTCGCCGGGAACGAACACGAAGCCGGCCTGATCCAGACTGAGCCGACCTGGATCGTCCGGCCTGGTGTAGAGGGACTGGTCGAAACGTTTGATGGTCCCGGTCAATGGCCCGCGGTTCGGAGGGTTCAACGCGCCGTAAGTATGCTGCAGGATGATTCCGGCCTGATCATAGCCGCATTTGTTGATAAACGGCGCGGCGTTGACCTGGCAGTCGTTGAGGCCATCGACCTGCCTGTCGGGCGCAACGGCCAGCGAGTGACCCGCTCCGACCGTGGTTTGGTAGTAGAGATTGCCGCGGTTGGCCTCGCCCAGATACTGACGGTAGAAATCCGCCGCGGCATCAGTGACCGACTTCGCCACGACCGCGTCGTTGTAGCCGTGGAACAGATATATCTTCTGCCGTACGACGAACTGCAGGGAATCGATATCGCCGGAGGCCGATTTGGCGCCCGCCTTCTCGAAAGAGCGGTTCATTTCCCGAGGCGGCCCGGTCATGCACGACCCGGTCGCGGTCAGGATCGGCAGCGTGTAGCCGTTCATGATATCGTTGGCGTCAGCCTTGGCGCACCAATACGGTCCGCCCGCGACCACGCCGACACCCTTGATCACCGAAGACCAGGCGGTGCCGAACTGAACCGCCATGAACGCGCCGGAGGAGATGCCCGATATCGAGCTCTCGCGGATGTCAGCATTGTAGCCCGACAGTTTTGCGGGCTCGGCAGCCAGCGCCGGGCCGGCTGCCAATGCCACGCAACTCAAAGCGATAGCCATCCGGCGCCATGCGGCAACGTCCATGAGACACTCCCCACTCAATCGTATCAGCCTGTCAGAAAGCCTTGCACTCAACAGCCCTGCATAAGGCATGCCGGTTTCAGGAACGAGACGTCGGGCGACCGCGCTCAAGTTCGCCGGAAAATGCAGAACTGGAAACGCTGGGTCGAGTTCCAGGGCGTGGCATGGTCCTGCCGCCGGGAGTTCACCAGTTCGAAACCTTCGCCCAGTTCCGCCGCAAGACTTGCCGCATCATACCGGTTGACGGGCAGCCCGCTGCATTTCTCCGGACCGTCGATCGCAAACGTCCCGATGATGACATGGCCGCCGGGTCTAACCGCTTGCCGCAGACGCGTCACGTAGGCTGAGCGGTCCGCGGGATCGATCAAGAAGTGAAAGGCGGCCCGGTCATGCCAGATGTCGAAGGTGTGTGCCGGCTGCCATCTGGTGGCGTCGGCGACGACCCATTCCACCTCGCCCGCACGGTTGCCGAGCCGCGCCTTGGCGGCGTCGAGCGCGGCTTGCGAGATGTCCAGCACCGTCACGCGCTTGAATCCGCGCGCGAGCAAGCTGTCGACCAGGCGTGACGCCCCGCCGCCGATATCGACGATGGCGGACTCCGGCGCCGGCCTCGCAAGGTCAATCAGTTCGAGCGACGGCGCGGGATCTTCCTGGAACCAGCTGACTTCGCTCTCGCCCTTGGTCGTGTAGACCGTTTCCCAGTGGGATTTCCGGTTCGCATCCGTCATTGGCGGTCTCCGCAAGCTTTCCAGCGCTCCAGCCAGACATGGTCACACCGCGCATGCCACACAAGAGGACCGTCGCTCCGCACCACCAGGACAAGTCGTCCTCGCCTATCCCAGCATCTGGGTATCGCCGCACACCGAGATCGCCTGTCCGGAAATCGTCTTGCCGCGCGGGCTGCACATGAACAGGATCTGGTCGGCGATCTGTTCCGGCGTCACATAATCCTTGATCGAGGTGTAGGAAAACGCCGTGCGCTCCATCTCGGCGAAGGAAATCCCGCGCTGCTGCGCCTTGGCTTCCAGAACGCGGCGCTGCCGGTCGCCGGCGACGAGGCCAGGCAGGATCGCATTGACGCGGATGTTGTCCGGTCCGAGCTCGATCGACAGCGATTTGGTGAAGCCGATCACACCCCATTTCGCCGCGGCATAGGGCGTGCGCATGGCGAAGCCGAGCCGGCCGGCCGCCGAGGAAATATTGACGATCGATGCATTCCTGCTCTTGCGCAGATGCGGCACCGCAAGGCGGGTGCAGTTGAATTGCCCGGTCAGGCAGATTTCCAGGCATCGGTCCCAGTCTTCCGGATTCATCTCCTCGACCTTGGCCGTCGGTCCGGCGACGCCGGCATTGTTGACGAGCACGTCGAGGCCGCCGAGTTTTGCCAGCGTTTCCGCGAATAGCTCTTGCACGGCCGCGCGGTTGGAAACATCGCAGGGCGTCGACGTGATGGCGGGATCGCTGGCGGCGAGTTCAGACAGTGCGATTTCATCGACATCGCAGGTGTGAACCCTGGCGCCTTCGGCTGCAAAACGCCGCGCAATGGCGCGCCCGATGCCGTTGGCGCCGGCGGTTACCAGCACGCGCAAACCCTTGAGTTCAAGATCCATGATCGCTCCGAGATGTCGATTGGAAGGATGTCAGTCGGCAAAACCTGTCACTCAGCAAGTCCGCCACGCGACAGGATGAAATCCGCAGCACCCTTGATGTCGGCAGCCATTCCGGCCTGCGCGGCCTCGCCATCGCCGGCTTCTATCGCCTTGCGCACCGCGGCGTGAAACCGGATCGCGTCGCCCTTCGCCAGCCGGTCGGGATTGGCTCTGAGATCGAGATTGATCACGGGTCCTGCCTTCAGCCACAGCGCGCGGATGATTTCGACCAGGATCGGCGAATGCGACGCCTCGTAGACCGCGAAATGAAAGGTTTTGTTGAGTTCGACCGCGCGCGGCAGGTCGGGCACATCAGCCTCGCTCTCCAGCCGCATCGCTTGTTCGGCGCGGGCGATCGACACGAGGTCGCTGGTATGGCGGTGCGCTGCCGCCTGTGCCGCGGCATGGCCCTCAATGGCGATCCGAACCTTGGTCAGGTCGCGAAACTGCGCCGCCGACATCAAGGGCACGCGTACCGCGCGGTTCGGCGTCACCTCCAGCGCCTTGTCGGCGACCAGCCGCGACACCGCCTCGCGCACCGGCATGATGGAGACGCCGAGCACATCCGCGGCCGCGCGCAACGACAATTTCTCGCCCGGCGCCAGCCGGCCGGACATCAGCAGGTCCGCCAACCTGGCATAGGCGCGCTCGCCCAGCGTCTGACGGTCCAGCGGTTCCACCAGATTCAGCGCGGTGGGCAAATTCAACGCCAAGCTCTCCCATGTGTCCGGGATGGTCGAGACGGGACTCGACAACGGCCCGGACTTTTGTAAGTCTAACTGTGATCACAGATCACGGCAAGCGACAGTGCGTCTGCCGAAAGAAGAAACCGCCGCAGCCTAAGCGGCCGAAACTGGGAGATGAAGGCCGATGTCCAATAACAATCAATTCACGCGCCGTAGCCTGTTGAAGACCGCCGGTGGCATTGCCCTGGTGTCGGGGATCTCCGCGCCGGCGATTTTGCGCGCCCAGACCGCCGATGTCATCAAGATCGGCCATCTGACACCCCGCACCGGCTTTCTCGGACCGCTCGGCGAATACGCCGTGATGGCCGCCGATCTCGCCGTGGAAGAAATCAATGCTGCCGGCGGCGTGATGGGCCGCAAGGTGGAGTTGCTGAAGGAGGATTCGGTCAATCCGCAGACTGCCTCGACCAAGGCCGAGCGCATGATCGAGCGCGACAAGGTCGCCTGCATCATCGGCGAAATCTCTTCCGCCTCGTGCCTGACCATCGCGCAGGTCGCCTCGCGCACCAAGACCCTGTTCATCAACACCGGCGGCAACTCCGACGCGCTGCGCGGCAAGGATTGCCAGCGCTACATGTTCCACGTGGAGTCGCAGAACTCGATGTACGTGAAGACCGTCGGCCGCTCGTTCCTGCGCGACGGCCTGGTCAAGGGCAAGAAGTGGTATTCGGTGACGGCGGACTACGTCTTCGGCCATGACTTGCTGAAGATTTCGAAGCGCTTCATGGAAGCCAATGGCGGCAATTTCGCCGGCGACGATCTGGTGCCGACCGACGCCACCGACTTCTCCGCCTATCTGCTCAAGATCCGCGAAGCCAAGCCCGATCTGGT
>JBKJUA010000396.1:0-10338 GCA_046590305.1 Bradyrhizobium sp.
CGCGCCCTCCGATAGCAAGCTGCGGCCATGACCGCGCTCGATGTCACCCTCGCGCGACTGATCGCGCTGCATCCCCGACTCATCGATCTGTCGCTGGATCGCATGTGGCGGATTCTCGCGCGCCTCGACTATCCGGAAAAAAAGCTGCCGCCGGTGATCCATGTCGCCGGCACCAATGGCAAGGGTTCGACGATCGCCTATCTGCGCGCGATCCTGGAGGCCGCCGCTCTGCGCGTTCACGTCTATACCTCGCCCTCATTGGTGCGGATCAACGAATGCTATCGTCTGGGACGGGCCGGCGGCGGTACGCTGGTCGGCGATGAAGAATTGCGCGCCGTGCTGGAACATTGCGAGCAGGTTAATTCCGGCGCTCCCATCACCCTTTTCGAGATTGAAACCGCGGCGGCGTTCTGCCTGTTCGCACAGCATCCGGCCGATGTAGTGCTGTTGGAAGTCGGCCTCGGCGGCCGCCTGGACGCCACTAACGTGATCGAATCGCCGCTGGCGACCGTGATCGCGCCGGTCAGCATGGACCACACCGAGTATTTCGGCGACACCCTGACGACGATTGCCGGCGAGAAGGCCGCCATCATCAAGCGCCACGTGCCGGTGATCTGCGCGGAGCAATCTCCCGACGCCGCCACCATCATCGAGGCGCAGGCCCGGCGCATGCATGCGCCGCTCTATAGCGCCGGGCAGGAGTGGCACGTCAGTGTCGAGCGCGGAAGGCTGGTCTATCAGGACGAACGCGGGTTGATGGATCTGGCGGCGCCCAAACTGTTCGGGCGGCATCAGTTCAACAATGCCGGCCTCGCCATCGCCACGCTGCGCGCGCTGGACACCTTGAAGGTCGATAGCGCCGCGTTCGAGGCCGGCATCGTCAGCGCCGAATGGCCGGCGCGGATGCAGCGGCTGGCGTCGGGGACGCTGCTCGACCAGGCACCGCCGGGCTGCGAGGTCTGGCTCGACGGCGGGCACAATGCCGAAGGTGGACGCGTCGTCGCCGCGGCGCTCGGCGATCTCGAGGAGCGGGTATCGCGTCCGCTGGTGGTCGTCGTCGGCATGATGGCCAACAAGGATGCCGGCGCGTTCCTGGCCAATTTCGCCGGCCTCACCCGCCACATCATCGCGGTGCCAATACCGGGTCTCGACAACGCGATGTCGCCGGACCGGCTGGCCGATGCCGCCCGTGCGCTCGGCATGCGCGTGGAAACCCTGGGCGATGTCGAAGCCGCCTTGCGCTCGCTGGCGCGGCTGGCCTATGAGGTGCCGCCGCGCATCCTGATCACGGGGTCGCTGTATCTCGCGGGGCAGGTGCTGGCCGCCAACGGCACCCCGCCGGGATAGACCCGAACAGGAGGCACCATGCGCTTTGCCGCGATCGCCGATGTGCATGGAAACCATCTCGCCCTTGAAGCCGTGATTGCCGATATCCGCGCCCAGGATATCGACGCCATCGTCAACCTCGGCGATATGGCGAGCAGCCCCCTGGAAGCGGGGCGGACGATGGATGCGCTGATGGCGCTCGACGCCGTGCATGTGCGGGGCAATCACGACCGTTGTCTGATCGACCGGCCGCCGGAGAAGATGGGATCGTGGGACCGGCCGGCTTACAAACAGCTCGACGCGAAGCATCTCGACTGGTTGCGCAAGGTGCCGCCGACGCTGGTGTACCGCGATCAGGTGTTTCTCTGCCATGCGACACCCGGCAACGATGATCTATACTGGCTGGAGACGGTGACATCAGATGGCTCGGTCACGCTGTCGCCGCGGGAAGCCATCGAGAAGGAAGCGATGGGCATTTCGCAGTCGCTGATTCTTTGCGCCCATACCCATATCGCGCGCGCGGTCCGACTTGGTGACGGCCGCATGGTGGTCAATCCCGGCAGCGTCGGCGTTCCCGGCTTTTCCTACAACGTGCCATATCCGCATCTGATCGAGGCCGGCACACCCGACGCCCGTTACGCGGTGCTGGAGCTGGTTGGGAGTGAGTGGCGCGTGACCTTTCGGCACGTTCCCTACGATCACGAAGCGATGGCGGCGCTGGCGCGGCAAAAGGGCTTTGCTGAATTCGCCTCCGCGCTGGCGACGGGATGGGTACGATAGCGACTAACGCAAACGGCCGGCGATGCGCCGGCCGTCAGAACCAGATGATTGCAAAAGCCGGCTCAGACCGCAGCGGTAATCCACTGCTGCAGCTTCGCCTTCGGCGCGGCGCCGACCTGGCGCGAGGCCATCTCACCGCCCTTGAAGATCATCAAGGTCGGGATCGACATCACGCCGTACTTCGAGGCTGTCTTCGGGCTCTCGTCGACGTTCAGCTTCACGATCTTGACCTTGTCGCCCATCGCGCCGGAAATCTCGTCGAGCGCGGGCGCGATCATGCGGCAGGGGCCGCACCATTCGGCCCAGAAATCGACCACGACCGGTCCGGTCGCCTTGAGCACTTCGGCTTCGAAATCGGCGTCAGAAACCTTGCCAACGGCCATGGGAATACCTCGTTCGGGTTGGGGAAGATGCGGGATAAGAATCGCCGCCGGATTATGCATTCAACCTATGAACGCGGTCTTGCCGGGTCAAGCTCGGTCATCCCCCCGGACGACGGTTGCCAGTGCCGCGTCCAGCGCAGGAGTAGAAATCTCCATCAATTCAGGGGTTTCGGTCCAAAGCAGCGCGGCGCGAACCGGCAGCTGGGGATAAAGCTTCTGCAGGACCGCCCGGTAGAGCGCGAGCTGCCGGACATAGCCGGCGGGAGCCCCGGCCAAGGCTGTCGGCGGGGCGTGATTCGTCTTGTAATCGACGATCAGGACCTCGGCTGCGGTCACCGCCAGCCGGTCGATCTGCCCCGAAACCAGCGCCGGCGGCCGCCCCGGCCGCTCCAGCCGTCCCGCAATCGAGACCTCGGCCCGGCTGCCGGGCGCGAATACCGGGGCAAAGCGCGGATCCTCGATCAGGGCCAGCATCGATTCGGCAAGCGTCGCGCGGTCAGCCTCGGTCCAGTCTCCCGCATTGCGGGCGAGATACCGCAGCGCCGCGTCGCCGCGGCCCTCGACGACGACGTCAGGCAGGGATTGCAGCAGCCGGTGCACCAGCGTGCCGCGTAACAGCGCCCGCGCCCGCAACTGAGTAGATTCGCCTGATCGGACCGGATGACTTTCGCCCGCGGTGGGGTCGGACGGCCGCAGCAGATTGTCGGCGGCGGGTTCCGCAGGCGCGGCGCCGCGCAACCATGATGGCAGTTCGGTCCGGGGGCTGGCCGCCGGCGCGGCGGTCGCGGCTACGGGCGCCGCGATATCCTCGGGCCGCGAATAGCGCTTCACCACCAGGCCATCGGCGGCCTCGAACTCCTGCAGCTGCAATCCGGAAGTGCCGAGGCCTTTGACGATCAGATCGTACCAGGAGAATTCGCGCACGGTCTTCATGTTGCCCGGCATGCAGCCGCCGACGATCAGGCGGTCGGCCGCCCGCGTCATCGCCACGTACAGCAGCCGACGATATTCGTCTTCGGTCTCGCCAAGCATCGCGGTGCGGGCGGCGGCGACCGCGGCGGGATCGTCGGCCTTCCTGCCGGCCCAGACCACGACGCCGGGCGTGTGAGGCTGCGCATTGCCGCGCGGCAGATGGATCAGCTTCAGGCGCTGGGTATCCGATGGCGACGAAGTGGTGTCGACCAGGAACACGACGGGCGCCTCCAGTCCCTTGGCGCCGTGAACGGTCATGACGCGGACCTCGTCGCGCGAGATCTCCATGTCGCGCTTCACTTCGGTGTCGGCGGCGCGCAGCCACGCCATAAAACCCTGCAGCGAGGCCGGCGCCTTGCGCTCGTAGCCCAAAGCCAGTTCGAGAAATTCGTCGAGCGCGTCATTGGCCTCATGGCCGAGCCGCTTCAGGATTCGCTTGCGGCCGCCGTCGCCGCCGAGCAGCCATGCATAGAAGGCAAATGGCGGCTCGGTGGCAAACCGGCGCTCGCAGGCTTCGAGGCGCTTCAGCGCGCCGCCGAGCTTCGCGTCCGCCGCCGCGTGAAAACTCAGCGCGTTGCGCAGCGAGCCGTTGCGCTGCCACGCCAGCGTGAACAGGTCGTCGTCATCAAGCCCGAACAGCGGGCTTTTGAGCGCCACCGCGAGCGCCAGATCGTCCTGCGGCAGCAACAGCGCGTCCGCCAGATTCATCAGGTCGATGATCGCGATATGCTCGGTCAATTTCAGCCGGTCGGCGCCGGCGACCGGAACATTGGCGTGCTTCAGCGCCTGGATCACGGCGTCGAAGGCATTGCCGCGTCGCCGCACCAGCACCAGCACGTCGCCGTAGCGCAGTGGGCGGCGCTTGCCGGCGTGGCCGGTCATGGTGCCGGCCACGACCAGCAACTTGATCTCGGCCTGGATGCGCTTCGCAAGCTTCACTTCCGGCGATGTCGCCGACACCCCGTCGAACGGCGCGCGCCAGCCCTCGATGTCCTGGCGGTCGTCGGCTTCCGCCAGTGCCCAGAGATCGATCAGGCTCGGCCCGGCGTCGTCGAGCGAATGGTGGATCGGATAGCCGGTTTCGACCGCATGAATGCTGCCGTAAATCTGCTGCTCGCGGAACACATGGTCGACCGATTGCAGGATCGACGGCCCGGAGCGGAACGAATAGGTGAACGAGATCGGATCGAATTTCAGCCCGGCATCCACGAACTTCCTGTGCAACGATCTGCGGCGGGCATCGAACTCGCGGGGGGCGGCGCCCTGGAACGAGAAGATCGACTGCTTCTCGTCGCCGACCGCGAACACCGTGCGCACGACGCTGTCGCGCGCGCCCTCGCCGGCGGTGAACTCGGAAATGATGTGGTCGACGATATCCCATTGCCGCGGGCTGGTGTCCTGCGCCTCGTCGATCAGCACGTGATCGACGCCGCGGTCGAGCTTGTAATGCACCCATGCGGATGCGCCGCCATTGAGCATCGCCAGCGTCTTGTCGATCAGATCGTCATAATCCAGCAGGCCGCGTTCCTGCTTCTCGCGGCGGTAATTCGCCGCCGCGGCGGTGGCGATGTGCAACAGCGCCTGGGTGCGGTCGCGGGTGGTCAGTGCGCGGCGGCGCTCGATCAGGCCTTCGAGCCTGCCGGCCTCGGCGTCGAACCATTGCGCCAGCTGCGGCCTGGCATCGCAAAGTTTTTTGGTGACCACCGATTTGCGCGGTGTGCTGGCCTCGGTGAGAAACACCTCGAGGTATTTGTTTACTTGCTCGATGCCGGAGAGAACCAGCGCGTCGCGCAGCCGCCCCGCCTGATCCTGGTCGGCCTTGCTGCTGGCGCCGAGAATGGTGGCGACCTGTTCCCAACGCGATCGCGGCAGATGCGGCCCATCGATAATTTCGCGTTCGACCTTCTCGATGTCATCGCCGGGATCGACGCCAAGCGCGTCGGACACCTGCGCCGCCGCTGTAACGGCCGAGCCGGCGTTGTCGGTCCAGGCCATGAAATGGTCGCGGCTGAGGCAGGCCTCGCGCACGACATCCTTGAAGGTGACGTCGGCCGCACTGGCCATCGCCACCGTCAACGCGCGTCCGGTACGGCTGTCGGGATCGCTGGAGGCGTCGAGCAGCACCGCGAGGTTGGCGCGCTCCATCATCGCGGTCTGGTCGCGGTCGTCGAGCACGGCGAAACGCGCCGGCACATTGGCCTCGAATGGAAACTGCTGCAGCAGCCGGGTGCACAGCGCATGAATGGTCTGCACCTTCAGTCCGCCCGGCGTCTCCAGCGCGGATGCGAACAATTCGCGGGCCCGCATGCGCAGTTTCGCGTCGACGCGGGCGACGCCCGCCTCGATGATCGCGGCATCGAGTGCCCTGTCATCGAGCGTCACCCAGTGGCCGAGGGTGGAGAATACCCGCTCCGCCATATTGGCGGCGGCGGCTTTGGTGAAGGTGATGCAGAGGATTTTTTCCGGCGGCACATTGCTGAGCAATAGCCGGATCACCCGCTGCACCAGCACATGGGTCTTGCCCGAACCGGCATTGGCCGAGACGAAGGCGGACGCCGTGGGATCCGAGGCACGCTCTTGCGTGGCACGGACGGCGTCGGGAATGGGGCGCAGCGCGGTCACCATTCCTCGATCTCCATGCCGCCGGCCGCGGACCATTCCTTGATGCGGGCGAGATCGTCGTAAGAGCCGTAGCGACGCGTCCACATCGGCAGATTGAGCGAGGTATAGGCCTGGGCCTCATTCTCGAAGGCGCGGATCAGGCTTTCTAGCTTGTTGCGGGCCTCGTCGGCTGCGGCATCCGGCGGCTGCGGCACATCGCGCTGGTTGATCTTCAGTTCCAGCGGCTTCGCTTCGCCCGGCGGATTATTGCCGCTGAGCCTGACATAGCCGAGTTCGCTGACCGAGGCGCCCGCCGCAATGCCAGCAAAACCGCCCTGGCGCAGGATCGCTGCCTCCAGCGTGAGCTGCGGCGACAGTCCCATGCGCACCTGCTTGCCGGTCGGTGGCTGCCCGGTCTTGTAATCGAGAATGGCAAAACTGCCGTCATGGCGGCGTTCGATTCGGTCGGCGCGCGCTGACAGGTAAAAGATGCGCGCATTGTCGAGCGGAATCGGGATTTCGCCGCGGATTTCGGCCTCGATGGCGCTGACGTCGCCGCGCCGCACGATTTCCCAGGCCGCGAACCATCCGGCGATCCGGTTGAAGCGCGGCCACCACAGCGCGCGGGCTTCCGGCCGCTCCATCAGCGGCGCAAAATATTTCTCGCCGATGTCGCGCAGCGCGCCTGCAGGATCGGGTGGCAGCGCGGTGGCGTAGACTTGCGTGAATTCGCCGAGCGCATCGTGGATCGCCGAACCGCGATCCGCGGCCGACAGCGCCATGTCGACGGGATCGAGCGGCGCCAGTTTCAGAATATATTTCGCGTAGATCGTATAGGGATCGCGCAGCCAGTCCTCGATCGCGGTCACCGATAGTTTCAGTGGCCTGACCGCAATCGGCGGCTTAGGCGCGGGCTGCTTGATCGGCTCGACCTTGTCGGAGCTGTCGAGCCGGTCGGCGAATCCGACATATCGTGCGCCGGCCGCGACCGCTGCGTTCCAGCGTTGCTCACCCGCTACCGCTTCGAGCCGGTGCAGGAATCGCGAGGCGACCGCGGGCGCGCCGCCGACCTTGGCGGCGTGACTGAGGATGACGTCATCGGCGCCGAGCAGCTGGGCGAAATCATGCGCGGAAAGGCCGATCCGCCGCTCCGGCAAATCGAGACCGAGTTCGTGCCGCATCGGCCGGCTCAGCCACGGATCCACGCGAGGCGCCGGCGGCCAGACGCCTTCGACCAGCCCACCGAGGATGACCCGGTCGGACTGCGTCAGCCGCGCTTCCAGCTGGCCGTAGATGTGAAGCTGCGCCCGCGCCGATTCCGGCCGCCGCACGATGCGCTCGGCGAACGCGGTCTGGAACACTTCCGGGTAGTCGCCGAGTTCGACCGTCAGGCCGCTCGGCGTCTGCGGCCCAAGCAGATCGTCAAACGCGGCTGAAAGCGCCGAGCCTTGCGAGCCGTCGAAAACGATCCCGACGCCATCCGGGTCGCGCGACAATTCCATCAGGACATCGCGATGGCATTTTGCCAGTTCGGCAAAATCATGCGGCTTCGATGCGCTCAGTTTTTCCAGTGGAGAGAGTGCCTTCTGCAACAGATCGACCAGCGCTTGCGCTTTATCGAGTTCGGCGTCGCCGAGTCGGGCCCGGGGTTCTGCGCGGTGCAGCGATGAGGTCTCGCCTTTCCCAAGTTTTGTCAGCTCCTGGCGAAATCGCGTGAGATCGCGCGCAAGTCCGCCGCTTCCCGGCTGCGGACGCGTGCCGCGCAACAACGCCAGTTCGAGCACCTCAATGGCGTCCTTGAAGGCGCCGTGCGCGCCGCCGAGCCGGCACAGCGGATGTTTTATCAAAGCCAGCAGCGTCGGCGGCTCCAGTCCTTTCGCCGCCGCCTCGGCGGCGAGCCTCGCGAAAATTCCCGCCGATGTGTCGGTCAGCGCGTCGCCGCCGGAATCGTCGAATTCCAGATTCCAGCGGCCGAGGGCCGCGGCCACGCGCCGCGCCAGCGCGCGATCTGGCGTCACCAGCGCCGCCGATTTGTTCAAATGCCGCGCCTCGCGCATCGCCACCGCGATCGCCAGCGCCTCCATCTCGGGATTGGCCGCCGCGATCACGGCGAGGTTGGTCATCCCAAGAGAAATCTTCTCCGAAATCTCCGGCTCGCCCAGCCGCCGGTGCCATTGCGCGGTCGCATTCGAAGGCCGCATCGCTTCGGAGACCAGCACATCGCGCCCATGCGGCGACGGTCGCCCCAGAATTTCGACATCGCCGCGCTTGATGCCGAAGCGATCAAGCAGCGCGCGCATGGCGAATTGCGGATGGTTCGACGCCGGATGCACGATGAACTTGCCGTCGGTATTCTGCACGCCGCCGATCAATTGCCAGGCATCGTCGTCGAGATCGGTATCGAGCCCCGGCAGCACCACCGCCCCCCGTGGCAGGCCGGCGACAGTATGCAGCAGCCGCGCGGTCGAGGGCATCGATCCGGTCGAGCCCGCCGCGATGACCGGACCGTCTTGATGCGCCGTCAGACGTGCGGCTTCGGCCTCGATCAACAGATCGCGCCGTGCCGCCGGCTCGATTCGGCCATGCGCGGCAAGAATGCCGGGCCAAGCCGTCTTGGCGATGTCGAGGAACCGGAGCGTCAGTTGCCAGTAGCGGTCGAGCGCATCCGGCACCAGCCCGTCAAGCGCGCTCCAGGCGACCTTGCGGGTCACCATGTCGTCCATCAGCCGCGCCAGATCGTCGGCCAGCGCCAGCGTCGAAGCCGGCCCGCCGGTCACCAGCGGGGCCTGTGCCGCGTCGGCGGGCCTGATCTGCTTCGCCCAGGCGGCGATCAATTGCGCCAGCAGCAGGCGGCGCTGCAGCCCTTCCATGGCTGGGGTAATTTCCAGCGCGGCCGAGCCGGGCGAGGCGGCCTGCGCGAACGCCAGCTCGTCCTCGTCGATATCGCCCAGCGCCACGATGCGCGGCAGCACCACCGCGTCTGTTTTCAGCTCGTCGAGAAAGATTTCCCGCGCCATGCGCCCGGCGCGCAGGGTCGGCAGATAGAGCGTCGCCTGCGCCAGCCGTGCCGGATCAGTGCGGGCCTCGAAACCATCGACCAGTCTGCCATCGACCAAAGCGGCGATGACGGTGCGCAGGAACGGCGCGGATACCGGGACACTGAAAACGCGCATGGGCTGCCTGATTCGGGATCGGGCCGCATCATGGCATGGGCGGCGGCAGGGAGGGAGTCGATGGACCCATGCAGTTCGTGGGATGCATCGGAAGACGCTTCGCCTGTCCCGCTCGCGCCGCCAACTGACTTATCGTTGCATGGGGTTGTTTTCGAGATTTTTATGTGGCCGTCAGGCCACGCTGGCGAGAAAGGCCCGTTCCGCCGCCTGCACCGCGTCAGGAGTTCCGACATGCATCCAGACGCCGTCCAGCCGCAGGCCGAACAACCGCCCCTGCTCATTGGCGGAATCGAAATTCCGGGTCAGCGAGAATTCACCCTTCGGCGCGCCGACGAACAGCGACGGCGACAGGATCGCGACGCCGGCATAGACGAACGGAACCACCTCGTGTTCCCGCCGCTTGCGCAGCGTGCCGTCTGCGAGCATGGCGTAATCGCCGCGGCCGCCATAACCGATGCTGCTCGCCGTCGGCGCCATCAGCAGCAGGATATCCATCCGCGCGGGGTCGAAGGCTTCCGCCAGCCGCGCCAGGTTCGGCCGCACGCCATCGATCCACATGGTGTCGGCATTGACATGAAAGAACGGCGCGTCGCCCAGCAAAGGCAGCGCCTTGACGATGGCGCCGCCGGTGCCGAGCACCTGGTCGCGTTCGTCCGAAATGGTCACGCGGGGCAGGGTTCGTCCGGCCGTATGATCGATGATCTGGTCGGCCAGGTAATGCACATTGACGATGGCCTGTTCGACACCGGCGTCGCCGAGCTTGTCCAGCACGTGATCGAGCAAGGCGCTGCCGGCCACGCGCACCAGCGGCTTCGGCATGTTGTCGGTCAGGGGACGCATGCGCAGGCCGAGACCGGCGGCGAGGACCATGGCTTTGGCGGGGGTAACGGACATCTTGGAAATTTCTCGAACCATCAAAGGATGCGCCGGACATCATATCACGGCGATTCGTGGGTTACAGCGACTGTGAGGCCATAGTCGTCGGACATGACGGCTGTACGACGGCGCCGGCTCAGCAAACTTCAGACTTCGGCGTCCGCGTTGCGCTTGGCCGCCTTCTTCTTCTTGTCGCCCTGCTTGAGGAAATTGACGCCGATCTGGTC
>JBKJUA010000055.1:0-2637 GCA_046590305.1 Bradyrhizobium sp.
TCGAGGCGGGCCACCGGGATGATGGTCATACCGCCCTTGATCGCATCGGAAATCTCCGTGAGATCCTTGGCGTTGTCCTCGGGGATCAGCACCGTCTTGATACCGCCGCGGGCCGCCGCCAGCAGCTTCTCCTTGAGGCCGCCGATCGGCAACACGCGTCCCCGCAAGGTGATCTCGCCGGTCATGGCGACATCGTGCCGGACCGGGATGCCGGTCATGATGGAAACGATCGCGGTCGCCATCGCCACACCGGCCGACGGTCCATCCTTCGGGGTCGCCCCCTCGGGCACGTGGACGTGGATGTCACGGCGGTCGAACAGCGGCGGCTCGATGCCGAAGCCGACGGCGCGCGAGCGGACATAGGATGCCGCGGCCGAAATCGACTCCTTCATCACGTCGCGCAGATTGCCCGTCACCGTCATCTTGCCCTTGCCGGGCATCATGACGCCTTCGATGGTGAGCAACTCGCCGCCGACATCGGTCCAGGCCAGGCCGGTGACGATACCGACCTGCGGCTCGCTCTCGATCTCGCCGTAGCGGTACTTCGGCACGCCGAGAAACTCCTCGAGGGATTTCTCGGTGACCTTCACCGACTTCTTCTTCGACATCATGAGTTCCTTCACCGCCTTGCGGGTGAGTGTCGAAAGCTCACGTTCGAGGTTACGCACGCCCGCTTCGCGGGTGTAGCGGCGGATCATCAGCAGCAAGGCGTCGTCGTCGATCGACCACTCCTTGGAATCCAGGCCATGCTTGGCGATGGCGTTCGGGATCAGATGCTTGCGGGCAATCTCGACCTTCTCGTTCTCGGTGTAGCCGGCGATCCGGATGATCTCCATGCGGTCCATCAGCGGGCCCGGAATATTCAGCGTATTCGCGGTCGTGATGAACATCACGTTGGAGAGATCGTAATCGACCTCGAGATAGTGATCGGCAAAGGTGCCGTTCTGCTCGGGGTCCAGCACCTCGAGCAAAGCCGACGACGGATCACCGCGGAAATCGGCGCCCATCTTGTCGATCTCGTCGAGCAGGAACAGCGGGTTCGAGGTCTTCGCCTTGCGCATCGACTGGATGATCTTGCCGGGCATCGAGCCGATATAGGTGCGGCGGTGACCGCGGATCTCCGCTTCATCGCGCACGCCGCCGAGCGACACGCGCACGAATTCGCGCCCCGTCGCTTTCGCGATGGACTTGCCGAGCGAGGTCTTGCCGACGCCGGGAGGCCCGACCAAGCACAGGATCGGTCCGGTCAGCTTGTTGGCGCGCGACTGCACCGCGAGATACTCGACGATGCGGTCCTTGACCTTCTCCAGCCCGTAATGGTCGTTGTCGAGCACGGCCTGCGCCGCCACCAGATCCTTCTTGACCTTGGACTTCTTGTTCCACGGGATCGACAGCAGCCAGTCGAGATAATTGCGCACGACGGTGGCTTCCGCGGACATCGGCGACATCTGGCGCAGCTTCTTCAGCTCGTGCTGCGCCTTCTCGCGGGCTTCCTTGGACAGCTTGGTCTTGGCAATCTTCTCTTCCAGATCGGCCAGCTCGTCGCGGCCTTCATCGTCGCCGAGTTCCTTCTGGATCGCCTTCATCTGCTCGTTGAGATAATATTCGCGCTGGGTCTTCTCCATCTGCCGCTTGACGCGCGAGCGGATGCGCTTCTCGACCTGCAGTACCGAGATCTCGCTCTCCATCAGGCCGAGCACCTTTTCCAGGCGCGCGGTGACGGACAGCGTCTCCAGGATGCCCTGGCGGTCGGCGATCTTGACAGCGAGATGCGAGGCCACGGTGTCGCCGAGCTTGGCGAAGTCGGTGATGGCCTGCACCACGCCGACGACTTCGGCGGAGATCTTCTTGTTGAGCTTCACATAGCTCTCGAAGTCGGACACCACCGAGCGCGCCAGGGCTTCCGCCTCGACGGAGGTGCCATCGGTGTCGGCGAGCGCTGTCGCGGTCGCCTCGTAATATTCCGAGCGGTCGGAGTATTTCTGCACGCGGGCGCGCTCGAGCCCCTCGACCAGCACCTTGACGGTGCCGTCGGGCAATTTGAGCAGCTGCAGGACGCTGGCGAGCGTGCCGACTTCGTAGATCGAATCCGGGCTCGGATCATCGTCGGAGGCGTTCTTCTGCGTCGCGAGCAGGATCAGCGCGTCGTTCTTCATCACCTCTTCGAGCGCGCGGATCGACTTCTCGCGGCCGACGAACAGCGGCACGATCATGTGAGGGAAGACGACGATGTCGCGGAGCGGCAGCACCGGATAGGAGTGGCTCTCGCCGTGGACGATGGATGGCCGGGGTTTGGCGGTCGTCATGACCTAATTCCTTTTGTTGTGCCCCCTTGCACGCAGTCCGCTTTCCTTTGCGCAACCGCCACAAGGTGCCGGGAGGTACCGGGCTGCAAGCCACCTGCGCAGCCTGTTTTTCCGGATCGTTGGGCGACGAATCTCAAGCATGATTTGCGCCACCGACAGCATTAGGTGGCTATCGGGTACGGGGGTGTCAAGTCACGGAAAAATGCCCGCCAAACGGGGCTAAACGCCATCTTGAGGAGCGATGTCTTCGCCGCATCTCGAAGGATGTGGCCGCGGTCGGGCCGCAGGGTTCGAGACGGCGCTTAGTCGCCTCCTCACCATGAGAAATGAG
>JBKJUA010000163.1:0-9221 GCA_046590305.1 Bradyrhizobium sp.
CGGCGCCGAGGCGTTCAAGCGGGTGTCGATCGGCAAGCTGGACGCGCTGGTCAGCCTGGCCGAAACCGCGAACTGCCGGCGCAGCCGCCTGCTCGGTTATTTCGGCGAAACTCCGGCGGTTGCCAAATGCGGCAATTGCGACAACTGCCTGTCGCCGCCGCTGGTGCGCGACGGCAAGGTCGCCGCGCAAAAACTGTTGTCCTGCGCCTACCGCACCGGGCAGCGTTTCGGCGCCATGCACCTGATCGATATCCTGGTCGGCCGCTTGACCGAACGCGTCACCCAGTTCGGACATGACAAATTGTCGGTATTCGGGATCGGCGTCGACCTCAACGAAAAGCAGTGGCGCGGCGTGATCCGCCAGCTGGTGGCGATGGGCCATCTGGCGCCGGACTCCGAGGCCTTTGGCGCGCTGAAGCTGACGGAAACCGCGCGCGGCGTCTTGAAGGGCGAGACCGAGGTGATGCTGCGCGAGCAGGTAGCAGGCCCGCGCGTCCGCGCCGTCAGGGTCAAATCGAGGCGCGGTGATACATCGCCCCAGGCCGCAGGCCCGGGCGGAGCCGCCAATCCGGATCTGGTCGGCGCGCTCAGGGCGTGGCGTTCCGAAGTGGCGCGCACGCGCGGCGTGCCGGCCTATGTCGTGCTGCACGACGCCACCATCGACGGCATTGCGACCTCGCGCCCGACTACGCTCGCCGCGCTTCGCAACATCCCCGGCATCGGCGACAAGAAACTCGAGCATTACGGCGACGAACTGGTCGCGCTGGTGAAGGCGGCGGGCTGATGCGGCTCAGGTGGCCTCGACGCTGACCGGAACGGCCGAGACGGGCGAGGCGAGGATGCGGAGCGCGACGTCGCCCACGGGCAGCGGATCCGCCTTGCGGCCGGAGCCCAGCGCCAGTTCCAGGGTGAACGCCCCGAGTTCGCACATCACCTGCGACGCGACGTCGCCGGCGCCGGTAAATTCATGGGCGAGATATTCAAACTGGGAACGAGCCTGACGCAGCGTGGCCCTCGGTACCACCACGTCAGCTTCTCCGACGGGAAGACCTCGGCTGTCCGGTCGCGCTGAACTCGACCGCGCCACCGCTTCCGGCCCGGATATTCCGGGCATCGAACGTCCGGCGTCATCTGCGGGCTCGTTGCTCTGGCTCTTGAGATCAGCGATCCGATCGAACGCCGTACGAAGTTCAGCGCGCTTGGCTTCGAGGGCCGCGACCTTTGCAATCAGCCCCTCACGCTCACGCTCGGATACCGTACGAAGCGCCGCGAGTTCATCGCCGCTCACCTTGAGCCGGGCCGCAAGGTCGTGACGTTCGCCGGCAAAGCCAAGACGCAGCTGGGACAATTCCAGTTCGCGGGCTTTCGACTGTTCTGACAGTTGCTGGCGAAGCTGGTTCAGCTCTCCGTCGCGCTGCTCGGCGGCAGCCGCGAACCCCGCGCGCGCGCTGTCGAAGGCCGCCGCCAGCGTCTCGCGCTCGCGCTCGAACGCCGCTCGAAGCTCGGCCAGAGCCTGCTGGTGTGACTGCGATGCTGTGGCGAGCTTGTCTCGTTCGCGACCCAGCTCGCCCTGAAGCTCGGTGACTTCGGTTTCCCGCGCCTGCAGCGTTGCCCTCAGCGCTTCGCGTTCGCTCAGGGTAGAGGATATGACATCGAGGTGCCCATCGAGGTCATGCTTGAGCGCTTGGCATTCGGCTTCCAGCGCGTCGGTGTGCTCGGCGATGGTTTCATACTTGTAGCGCCAGAGCTGCTCTTCATCCTGCGCCGCGGTCAGACTGGCCGACAGGGTTTCGAGCCAGACGGCCGCGTGGTGCAAGAAGTTGGCGTTGTGGCCAACCGACATCATGTCGGCAAAGCGCCGGAGAAAATGGACGGTCTCCGCGACATTGGGCGTCTCAGGCGCCATGGAGGGGTCGGTCATGACAGTGCTTTCCTGAGGCGCCGGAACGCCATGGGTAGAGACAAGACGCGCCACCAGCCGCGGGCACATCAGCCCCAACGCAGTCGGGATCGGGATCCCTTGGTCGATCAGCCAGACTCAGGCGTGATCTTCTAGATCGGCGGCGGCAAAAATAGGGCGTCGGCATCGAATCGATAAGTGTCTCTAGACGCGGACGTTCGATTTGGCGAGGCCGGCGGCGAAACAGCGGTCATCGGATTGAATCTTCTCAACGATCCGCCTGCCTGCCCGGCAGGAACCTGGCGCGCCATTGCGAACAAAGCGGGAATCAGTGACGGTCGAATCATCAGGAGAGCGATTCGGACGTGCCAGCGGCGGTGAACTACCTCGAAAGCCTCAATCCGGAGCAGCGCCGGGCCGTCGAGCATGGCGTTGTGCCCGGGCGCGACGGCAGGCCGGCTTCGCCGCTATTGGTGATCGCCGGCGCCGGATCCGGCAAGACCAACACGTTGGCGCACCGGGTCGCCCATCTCATCGTCAACGGTGCCGATCCCCGGCGCATTCTGCTGATGACATTCTCGCGGCGCGCCGCCGCCGAAATGAGCAAACGCGTCGAGCGGATCGCTCGCCAGGTGCTGGGCGACAAGGCCGGCATCATGACCGACGCGCTGCAATGGGCCGGCACCTTCCACGGTATCGGCGCGCGGTTGCTGCGCGATTATTCGGATCAAATCGGGCTGGATCCCGCCTTCACCATCCACGACCGCGACGATTCCGCCGACCTGATCAACCTGATCCGGCACGACCTCGGCTTCTCCAAAACCGCGAGCCGGTTTCCGACCAAGGGCACTTGTCTCTCGATCTACTCGCGATGCGTTAACGCCGAGGCGCCGATCGAGCAGGTTCTGGGCGGCTCGTTCCCCTGGTGCGCCGGATGGGCGGCCGAACTGAAGCAGCTGTTCGCGGCCTATGTCGAAGCCAAGCAGAAGCAGAACGTGCTCGATTATGACGACCTGCTGCTCTATTGGGCGCAGACGATGAACGATGCCGGCCTTGCCCGGGATATCGGCGGCCGGTTCGACCACGTGCTGGTCGATGAGTACCAGGACACCAACCGGCTGCAATCCTCGATCCTGCTGGCGCTGAAGCCTGGTGGCCATGGGCTGACGGTGGTCGGCGACGACGCCCAGTCGATCTATTCGTTTCGCGCCGCGACCGTGCGCAACATTCTCGACTTTCCCGGCCAGTTCAGTCCGCCGGCCGACATCATCACACTGGACCGCAATTACCGCTCGACCCAGACCATCCTCGCTGCCGCCAATGGCGTCATCGACCTCGCCCGCGAGCGGTTCACCAAGAACCTGTGGACCGACCGGACCTCGGGCATCAAGCCTCAGCTGGTTACCACCCGCGACGAGGCCGATCAGGCCCGCTGCATTGTCGAACGTGTGCTGGAGAACCGCGAAACCGGCACGCTCCTGAAGCAGCAGGCCGTGCTGTTTCGGACCTCCAGCCACAGCGGGCCGCTGGAGGTCGAACTGACCCGGCGCAACATCCCCTTCGTCAAGTTCGGTGGCCTGAAATTCCTCGATGCCGCCCACATCAAGGACATGCTGGCGCTGTTGCGGTTGGTCGAGAACCCGCGCGACCGCGTCGCCGGCTTTCGATTGATGCACCTGATCCCGGGCGTCGGCCCCGCTTCGGCGCAGAAGGTGCTCGATATCATGGCGGCGAGCGCCAATCCGATCGCTGCGCTCAGGCTGGCGCCCGCCCCTCCGCGCGCCGGCGACGACTGGACCCATTTCATCGACGCCATCGCCGACATCAGCCGTTCCGACTGGCCGGCCGACATCGAACGCGCGCGGCTCTGGTATGAGCCGCATCTCGACCGCATCCACGAGGACGCCGAAACCCGCCGCGCCGACCTGATCCAGCTCGAGCAGATCGCTGGCGGCTATCCATCGCGCGAGCGCTTCCTCACCGAGCTGACGCTCGATCCGCCCGACGCGACCAGCGACCAGGCCGGCGTGCCGTTGCTCGACGAGGACTACCTGATCCTCTCGACCATCCATTCCGCCAAGGGCCAGGAATGGAAATCGGTCTACGTGCTCAACGTGGTCGACGGCTGCATGCCGTCCGACCTTGGGGCCGGCACCAGCGCGGAGCTCGAAGAGGAGCGACGGCTGCTCTATGTCGCGATGACCCGGGCCCGGGACGACCTGCATTTGATGGTGCCGCAGCGCTTCTTCACCCACGGCCAGAGCGCGCAAGGCGACCGCCACGTCTATGCCTCGCGGACACGCTTCATTCCGGACCGGTTGCTCCATCTGTTCGAAAAGACGGTCTGGCCGCTGGCGGCGACCGCAGCCGCGGCGCGTTCCGCCACGGGCGGTCCGCGCATCGACGTCGGCGCCCGCATGCGCGGCATGTGGCGCTGACGCGGAGATCCCTGCTACGGCCGCAGATCCATGTCGATCCGGATGAAATCGCCGCGATAGGTCACCTCTCCCAAATAGATCACCGTCCGGTCCGCGGTGGTGAAAACCCGCCTGACCTCGGCCACCGGTGAGTTCAAGGGAACCTGCAACAGCTTTGCGACCTCGAGATCGGCCGTCCCGATCGTCAGCGTCTGCCGCGCGCTGCTGATCGGCGGGTCGCGCATGTCTTTCAGGATTGGTATCACCGTCTCCTTGCGGAAGCGCTTCGGATGCTTGCGGAATATCCGTTCATCGAGATAGATCGAGATCACGCAATAGGGCCGCTTGTTGCGCGAATGCACCCGCCGCATGAAGACGTAATGCTCGGCCGGCTTGCCATCCTCTGACATCAAGGGTGCGTCGGTACGGCTTTCGGAGATGTTGATAATTTCAGGCGAAGTGTCGCGGTACACCTCGGCGAGATCCGACAGGGTGGTCTCGACCCTCAGCCAGCGGTCCTGCTTCAGCTGGCCTATGATGAAGGTGCCACGGCCTTGCCGGGCTTCGAGGATCCCGTCGCGGGCCAGGAGATCGACGGCCTGCCGGATGGTGACACGCGAGACGCCGAATTCGGCGGCAAGTTCTTCGTTGGCCGGCAGCCGCAAGCCCTGCGCCCAAATCCCGCGAGCGACCCGCTGACGGAAGATGTCCGCGATCTGGGCGTATTTCGGAACATGGCTGTCGGCAATCAAATCCATTTCAAATTCTCGATTTCGAAAGCCGGCGGAAGGCCCGGCGAAAAGGCACTCTACGACATCACGAGGGCGGCGCCTCGCTCTCCGATCATCAGGCTGCTCGCATTGGTATTGGCTGACGTGATCTGCGGCATGACCGAGGCGTCGATCACGCGCAGCCTTTCGACGCCGCGGACGCGCAGCTGCGGATCGAGCACCGATGCTCCGTCGCTTCCCATCCGGCAGGTGCCGACGCAGTGAAACACGGTACCGCCGGTGGTCCGCGCGAAATCCCACAACCCGGCGGGAGTTTCGCCCACTTCGCCGGGCACCATCTCGATATCCCAGAGATCCCTGAACGATTTCTGCCGGTAGATCTCGCGCAGCATTTGCAGGCCCGCCACCATGGTCTTGCGGTCGATCTCCTCGGCAAAATAATTCGGCTCGATGCGCGGCTGGTCGAACGGATCGCTGGAGCGGATGGCGAGATGTCCACGCGATGCGCCGTGGCATTGCCAAACCGACGCGGTAAAGCCGGAATAACTGTGCAGGGGATCACCGGGCTTGTCGACTGACAAAGGCATCACGTTAAACTGGACGTCGGGGCGTCCGCCGACGGCGTATTCGGTGCAGGCAGCGCCGCCGACCTGACCTGCGCCAACGGTCAGAGGACCACTGCCGGCGAACATCCATTGCAACCCCATTTTCGCCAGTTCGACGGGGTTGCGGACCTGGTCGTTCAGCGATATCCGCTGCTTCAGCCGCACGATCAGCCGTGCCTGATAGTGATCCTGCAGATTGCGCCCCACCTCCGGTGAATCGGCCACGATGGGTATGCCGAGGCCACGCAACAGTCCGGCCGGGCCGATGCCCGAAAGCTGGAGAATCTGCGGCGACTGCAACGCTCCCGCCGACAGGATGACTTCACGGTCGGCTGCCGCGCTGAATGCCTTGCTATCCTTGATCCACTCAACGCCTGCAGCGGCGGACCCCCGAAACGTCACCTTGCTGACCTGTGCGCCGGTGATGACGGTGAGGTTTGCGCGATGTACCGCCGGCGCCAGGAAGGCCGATGCCGAACTGGTGCGCCAATGCCGGCCAATCCCGAGCTGATAGCTGCCGACGCCGAACGTTGTCTCGCCGTTGAAATCGGGATTGCGCGGCAGGCCGAATTCGGCGCCGGCGTCGACCCACGCTTTTGAAGCTGCGTTGTTGTTGCGCAGGTCCGAGACTTCGAACTCGCCCAGCCCGCCGTGATACTGGCTCTCGCCGCCCTGGTAGCGTTCGTAGCGGCGGAAATACGGCAGCAGTTCGCGATAGCTCCAGCCCTTGGCTCCGAGCCGCTCCCAGTCGTCGAAATCCTCGTGCTGGCCGCGAATAAAGATCAGGCCATTAATTGACGACGATCCGCCGAGCACCCGGCCGCGCGGCCAGACGATGGCGCGACCGCCAGTGGTCTCACTCGGCTCGGTCCTGAACAGCCGCGAAAAGCGCTCGTTGTAGATCGTCCGGTAATAACCGACCGGCAGCTTGAGCCAGAAATTCCGATCGGATCCGCCGGCCTCCAGCAGCAGGACGCGGCAGGACGGGTCGGCCGACAACCGGTTCGCGACTACGCAGCCGGCCGATCCGGCGCCGACGATGATGTAGTCATACCCTTGAAGCGACATGCGTTGCTTCCCGCCTCATCAGGCTGTCCGGTAGGATTCGACCGACGATAGATCCGGCTCGAATCCGAGGCCTGGATCGTCGCCCAGCGTCACCATGCCGTCGGTCACATCGCGGACCGCGCCACAGAAGAGGTCGCGCAGCGGATTGTCGTTGGAGTCGATTTCCAGCAAACCGTCTCCACCTACCCCCGCCAGCAGATGCGCCGATGCCAGAAGGCCGATGCCACCCCCGAGATAATGCGGACAAAACATCTTGCCCGATCTCATAATATCGCCCGCGATGTCGGAACAGACACTGAGGCCGCCCCATTTGGCGATGTCGGGTTGTACCACCCGCAACACGTCGCCGCCGAGCGCCTGTTTGAAGCCTGCCCGACTCGCGATGTTTTCTCCGGCGGCGAGCGGCATGCTGCTATCCCTACGCAAGGCCTGCCATTCCTGCCACGGCCGGTCGGCCCGGATCGGCTCTTCAAGCCATGCGAGATCGAATTCGCCAAGCTGAGGCACGACCTCCAGCGCCCGGTCCAGCGACCAGGCCTGATTGGCGTCGGCCGCTAGCATGCCGTTGCCGATCAACTGCCGAAGTGAAGCCAGATTGGAACGGTCGGCAGCGAGGTCGAATCCCACCTTAAGCTTCAACGCACGGTGTCCGCGGCTTAAGGCCGCCTCGGCGATCTGCCGCGAGCCGGTCGGGTTGATGCCGCTGGCGTAGACCCGGATCCGGCTGCCGTGGCCGCCGAGCAGCTTCCACAGCGGCATTTGGCGGCGGCGCGCATAGAGGTCCCAGACCGCAAGGTCTATCCCGGAGATCGCCTGCGCGAATGGTCCGGGCTCGCCGGATTGCAGCGCCAGCACCGACGTCGCCTGCGTCAGGGTTTCGAACACATCGAGTGGGTGGCTGGCTGCAAAGCCTGCGATCGCCGGCGCCAGGACCTCGTTGACCAGCCGCGCGCGATGCTCTGCGCCAACAGATGGAAAGTTGGCCCAGACCTCGCCCCAGCCGACGTAACCATCCTCATCCTCGACGCGAACGAACACCGCGGGCCGGTCCAGCATCCGGCCGAACGACGTAACCACCGGCGTCGCCAGCGGATAGCGATAGCAGAATGCCTTGACGGTCCGGATGGCAAAGGTCTGCGATGTCATTCTGGCAATCCGGAACCGCCCGTCGAGCGGCGTGTCGCCGCCTCTTGTATGGTCATCTTACTTATAATATGACTGAGCCCGGATCAACCGCAATTGCCGCTGGATCGAATGCAATGGACGGAAGTGTCGCGAGGCGCTTTTTACTCGGGCTGGCGCCGTGGGTCGGCGCGGTCGCACTCTGGTATGGCGTTCGCTGGAGCGGCTTCGTCAATGAATCGCTGATTCCCGCGCCGCATCAGGTGGCCGCCAAGTTCGTCGAACTGCTGCTGAACGAGGGCCTGCTGGTCGACGTCTTCGCCTCGACGCGGCGGGTATTTCTCGGCGTCATGCTCGGCATTGCCGCCGCCGTTCCCGTCGGTTTCCTGCTCGGCTGGTACCGCCCGGCGCGCACCTTCGCCGATCCGATGATCAATTTCTTTCGCGCGCTGCCGCCGATCGCGCTGATCCCGCTGGTAATCGTCTATTTCGGTGTCGATGAAATGGCGAAGCTCGTGATCCTGTTCTACGCTTCGTTCTTTGCCGGCGTGATCGTGATGTATGAGGGCGTCTCGCAAATCACCCCGCTTTACATCCGGGTCGCGCAAACGCTCGGCGCCGGCGAGTTCGAGATCTTCCGGAAAGTCATCATTCCGCTCACCGTACCGCACATCCTGACCGCGCTCCGCGTCGCACTCGGCGTCGCCTGGGCGACCCTGGTGGCATCCGAACTGATCGCGGCGCAACGCGGGCTCGGCGCCATGATCCAGAACGCCTCGACCTATTTCCTGCTCGAGGTGATTTATGTCGGCATCATCTGCATCGGCTGCATTGCCCTGATCATGGACATGATCCTGCGCCGAATCAGCGCCCGCCTGCTGGTGTGGCAGGAAAGAGCCGTCGCATGAGCACGGCCTCTACGATCCATCGCGCGAGATTCGATCGCGTCTCGCTCGAATTCGCGACGCCGAAGGGCAAGCTCAGGGTCGTCGACGATGTCAGCTACGACATCAACGACGGCGACTTCATTGCGGTGATCGGCCCCTCCGGTTGTGGCAAGACCACGATGATGAGCATGCTGGCCGGCTTTCAGAAGCCGACCAGCGGCAAGGTACTGTTCGACGGCCATCCCGTGACGGGACCGGGCCCCGAACGCGGCGTGATCTTTCAGGAATACGGGGTTTTCCCCTGGCTGACGGTCAAGGACAACATCGCGTTCGGCCTCAAGCTCAGGGCCAATCACGTCCCTGTCGCGGAGCGCGACCAGATCTGCGAGCACTATCTCGCGCTGATGGGCCTGTCGGATTTCGCCAATTCCTATCCGAAGCATTTGTCCGGCGGGATGCGGCAGCGGCTGGCCATCGCGCGCGCCTACGCC
>JBKJUA010000265.1:0-4752 GCA_046590305.1 Bradyrhizobium sp.
CCATGCACGACATCAAATCGATCCGCGACAATCCCGAGGCTTTCGACGCCGGCCTGAAGCGGCGCGGGCTCGAGCCGTTGTCGGCGTCGCTGCTGGCGATCGACGAGAGACGCCGTACGGCGATCCTGAAGTCCGAGCAGATGCAGGCACGGCGCAATGCCGCGTCGAAAGAAATCGGCGACGCCAAAAAGACAAAAGACGACGCGCGCGCGAGCGCGCTGATGGCCGAGGTCGCCGAGCTGAAAACCATGATGCCGGAGCTTGAAGCTGCGGCGAAGGCCGCGGACGAGGAACTCGCCAGGGAATTGGCCGCGATCCCGAACCTGCCGCTGGATGACGTGCCCGAGGGCGTCGATGAGCATGGCAACGTGCAGCACCATGTGTTCGGCGCGGTGCGCAATTACGCCTTCGTGCCGAAACCGCATGACGACATCGGCGGCGCGCTCGGCTTCATGGATTTCGAGGCGGCAGCGAAATTGAGCGGCGCGCGCTTTGTCGTGCTGAAGAAGGGGCTGGCGCGGCTGGAGCGCGCGATCGGACAATTCATGCTCGATCTCCATACCAACGAGCATGGCTATGCCGAAATCAATCCGCCGCTGATGGTGCGCGATCACGCCATGTTCGGCACGGGACAGTTGCCTAAATTTGAAGAGGATCAGTTTTGGGCAATCAAGGGAGAGTTGCTGGCCGTCGTTGATGAAAATACCATCGGGAAACTAAAGACTGAACGGCTCGGGCTCATCCCCACCGCCGAAGTGCCGCTCACAAACCTCGTACGCGAATCCATTCTCGACGAGAAGGAATTGCCGATGCGGCTGACGGCGCTGACGCCGTGTTTTCGCGCCGAGGCAGGGGCTGCCGGGCGCGATACCCGCGGCATGATCCGGCAGCACCAGTTTACGAAAGTCGAGCTGGTCTCGATCGCGGCACCGGAAAACGGCAAGGACGAACTGGAGCGGATGCTGGCCTGCGCCGAGGAAGTGTTGCGGCGGCTCGACCTGCATTACCGAGTGATGACGCTCTGCGCCGGCGACATGGGTTTCTCGGCGCAAAAAACCTACGACATTGAGGTCTGGATGCCGGGCCAGGGTGAGGGCGGTGCCTACAGGGAAATTTCGAGCTGCTCGCTGTGCGGCGATTTCCAGGCGAGGCGGATGGACGCGCGTTACCGCGGGCCCGACGGCAAGCCGCGCTTCGTGCACACCCTGAACGGCTCCGGCACCGCGGTCGGCCGCGCGCTGATCGCTGTCATGGAAACCTACCAGCAGGAAGACGGCTCGATCGCGGTGCCTGATGTGCTGCAGCCCTATATGGGCGGGGTGAAGGTCGTCTCCCGCGAGCAATAGGCAAGGCTCGAAATTTGGCTCGAAATTTGGCTCGAAATTTGGCTCGAATTTCGGCACACAATCCGCGCACCTGGTGTTGCCTGCACGGCGGCGCCCGGTATCTTCGCGAGGGGGAAGCGAGCCCCGAAGAAAGCGAAGACCTGATATGGCCTTGCATCGCGATATCTACTGGGTCGGCCGGCAATGGGCCGTCACCGGTTACGGGATGCAGGCGGTCGATCAAAGGCTGAAGGGCCAATTCGACATCGAGGTCTCGCGGCTGTGGGAAGACGGCCTTTCGGAAGGCCTGAACGACGGGGGATGGCTCAACGGCGAGGATTTCGCCAAGGCGCTGTCGGTGGCGCGGGCGCGATATCCGCAGCCGCTGCGGGAAATCCCTGAGCCGCCGCAGGATAGCGCCCTGAGTTTGGACTTGAACATGGGCTTGAACGGTGGCGCTGCGATGGAGCCGCCGAAACCGCTGGTTTCACGATTTGCCATGCGGATCGAACGCTGGCCGGCCAAATTCCTGCGTCCCTGGCGCGCGAGCGTTCGGCGATAGCGGGCCCTGAACTGCGCGTCCCGCGATGGCCGGCATTTGAATCGCAGTATCGCAAGCCGCCGTTCAATCCGTTCACCCTCCGATTGCCAATGTTTTTCAAAGTGAGCGGTTTTGACCACAGCCTCGATCGCGGGACGCGTCATTCTCAGCCATCGCGTCTGCTCCCTGGCAGATTCGAAAACAAATCGGTCCAGGTACGACATGCCCGAATATCAGCCGGTATCGTCAGCGCATACTGCCGCGATCGAGCGACCGCGCTGCCCGAATTGCCACCAGAACCGCATGCTGCTGTCGAAGCTGGAGCAGGGACCCACCGGCTTCGACTACCACAGCTTCGAGTGCCAGAAGTGCGGCCGGGTTCAAACGACGGTGGTAGAGCGCGATCCGCTGACGTCAGGCGCGCTGGGCTGGCTGGCCGGTGAGCTCAAGGCGCCAACGTGAAGTCGCCGCTTGCGCAAAACCAGTGCGCGTGATTGCGCGCTACTGATCCGGCTACGCGCGACGGCCGACCGGTTCGCCATTCCGAGGTTCAGGGAGCGGTTCCCGACTTTACTTAATCAGACGGCTCGGCGATTCTCCGTCTGCGGGCCACTTCCGGCTGCAAATGTCGCTATTTTGTCGATATCCGGAACAGCTTACCATTTACGGTTGAAATTTAAGTCGCTTGCCCGACATAACAGGAGTAGGATGGGGGCATCGCCGCGCCGCCCCAGGCTTCCGCCGGTGACTGAGAGTGTTGTGCTCCCGCCCAGAGGACCAACACCATGCTCGTCGCGCCGCACGTTCGGAATCCCCAAGGCGACTTCGATCCGAAAGCGTTTCTTGGCCGGGCCGCGCCGGGACGAGCGATCGAGCGATACGAGAAAAACCAGAAGATCTTCAGCCAGGGCGATGTCGCCGGCGCCGTGTTTTTCATTCACAAGGGCAAGGTCAAGGTCACGGTCTTGTCCGAGCATGGCAAGGAAGCGGTGGTCGGGATTTTCGCGGAAGGAAAGTTCTTCGGCGAGGCAGCCCTCAAGGGGACGGCGATACGCACCACAACCAGCCATGCCATGGAAGATTGCCTGATTACGTCGATCACCAACGAGGCCATGCTCGCGACGCTCGCTTCGGAGCCGAAGTTTGCCACGTTCTTCATCGCCTATCTGCTGTCCCGGAACAGCCGGATCGAAGACGACCTGATCGACCAGCTGTTCAATTCCAGCGAAAGGCGGCTGGCGCGCTTGCTGCTGGTGCTCGCCAATTTCGGCGAGGATGGCGGCGCGCAGCCGATCGCGATCAATCTCAGTCAGGAAACCCTTGCGGAAATGATCGGCACCACCCGGTCCCGCGTCAGTTTCTTCATGAACCAGTTCAGGAAAAAGGGTTACATCGACTATAACGGCACGATCCAGGTTCATCGCTCGTTGCTGGACGCGGTGCTGCGCGACAAACCGCAAATCAGGGAAGACGAGTAATTTGCTGGGCCGAGAGGGATGATCGCACCTCACACGGTCCCTTGATTGAACGGCGCAAGCGTCCCGACCGATCGCCATTCCGATCACCCGCTTCATTCCGCGCGGCAGAAATACAACTCCCTGAATTGGCCGGGTTTGCCTCGGCGGCGATAGCCGGATAAGACACGGCCTATTGACCGCGAGGCAATTGATCGAAAAGGGCGTTCAGGCGGATGCGAATTCTCTGCACCAATGACGACGGAATCCACGCGCCCGGCCTGAAAATCGTCGAGGAGATCGCGCGCGCGCTGTCCGAGGACGTCTGGGTGGTGGCGCCGGAGCTCGATCAGTCCGGCGTGTCGCATTCGCTGTCGCTGAACGATCCATTGCGGTTGCGCGAAGTCGGCCCGCGACACTTTGCAGTGCGCGGCACGCCGACCGATTGCGTGATCATGGGCGCGCGCCACATCCTCGGCGAAACAAGACCGGATCTCGTGCTGTCGGGTGTCAACAAGGGCCGCAACGTCGCCGAGGACGTCGTTTACTCCGGCACCATCGCAGGGGCCCTGGAAGGCACCATTCTGGGATTGCCGTCGTTCGCGCTGAGCCAGGAATTCAGCCTGGAAACACGCGACAAGCCGCTGTGGGAAACCGCGGTGAAATTCGGCCCGCAAATCCTGCGCAAGGTGATCGCCGCCGGCGTGCCCAGGAACACCGTGATCAACGTCAACTTCCCGGCCTGTGCGCCGGAGGAGGTGAGGGGCGTGCGCGTGACCCGGCAGGGCAAGCGTAACCTCGGTTTTCTCAAGGTCGACCAGCGCCGCGACGGCCGCGGCAATCCCTATTTCTGGATCGGCTTCGAACGCGCGGCCATGCTGGACACGCCGGCCGAAGGCACCGACCTCGCCGCATTGGCGGCGCGCTATGTTTCGGTGACCCCGCTGCGGCTCGACCGCACCGACGAAGCATTTTCGGAAGCGCTGACCGCGACGCTGAAATAGTGGTGTAGCCTGCCACTGTCGTTTCGAGCCAACGGGTCGCGCAACGTGCGATAGAGCAATCTGCGGCTCAGATGTCTTGCCCGATGGGCTGGCTTTTTCCAAACGAACGGGATCAAGGCGGCAGGCGCCGACGCGCCACAGAGGCGATTTTGTCGAGCCAATTCAACAAATCGACCCGACGGGCAAATCACTTCGATTTATCAGAATTCGTGTCAAGCCCCTCACTAAAAAATATTTCTGTTTATCGGAATCGAAAATCAGGCTATATGATTTCCCATCCCGTCCCACTCAGAGGGGCATTGCAAGGTCACCAGTGCGGGACGGGGAGGCGATGGACGCGGATGGCGCGCTTGACCAGAGCGCCGGAAGCGGATGGCGAAATCGTGTTGTTCTGACACCCCCGACGTCGGTGTCAAGCTTGCGGTCAT
>JBKJUA010000284.1:0-3246 GCA_046590305.1 Bradyrhizobium sp.
CCGCAAGACCTGCCCGTTCACGGGTCCGAATGCGCCGAAGATCGACTACAAGGATTCCAAGCTGCTGATGCGTTACGTTTCCGAGCGCGGCAAGATCGTGCCGAGCCGCATCACCGCGGTCTCCGCCAAGAAGCAGCGTGAACTCGCCCGCGCCATCAAGCGCTCGCGGTTCCTCGGCTTGCTGCCCTACGTGATCAGGTAACAACTCTTCGATCCGCGGCGTCCGCGCCGCGGATCGAACATCTTCATAAGGCTTCCGGGTCGTCCGGTCGCCGATGGTTGGGGTTCTCCAGGGAACCTCTAACCGCTCGAAGGGAGCGGGACAGCTGATGACCATGATTCTCATCGCCATTGCTGCCGGCTTTGCCTCGGCGCTGATGTTCGCCTCGATCATCTCGGGCGCGCTGATCGCGCTGTTGCTGCTTTACTTCACCCCGTTGCCTTTGATGGTGGCAGGGCTTGGATGGGGACCGCTTGCCGCCACGATCGGCGGTATCGGCGCGGCCATCGGCCTCGGGGCGATCTTCGGCCTGCCCATTTGCATCCCCTTCGTCGTCATGATGGCGCTGCCTGCCTGGTGGCTCGGGCACCTCGCTTTGCTGGGTCGGCCCGTTGCCGATGCCGAATCGAACGAAGGCGCGGCGCCGGCCCCGCCGGCGATGGAGTGGTATCCGATCGGCCGCCTTCTGCTCTGGCTCGCGGGTTTTGGCACGTTGTCCACCATGGCGACCCTGCTCACGCTGGGCACCGACGCGGCCACCATCACCGAGATCCTGCGAGCGGCCCTGCTGCGCGTTTTCGGCCCCCGCGGCGCGGCTTCGGGTGCCGAAATCCAGCAACGGATCGATGTCGCCTTGATGATCCTGCCCGCGGCCTTCGCCATCAGCGCCATGACCATGCTGATGCTCAACTTCTGGCTGGCCGCCCGGATCGCAGCGACATCGGGACGATTGCGTCGCTCATGGCCCGATCTGAGAAGCACCGAGCTGCCGCCAATGACGCTCGCGGCATTGTCGGCCGCCATCGCATTCTGCTTTACGAGTGGACTGCTTGCGATGCTGGCCCACGCCGTCACTGCGGTGTTGCTGCTGGCCTACGCCCTGATCGGCTTCGCCGTGCTGCACACCCTGACGGTGGGTCTAAAGGGCCGCGGGATCTGGCTGGCCTGCACCTACACCATGGTGGTGGTGTCCGGCGGCTGGCTCATCGTGGCGATGGCGGCGCTCGGTATTGCCGACGCCATCTTCGGATTTCGCCAGCGATTTCTGCATAACAAGAGGCCGCCGCCGCTGCCCGTATCCTGAAATCTACACTTTACGTCAACTTCACAACCTTCATCACCAACAAGGAGAACGAACATGGAAGTCATTTTGCTGGAGCGCGTCGCCAAGCTTGGCCAGATGGGTGAAGTCGTCCGCGTCAGGGACGGCTATGCCCGCAATTTTCTCTTGAAGCGCAACAAGGCGCTGCGCGCCACCGCGGATAACCGCGCCAAGTTCGACGGCATGAAGGCCGATCTCGAGGTCCGCAACCTGCAGGCCAAGGGCGAGGCCACCAAGGTCGCCGAGAAGATCGACGGCCGCAACGTCGTCGTGCTGCGCCAGGCTTCCGAGACCGGCCAGCTGTTCGGATCGGTCACGGTTCGCGACATCATCGCATCGTTCGAGGCGGACGGCGTCACCATCAGCCGCGGCCAGGTGATGCTGGACGCGCCGATCAAGACCATCGGCAAGCACAACATCGCCATCGCCGTGCATCCGGAAGTCGAAGTCGCCGTCAGCGTGACGGTCGCACGCAGCGCCGACGAGGCCGAGCGCATCAACCGCGGTGAAGACATCTCGACGCGTCAGGAAGATCAGGACGCGGCTGCCGAAGCGCTCGCCGCCGCCGGCGAATTCTTCGATCCGGAAGCCCGCCGCGACGACGAACCGCAGGAAGAATCCGCTTCCGACAAGTAACGCCGGCGCCGTACCATTATGCACCACCAAGCCCGGCCTCAGGCCGGGCTTGCGATCAAGCGTGGGATTCTTGCCGACAACGGGAGCGGAACTGGGGTCCTGCGGAAGGTCTATTGGGAGATCGGAGGCGCAGGCGGTCCCGCGGGAGGGACCGGCGGCAATGGTGGGCCGGAAGCCGTCACGGCCGGCGGAGGCGGCAGCATTGTCAGCGGCGGCGCAAGCGTGGCCAACGGCTCCGATGTGCCGCTGGAGATGGCAGCCGACATCGATGGCGCGGGGGTGACCGGCGGGACCGGATCGGGCCGCAGCGCCGGGCGTTCGCCGTTCTCCTTCGGCGCATCGAGCTTCGCGGTGTCGGACGTCGCGCTGTCAGGCTTGACCTCGCCCGGCGGCCTGGCGGCGTCTTCCTGGGTGGCTTCCTTGCCAGCTTCCTTGGCAGTTTCGCTCTTCGGCGTATCCTCTTTCGCTGTCTCGGTCTTTGCCGGCTCATCCTTGGTGGCATCGGCCTTGGGCGACTGCTTGCCCAGCTTCTGCTTGGCGGTCGATTTGCGGCCTTCGGGACCGGGAGCGATCGCGGCCTGTTGCGGCTCCGCTTCGGGCCTGGCGGCCTCCTGCGGCGGCGCCTGGCGTATCGGCCGGCCGAAGCGGTCGAGCTGCTCGGGGGCTGCGGGCTTCGCGTCCTTTGCCTGCTGCGTCGGCTTGGCACCACGGTTATCGGTCGCACCGTTGGCAATCAGGAAGGCGCTGAGCTGCGAGGCCATCTCGCTGGAGGTGGTATAATGCTGGCGCAAAAACCCCTGCAAGGACCCGGGCGGCACCGTCTTCAGCAGACCCCGCGCACCCTTGTGGCAAGCGCTGCAGGTGCCTGAAAAAATCTGGGCAGGGCTCTTGCCGGCATCGAGATTCTGCGCCCGCACCGGGATCGCCGCGAGACAACCGATCAGAAGCGTCACCGTCGCTAAACTGAGCGCTCGGCTCAACATTCTCAGAGTTCTCCAGATGCGGAATTGGCTTTCCAGCGTCCCAAATCCGGCACGGGTGGCAGCGGTCACCTTTTAGCCGATTATGACGCGAATGGAAGCGCACAGATAGCGCATCTGCGTGAACGGGATAATTCCGAATATCCGCTTTGTGTACAACGCACTAGCGCCATCGCGCCATCGCTATTATGCTGTGATGGCGGCACGCGGGGACCGGTCGATCCCCGCTTTCGCTGGCTGTGATGGCCGCTACGCCAGCTTCGTTGGGATCGCTCTGTTTGGTGGTTTCGATGGACCGTTTGTTGCGT